>NZ_JBFUJN010000021.1:61704-126937 GCF_056401335.1 Rhodococcus sp. P4_F3_2
ACCCTGGCCCATTCTCGTTGGCTGCTTACTTGCCCACGACCACGAATCCTTCTGTGGTCAGCGTGTTCTCAGGGCCGAACTTGAGCTTTCCGTACGAACCGATGGACGGTTCTCCCGAATCGTTGAAGTCCAACTCACCGGTGATGCCGTCGTAGTCGATGTCGGTTCCCGCCTTCACCAACGGCAGGCACTCGACGTAGGACGTGCACTTGGTGCCACCTTCGGTGACGCTGTTGATGTTGGCCGCGATGTCGGTACCGGCCGTCGACTTCGCCTGCTCGGCAGCAAGCGCTGAGATCACCACCGCGTCGTACGACTCGCCGGCGTAGTTGAAGTCGATCAGAGAGGGGTTCACAGCCTTGAGACGATCCTGGAAGGCAGCTCCGACGTCCGTCAGGGGCGTGGTTCCCTGCATGGTGTCGAGCAACGGCTTCGCCACGGATTCGCCGAGCGCGTTACCCATGTTGCCGTCGACGCCGTACATCGCCATTCCGTCCGACGGGCCGATGCCCACTTCGTGCATGCGCGTGATGATCTTCGCCGACTCCTCGAAGCCCACCAATGCCACTGCATCCGGATTGAAGTTCTTGACTTGATCGACTTCGGAGTTGAACGACTGCGCGTTCGGGTCGTAGATGATCTTCTCGATCTGATCGGAGGGGACGCCCGAATCGATCAGATTCTTTTCGATGTTGTCCGCCAGACCCGTCCCGTACGGGTCGTTGAGGGCCATGATCGCTACGCGCTGACCACCGTCGTCCGAAATGAGCTGTGCGACGGCCTGAGCCTGCAGTACGTCCGTCGGAGCGGTGCGGAAGTACATGCCCTTGTCGGGGTAGCAGACGAATTGGTCCGAGGTGTTGGCAGGCGAGAACATCACGACGCCTGCGCTGGCGATCTTGTCGATCACCTTGAGCGAGACCGAAGACGACGCGGCGCCGACGATGACCTGAGTGCCTGCAGCCAATTCGCGGTCGACGGTGGTGTTGGCGGTGTCCGTTGTGGTGTCACCCGAATCGCCGGGAATCAGCTGGACCGGTTGGCCGAGAACGCCTCCGGCAGCATTGACGTCGTTGACTCCCAGCTGGGTGCCCGCGACCATCGGCGGCCCGAGGAACGACAAGCTGCCTGTATCGGGAAGAAGCGTACCGATACGCAGCGCTTCCGTGGACGGGGTGGCGCCGGCCTTGGCCTGCTCCGGGGTGCAATCAGTCGTGACGGATGTCGTCGCGGCGGAAGCGCCGGACGTAGAGCCACTCGAAGACGAGTCATCCGACTTGTCCGAGCTACAGCCTGCAAGTGCCAGTGATGCCGCGCCGAGAACTGCAGCAGTACGCACAAGTGTTCGTCTAGCCATCCCACGCTCCTAAGATCAGCCGGTGCTCGCGCCACCCGAACTGGCGCTCGCTGTGGGATCAGACGCTAGACCTTGGAACCGTTTCGCGATCCTTCAAGAAAGCCCTGTGACCTGACTGTTATCTGAAGGCGCACAGTGTTTACACGGCTGTAGCGCTGCGCGACGTTTCGACGGTCGACGCAGCCACTCAGTGCAGCCGGATAACCCGGACACTTTGCTCAAGCGTCCGGTTCACCGCCCAGAGTTTCCAGTACGACCTGTGCGACCGCCTTCATCGTGGAGCGCCGATCCATCGCGGCGCGCTGAATCCACTTGAACGCCTCAGGTTCGGTGAGCGCTTGGCGAACCATCAGAACACTCTTGGCTCGCTCGATCAGCTTGCGTGCTTCGAGCCGGTCGGAAAGATCAGCGACCTCACGCTCGAGCGCCGTCACCTCGCGGAAACGACTGACCGCCAATTCGACAGCGGGAACGAGGTCACTGATCGAGAACGGCTTGACCAAGTAAGCCATGGCGCCGGCATCGCGTGCGCGCTCGACCAACTCGCGCTGACTGAACGCTGTGAGAATGACAACAGGAGCGATCCGCTTGGCGGCAATCTCCGAAGCGGCGTCGATGCCGTCTCTCCTGGGCATCTTCACGTCCATGATGACCAGATCAGGCTTGAGCGACTCGGCCAACTCCACCGCAACCTGCCCGTCACCGGCCTCACCGACGACGTCGTAGCCCTCTTCGCGGAGCATCTCGACCAGATCCATGCGGATCAACGCCTCGTCTTCAGCGACGACAACACGACGGGGTGCGAGCTGATTGCCTTGCGGCTGCGGCGAATTCATGGCCACCATCCTCCTCCATCGAACCGCCCCGACACGAGACGCGAACGATTAGAGGGTACCGGTGTTTGACATTGAAATCGCATCTTCTAATGTAGTCATCGCAACAAGCCCTCGTATCCCAATTGGCAGAGGAAACGGATTCAAAACCCGTCCAGTGTGAGTTCGAGTCTCACCGAGGGCACCACCTGCCGCAGTTGGCCGTACCGCAAGGTTTCGGCATTCGGCTGTACCCCAGATCGACCGCAGTTAGATTCGATCCATGAACGGTCGTCGCCTGATTGCTCTGCTCGGAGCCATATCTGTTTTCGCGCTGCTCACCGGGTGTCAGACTGACGACCAATCCGACACTGCCGGCGAATCCAACACTGCCGGCGAATCTTCCACCCAGACCGTCCTCGATGCTGCAACACAGACAGGCACCCTTCAGGTCGGCACTCCCCCGATCGATGCCCTACCAACCGAGATCTCCACGCTTGCTCCGCTCCCGAACGACACGGAGATCTTTTCACCGAATCCGCGCGTCGACGTGACCGAGATCGACGTAACCGATCACGACGGTTTCACCCGAATCACCTACCGATTCGACGGAAATGGATCAGTGTTCTGGAAAACCGAATACGTCAGCGAAGCAATCCGAGCGGGTGACAGCACAGTCGTGGACGTCGGAAGTCGATCGATACTTCAAGTCGACCTGATGGGAGTCCAATCGGATTCGTCGCTCAACTCCGTATCTCACGAGGGCGAAAACATCACGCGCATAGACAGTGCGGCCAGGAACAGTGCGATCCTGCAGTCGTTTGTCGGCACGGTCGACATCCGTCCGGCATACACCGTATCGACATCCGATTCACCGTCCCGGTTGATGATCGACATCCCCACGGCAGACAGCTGACTGTCGAATACACCAATTGCGCGCTCAGCTCAGCCATTCCAGCGCAGCGGTGCTCGACGCGGTAATTCGGTTATCGAGGGGCGGATGAATACTCCGTCTCGAAACCGAGGTCTCACAATCGATCCGAGGCGATTGCTGGGTCCGGTCCAACACGACTGTCATGATTCTCACTGCATGCCCGAACTCTCACTGCATGCCCGAACTTCCGCTGCGCGAACTGCTGCTGCCAGTGTTTGTTCCAGCAGGACGGCAACCGTCATGGGGCCGACGCCACCCGGCACCGGTGTGATCGCACCGGCATGTGGGAGCGCGGCGGCGTACTCCACATCTCCGACGTTGCCCGCGTTGTACCCCGCATCGATCACCACTGCCCCAGGCTTGATCCACGCCCCTTTGATCAGTTCCGGAACACCGACGGCCGCGATGACGATGTCTGCCGAAGCGACGTGGGCGGCCAGGTCGACGGTTCGCGAATGGCAGTATGTCACCGTTGCGCCTCGACGCAGGAGGAGCATTCCCATCGGCAATCCGAGTATCGGGCTTCGGCCGACCACGACAGCATGCTTTCCGGAGAGTTCGACGCCTGTGGCGTCGAGCAGGCGCAGGATGCCACTCGGTGTACATGATTCGAATCCCCCACCGGTCAACGCCATTGCCGCGAACGCTGCCGAGGTAACGCCGTCAACGTCCTTGTCGGCCGAGATGGCATCGAACGCAGCCCGTTCGTCGATGTGGCCTGGCACCGGGTGTTGCAGCAGTATGCCGTCGATCGAAGGGTCCGCCGACGACGCTCTCAGCACGTCGACTAGTTCTTCGGTGGTTGTACTCACCGGGAGTTCGACCGTCCGCGACGTCATTCCGACGACGACAGACCGTTTGGCCTTCATCTGTACATACGCCTTCGAGGCCGGGTCCGCTCCCACGATGACGGCGGCCAGGCAAGGAACGTGCCCCGTCTCATCACGAAACTGCCTCGTGCGCACTGAGAGGTCCGCGAGCGCAGCATCGGCAATTGCGCGTCCGTCGATTATTCGAGCGGCCACGTTCTGGCTGGGCAGATTTTCGGTAGGCAGATCTTCAGTAGACAGATCTTCGGTAGACATGAATCCCCTTCACACAAGATGTGTGAAGCACCCAGGCGGTCGATGCCTCGCGATGTGCACTCCCCGGTGGTAATTCCCACCCGCGCCAGTCGTGCGTGGTCAGCGTACCGCGCGTGTGTCTCACTGCCACGAAACGCATCCGGAACGCCGCTCTCAAATCGAGACAAATCGACATAACCTATCAATAGGTAACGATCTGACCTGCAGTTATTCCATCCTAAGCAATTAGATGGCACGATGGGGGCAACCGCACGGGCACCAAGCATTGGAGGCACCGATGGACAACGGCAAGATAAACCTGACCTATGACGGTCGGGTGTCACTGAGCTTCCAACTGGCAATTCCGCACGCACCGGACAAGGTCTGGAAAGTGATAACGGAACGCGAGTACCTCGACGCCTGGTTCCCGGCGGACGTCGATTTCAATCTCACTCCAGGCGCGGATCTGCTGTTCAAGGTGACCCCGGAACAAGTCGAGCGATTCGGACTGCCCGCAGATCACGTGACGCGCGGGACGGTCATCAGCGTCCACCCGCACCGAATTCTCGAATTCCTCTGGGACGCAGATACTCTGCATTGGGAACTGGCACCGGACGGCACCGGCGGTTGCTGGCTGACCCTCACCCACACGATGGAAGACGAAGAGTCCGCGTACGCCCACGCCGCCGGCTGGCACGCGGGCTTGGAAGTTGTTGCGGCCCAACTCGATGGACGCGAAGTCGACTGGTCTCCGTGGGACCGCGCCGACGAACTCTCACCGCAATATCGCAAGTCTGCTTGATTCTGGGCCCGAGTTCAGTCTCGGGCCCGCATCTCATTCCCCTTTACGCGGGAAATGCCTGATCATTCCTTCTTGGACCACCGTCGCCAACAGCAGTCCTTCCACCGAGAAGTACCGTCCGGTTGCCAGACCGCGCGAACCTGCGGCGACCGGCGATTCGGTGGCGTACAGAACCCAGTCGGTGAACCGGAACGGGCGATGGAACCAGATCGAATGATTGACCGTCGCCGCGACGATACGATCATGACCCCAGGACAAACCATGAGTGGTCAGAATCGAATCGAGCACGGTGGTGTCGGACGAATATGCCAGCGTCGCAGCGTGAATGAGCGAATCGTCCGGCAGATCACCGTCGGGGCGCATCCACACCCGATTGTGGTTGAGTTTCTCGCCGGTGCCCTTGAGGATCCACGCCGGATCGTTGGCGTACCGCATGTCGATCGGCTTGAGCGCCGCACTGAAATGCGGCAGTTTTTCCTCGTACCCCACCAGATGATCGCCGATGGGAGGCAACGACTCCGGAAGTGGAACATCCGGGATCTCGACAGCATGGTCGAGCCCCTTGCCGGAGTCCTGGAACGCCGCGAGCATCACGAACAATTCGTTCTCACCCTGATAGGCAGTCACCTGACGGTTGGCGAATGCCCTCCCGTCACGATGACGCTCCACCCGGTACTCGATAGGCGCCTTCACATCTCCGCCCCGAATGAAATGGGCGTTCACGGCATGGATGGGGCGATCACCGTCGACAGTCCGTCCGGCGGCCATCAGTGCCTGAGACACCAATTGACCGCCGAACGTCCGCGAACCTACCTGTTTCGGGTGGTATCCACGGAACGCGTCGTCACCGATCTGCTCCAGATCCAACAGACCGAGAAGAGTACCGAGGTCGGTGGACGCGTTCGCGTGGGTCACTCAGTGGTCCTCTTCGCCGATACGGTGGACGTGAATGAGGTTGGTGGAACCGACAGTTCCCGGAGGGGATCCGGCAACGATGACCACGAGGTCACCCTTGACGTACCGCCCGAGGGAGAGCAACGCACTGTCCACCTGACGCACCATCTCGTCAGTGGTGGCCACCGCATCGACCAGGAACGTCTCGGTTCCCCACGTCAGCGTCAGCTGACTGCGCACCGCAGGCAGCGGTGTGAAGGCGAGCAACGGCAGCGGCGTGTGCAGACGAGCCAGTCGACGCACCGTGTCACCGGACTGAGTGAACGCAACCAAGGCCTTGGCGTCGAGACGCTCGCCGATGTCGCGTGCTGCGTACGAGATGACTCCGCGCTTGGTGCGCGGGACGTGGGTCAACGGTGGGACACGGGTTGATTCGTTCTCGACGGCCTCGACGATGCGGGCCATGGTGCGAACGGTTTCCATGACGTACTTGCCCACCGAAGTCTCGCCCGAGAGCATGACTGCGTCGGCGCCGTCGAGAACGGCGTTGGCGACATCGGATGCCTCTGCGCGAGTGGGACGTGAGTTCTCGATCATCGACTCGAGCATCTGCGTCGCGACGATGACCGGCTTCGCGTTCTCACGAGCAATCTGGATTGCGCGCTTCTGAACGAGCGGGACCTGCTCGAGCGGCAACTCGACACCGAGGTCACCGCGGGCGACCATGACGGCGTCGAACGCGAGCACGATGGCTTCGAGATTGTCGATGGCCTCGGGCTTCTCGAGCTTCGCGATGACGGGAACGCGGCGCCCGACTCGATCCATGATGGCGTGAACCAATTCGACGTCCGCCGGTGAGCGAACGAAGGAGAGTGCAATGAAGTCGACACCCAGCTTGAGAGCGAACTCGAGGTCGGCGATGTCCTTGCCCGACAGGGCTGGAACGGAGACGTTCATACCGGGCAGTGAGAGGCCCTTGTTGTTGCTGACCGGACCGCCTTCGGTGACCCGACAGACGACGTCGTTGCCGTCGATGGACGTGACGACCAGGCCGACCTTTCCGTCGTCGACCAGCAGTCGATCACCGGCCTTGGCGTCGCGCGCCAATTCCTTGTACGTGGTCCCGACACGATCGTGCGTTCCCTCGACGTCGTCGACGGTGATACGAACCTCTTCACCGTTGGCCCAGGTGGTCCGCTCGTCCTTGAATCGGCCGAGGCGAATCTTGGGCCCCTGAAGGTCGGCGAGAACACCGACGGCCTTTCCGGTGGCGTCCGACGCGGCGCGGACGCGAATGTAGTTTTCTTCGTGATCGGCATGCTCGCCGTGGCTGAAGTTGAGGCGCGCCACGTCCATGCCGCTCTCCACGAGCTCACGGATGCGGTCGCCAGAAGCTGTCGCAGGTCCAAGTGTGCATACAATTTTTGTCCGTCGGTTCACGGCTCGAGCCTAGTCGCTACCCCACCGCACTTCTATCCGGCATTTGCGACCTGCACTTTCTGTACTTACTCGATTCAGTTGGTCAGCTCACGAACAGCGGAAATGCCTTTGGATGAACCGGAGCCGGAAGCGCCGACTCGCCTGTGAGAAACATGTCGACGGCACGTGCGGCCGACCGTCCCTCGGCAATCGCCCAAACGACCAGCGACGCCCCGCGATGCGCGTCGCCGCAGACGAATACGCCGGGTGTCCGGGTCTGCCACCCGACATCACACTTGATTCTGCCGAGTGGATCGGTGCCGACATCAAGGTCGGTGAGCAGTGGGGCGGTTTCGACGCCGTCGAAACCCAGAGCGAGCAGGACCATCTCGCACACCAGATCCGTCGCGTCGCCGGTCTCCACCAGGGTCCGTTGTCCGTTCGTCCCCCGCGACACGGCTACCGGAACCATCCGGATTGCGCGGACCGCACCCCCACCGTCGTCGAGAAATTCCTGCGCCGCCCATCGGAATCGTTTGTCACTGCCCTCCTCGTCTGCCGGCGAGCTGCGTAGGACCCGCGGCCACAACGGCCATGGGTCGCGATCTCGATCGCGGCGTGCCGGAGGTGGGACGTGGTAATCCAATTCCGTCACCGAGAGGGCGCCTTGGCGATGCACCGTGCCGAGGCAGTCGGCGGCCGTGTCGCCGCCACCGATGATCACGACGTTCTTACCTCGCGCCGAGATGCTCGACGCTCCGTCACCCTCGCATTCGTGGTTGGCCGCACGCAGGTACGTCATCGCACGATGGATTCCGCGAAGACTACGACCCGGTACGTCTGTGTCTCTGGCACGGTCAGCCCCGACCGCCAGGACTACCGCCTCGAATTCCGTCGAGAGGTCGTGCGCGCTCACGTTCACTCCGACGGCGCAGTCGGTGACGAATCTGGTCCCCTCGGCGGTCAGTTGTTCCAGCCGCCGGTTGATGAGGGCCTTGGGCAACTTGAATTCCGGAATTCCGTAGCGAAGCAGTCCCCCGATCCGATCGCTCCGCTCGAACACCGTGACACTGTGTCCGGCTCGTGTCAGTTGTTGAGCCGCGGCCAGTCCCGCCGGTCCCGAACCGACAACCGCAACACGGTTTCCGCTGTGAACTACCGGTGCCTGCGGCCCCAACCAACCCGACTCCCAGGCGTTGTCCACGATTGCCTGTTCGATGCGCTTGATGGTGACACCTCCTGACGTGTGCTCGTCGTCGAGTGCGAGAACGCACGCCGTTTCGCACGGTGCGGGGCACAGATGTCCGGTGAACTCGGGGAAATTGTTGGTGGAATGCAGATTCTCCGAGGCTTCGGACCACCGTCCACGCCGAACCAGGTCGTTCCATTCCGGAATGAGATTGCCGAGCGGACACCCCACGTCGGCCGAATGGCAGTACGGCACAGCGCAGTCCATGCAACGCGAGGCCTGTGCAGATACGTCTCGATTTCGCACGACGGGATCCAGCGACTCGTATACCGACGCCCAGTCACCGACACGCACATCGGTCGATCTGGTCGGTGAGCCGGATCGTTTCACGTTGAGGAACCCGCGGGCGTCAGGCATGAGCCGGCTCCACCAGTTCGTTCTGTTCCACGACCTTCCGGTAGTCGACAGGCAAAACTTTGGTGAATCTCGGACTCTGGTCAACCCAGTCGTCGAGAAGTTTTGCCGCCACCGGCGAGCCGGTCGCAGCCAAATGCTCGCCGAGAAGTTCGACCAGCTGACTGCAGTCTTCCGCCGAAGGTCGCTCCAGAACGACCATGTCGCCGTTGACCTTCTCTGCCTTCACGTCGAGTACGAAGGCAACTCCGCCGGACATTCCCGCAGCAAGGTTCCTACCAGTTGGGCCGATGATGACGACGCAACCCCCGGTCATGTACTCACACGCGTGGTCTCCGACGCCTTCCACCACAGCGACCGCGCCCGAGTTGCGCACCGCGAATCGTTCCCCGACACGCCCCCTGGCATAGAGCGCACCGCTCGTAGCGCCGTACAGCAGCGTATTGCCGGCAATCACCTGATCCTCGGCCACGAAGGGCGCGTCCTCACTCGGCCGAAGCGCGATTCGTCCACCGGAGAGCCCCTTCCCCACGTAATCGTTTGCATCGCCGACGACGACCAGCGAGATGCCGGGCGGCAGGAACGCACCGAGTGACTGGCCTGCCGTTCCACTGAGCACGACGTCGATGGTGCCTTCAGGTAGCCCGACGGCGCCGTAGCGTCTGGTCACCTCTGCGCCCAGCCTCGTTCCCACCGCCCGATCCGTATTGTGTACTGGCAGTTCGATATGCACGGGTCGAGCGTCCTCGAGTGAGTTCGCGGCGCACTCGATCAGGGTGCGTTCGAGTTCGCTCGAAACAGGTACACACGGCGGGTAGGSCGCGCCGGTCGGCGCGGCCGGAACGTCGAAGAGTGGTGAGAGGTCCAACGTGCGACTCTTCCAATGCGCCACCGCCGGAGACATTTCCAATACGTCTGCGTGGCCCAGAGCGTCGTCGATACTTCGAAACCCCAGTTCTGCCAACAAACGTCGTACGTCGTCGGCGATGAAGCGGAAGAAGTTCTCGACGTACTCCGGCCGGCCGGTGAATCGCTCGCGCAGTTCGGGATTCTGCGTTGCTACTCCGACGGGGCAGGTGTCGAGGTGACATACCCGCATCATGACGCAGCCGGCCGCGATGAGTGGCGCCGTGGAAAACCCGTACTCCTGCGCCCCCAGCAACGCGGCGACGACGACGTCCCGCGCCGTGCGCAGACCCCCGTCACACTGGACGACGATCCGATCGCGTAACCCGTTGAGCACCAAGGTCTGCTGAGTTTCGGCCAGCCCGATCTCCCAGGGCGTACCAGCGTGGTGGATGGACGAGAGTGCCGCCGCGCCCGTCCCGCCGTCGTGACCGGAGATCAGCACCACGTCGGCGTGCGCTTTGGCCACACCTGCCGCAACTGTCCCGACTCCGACTGCGCTGACCAACTTCACGTGTATCCGCGCACGATCGTTTGCGCATGTGAGGTCGTAGATCAATTGGGCGAGATCCTCGATCGAATAGATGTCGTGGTGCGGGGGCGGAGAGATGAGGCCGACTCCAGGTGTCGAGTACCGGGTTTCCGCGATCCACGGGTACACCTTGGACCCCGGAAGCTGCCCTCCTTCACCGGGCTTGGCGCCCTGGGCCATCTTGATCTGAATGTCAGTGGCATTGACCAGGTAATCGCCGGTCACCCCGAAGCGACCACTCGCGACCTGCTTGACTGCGCTTCGACGCTTGTTGTCACGCAACCGCTCCGGTGACTCTCCGCCCTCACCGGTGTTCGAACGTCCGCCGAGGGCATTCATCGCAACCGCCATCGTCTCGTGCGCCTCGGCAGAGAGGGAGCCGTAGCTCATCGCACCGGTGTTGAATCGAGCGAGAATCAACTCGACGGGTTCGACCTGACGGAGCGGAATCGGCGGACGAATCCCACGCCGAAATCGAAACAGCCCCCGAAGTGTTCCGCCCTGCGCACTCAGTCGATCGACTTCATCGCTGTAGCGACGAAATATCTCACTTCGCCCCGTCCGGGTCGCATGCTGAAGGAAGAACACGGACTCGGGTGTGAACACATGCAATTCACCACCGCGGCGATACCGGAACTCTCCACTGCTGCTCAACTGACGATGCCGCACCGTACGATACGTGGCCGCGTGACGCATCAGAACTTCTCGCGCGACTTCGGTGATACCGATCCCGCCAATCCTGCTTCGTGTGTTGCAGAAGTATTCGTCGACCAATTCTCGGCCCAAGCCCACTGCCTCGAATACCTGTGCGCCCGTATAGGAGTGAACCGTAGCGATTCCCATCTTCGACATCACTTTGAGCACGCCGGAATTTGCCGCTCTCAGATAGTTGTCCGATGCCATTTTCGAATCTATTCCGGGAAGCTCGTCTTGCTCGCTGAGTGCTTCTACCGATTCGAGAGCAAGATAGGGGTGGACAGCCGCAGCACCGTAGCCGATCAGCAGCGCGATGTGATGAACTTCGCGCGCGTCACCCGACYCGACGACGAGGGAAACCTTGGTTCGCAGGCCATGCCGAACCAGATCGTGATGCACGGCAGATACTGCGAGCAATGACGGAATGGGAGCCTGCTCAGGGCCCGATCCACGGTCGGAGATCACCAGAATCTCGGTTCCGGCCGCGGCGGCCGTTCGGGCGGACTCACGAAGCCTCTCGACGCCTTCGCCGAGACTGCCTCTCGGATCGAAACCTCCCTGTAGGACAGCGCTTCTCGGAGTTCTTGCGCCGCATAGTTCGGCGACCTTCGCCATCTTCCCCGGTCCAATCACCGGTTTATCGAGAACAATCCTTCGGCACGACAGCGCCGACGCTTCGAACAAGTTCTGCTCAGCGCCGAGGGTGACACCAAGCGTAGTGACGACTTCCTCGCGAATCGCGTCCAAAGGCGGGTTCGTCACCTGAGCAAAGAGCTGGACGAAATAGTCGTACAACAGCTTCGGCCGATCCGAGAGAACGGCGAGAGGTGTGTCGACTCCCATCGATCCCAACGGCTCCGATCCTGAGCGAGCCATTGGAAGGAGAACTTCCTGCAAGTCCTCTGCCTGGTATCCGAAGAGCAGCTGCCTGTGCAACAGCGGAGCCGGATCGCCTCGGGCAGGCGCCGACTCGGGGATTTCCTCGAGATCGACCAATCCCCCGTCGACCCATTCCCTGTAGGGGTCTGTGCTCACGAGTTCGGATTTGATCTCCGCATCGGAAACGATGCCACGGCGAGCGGTGTCGACGAGGAACATTCGACCCGGTTCGAGGCGCCCCTTCTCCAACACCTCGGACGTCGGAGCGTCGAACACACCGCTCTCACTCGCCAACACGATACGGCCGTTCCTCATCCGCCACCATCGCCCTGGGCGAAGACCGTTGCGATCCAACACCGCCCCGACAACAGTGCCGTCGCTGAACGTCACCGACGCCGGGCCGTCCCATGGTTCCATCAGGCAAGCGTGAAATTGGTAGAAGGCCCTCATCTCGTCTGGCATCGAAGAATCGTTCTCCCATGCACCGGGAATCATCATCGCGATGGCGTGCTGCACACTGCGGCCCCCGAGCGTCAGAAACTCGAGCACTTCGTCGAACGACGAAGAGTCGGATCCACCCGGGGTACAGATCGGAAACATGCGATCGATGTCCCCACCTAAAAGTGCGCTCCGCAACATCGGCTCGCGAGCGCGCATCCAATTCCTGTTTCCCACAATCGTATTGATCTCGCCGTTGTGAGCGATGCAGCGATACGGCTGAGCAAGTGACCACGACGGAAAAGTGTTCGTGGAGTACCGACTGTGCACGACCGCCAAGGCAGTTCGCATTCGGGCGTCGCATAGGTCGGTGAAGTAACCGGGTAACTGCGTCGGCGTGAGCATGCCCTTGTACACGATGGTTCGGGCGGACAACGAGGGGAAATACACCGCATCATCGGCCGAATGAATTCGCTCGACTTGTCTCCTGAGCGCGAACACTCGTCGGTCCAAGGCAATTCCGCCCACACTGCGATCTCTTGGCTCGGCGCACGTCACAAAACATTGACTGATGTACGGAGCGCACTGCGCGGCAACGGTTCCGACGCAGTCACGGTCGACTGGGACCGCCCGCCACCCGATAATCCGCAGTCCTTCTGCCGCTGCGTACCGGTGTATCCGAACTACCGCGCGCCGACGTGCTTCCTGATCCACCGGGAGAAAGCAGTTTCCGGCTGCGTAGGTGTTCTCACCCATCGCGTTGGGTGGTGGAAGCTCGAACGCGGTCACCGCATCGAAGAATTCCGTCGGCAGCTGAAGAAGGATGCCCGCGCCGTCACCACTGTTGCACTCGCGCCCGACCGCGCCACGGTGGGTGAGATTGGCCAGGACCGCGAGCGCCTCGTCGACAATGGAATGCAGGTGACGTCCAGAGGTGTCTGCTACCACGGCTACACCACATGAATCGGTTTCCTGATCGGGGTCGTACAGGCCTCGAGGATCAGGTATTCGAGAAAACGGCACTCGGCGACCTCCACACGGTCATGCAGCCGACGTTCGCTAGTTTATCAGCACATAACCGCAGGTCGCGAGAGTAAAACTGTGGCCCCCTGACGACGMGCGTCAGGGGGCCACAGTTCCGAACATCGTTTTCGATCAGCTACGCAAAGGTCGGTTGTACTGATCGCGCACACTGCCGGTCAACATCATGATGCCGTCGATGAGCGGCCAGATGCCACCGATTCCACACGTCAACCAAGTGACCGCGATCTGTGCGACAGCCATGCCGGGCTGGTTGAGGTAAAAACGTCCTGCTCCGAAACCGCCGAGCAGAATGCCCAGCAATCCGGCGGTCGTCTTCGACTTGTCCGAATACGGTTCGCCGGTCATCGGGTCACGTCCGTACGGTGCGGACGGGTCGACAAGGCCGAAGCCAGGCTGAGGATAACCCTGACCTTGCGGGTATCCCTGCGCCTGACCGTAACCGGGCTGCGAATATCCAGGCTGGGGGTAGCCCTGCTGCTGACCGTAATTCTGGCTTCCCTGCGGCGGRGCGGCGGGGTAGCCCTGCGGCGGAGCCGCGTAGGGATTCGGAGTCTGATCTGCCGGCGCACCGTAAACGGGACCGTCCGTCGGGGTTTGGGTCGGCCTCGAGTAGTCCGGCGCCGGATAGTCGGTCGCCGGATAGTTCTGGGCGGCGTAGCTTTCCTGCGACGTGTACGGCGCCGTGGGCTGATTCGGGGTGGAATCAGAATCGGCAGTGGGGAACGCTGTAGTCGATTCGGTTCCGGTCGGCGGCGGGTAGATGGGGTGGTTTCCCCAGCCCGGGCCGTTCCCGACTCCCGAATACGTGTCCCAGCCTGGACCGGTGCCGGTGGTCTCCGTCGACGGAGTCTTCTCCGTTGGCGCCGAGGTTTCCGTCAACGACGCATCCGCCGTCGCGTCGTAGTCGAACGGCGACCCGAACTGGGGTGGAACCGGCGGCTGCGATCCTGACGAGTCCCCCGACTCGGACGGTTCCGGATTCTTGTTCAAGTTAGGCAACGTACTTTCCTTCGATTCGACGACGGTACGTAATAGCTTTTGTTATCGGGCCGCGAGAAGGGTTCGGCCTTCGCGTGGCCGGTCCCCCACAGATCTTTCCTCGGTTCGTGCTCCCGGATCATCCTCGCAACGGCCGGCGAACACCGTCCCGCGCATTGCCCGAAAGTATCACGATGCCGTCGACGAACGCCCAGATCCAAATTCCGATGGCAAATGGAATTCCGATGAGGAACGCGGACATGAACAGCGCGAAGAACATGCCGAGCAGTTGGCACAGTCCAATGCCGACGCTCCCGATGTAAAGACGACCGACTCCACAGATTCCGAGGAAGCCCAGCAAGATCTGCAACAGTCCAGCTGTAGCTTTCGACTTGTCGGAATACGGTTCCCCCGTTACCGGGTGCCGACCGTACGGCGCATAGGGATCTCCGAACCCGTACATCGATGGAGCGGGCGGTGGCTGCTGATATCCGTACGGATTGGGCGCGCCGTAGACCGGTCCCTGATCCTCGGGGAATCCCCCTTGCGAATAGGGACCTGTCACGGCTTGTCTTTCTTCGACAGCTTCACCGCGTCCGACGACTCATCCGACGTTGCCGTGGAGGCGCTTGCCTCACTGGAAGCGGATTCAGCAGCATCGGATTCAGAATCTTCAGCGTCGGCGCCTTTCGCGTCGGCCTTCGCCGAATCAGTTTCGGTAACTGGCGCCGCGACTCCTGCTTCGCCGGCAGCTACCGCAGCGACGTAGTCCTTCGACTTCAAATCAGCCGGATCCTCACGACCCTTCTTCGCCAGGAAGAAGTAGGCCAGTGCGGCGAAGAACACGATCCCCGAAGTGAATGTGTTGACTCGAATGCCGGCGATCTCGTATGCGAAATCGTCGCGCATCAGTTCGACGACAAACCGGCCCAGGCAATAACCCGCGACGTACAGAGCAAACAGGCGTCCGTGACCGATCTTGAATCGGCGGTCGACGAGGACCAGCAGGATCACGATCAGGACGTTCCACACAGCTTCGTAGAGGAACGTCGGGTGAACGACCCGAATGACTTCTCCGTTGGAGACACCTGCCAGTTGATCGAGCTGGCCGGAAGAGTTCACACGCTCGAAGATCTCGAGGCCCCATGGGACGGCGGTCTCGCGACCGTACAACTCCTGGTTGAAGTAGTTGCCGATACGACCGATGGCCTGCGCGAGCAAGATTCCGGGCGCAATCGCATCACCGAGCGCGGACACCGGAATGCCGCGTCGACGGCAGCCGATCCACGCACCGATGCCGCCGAGGAACACAGCTCCCCAGATTCCGAGGCCTCCCTGCCACACCTTGAGTGCATCGAGAGGCTGGCCGTTCTCGCCGAAATAGGCGGGCCAGTCGGTCAAAACGTGATAGAGCCTGCCACCGATCAGACCGAACGGAACAGCCCAGATCGCGATGTCGAGAACGGTCCCCTTCTCGCCGCCGCGGGCGACCCAACGACGATCTCCCCACACGATCGCGACGATGATGCCGAGGATGATGAAGAGCGCGTAGGCGCGCAGCGCTACCGGTCCGACGTACCAGACGCCTTGGGGCGGGCTGGGGATATAGGCCAGTAGGTCCACAGTTGAGGTCACGACGCCACGGTAGCCGAGCGGACGCCCTCGGCGAGTTCTTCGGTGAGCGAGCGAACCGCTCCCAAGCCGTTCTCGACCGCGGAGACCAGAGCCGAGCCGACGATGACGGCATCGGCGTATGCCGCGATTTCGGCAGCTTGTGCGCCGGACCGAACACCCAATCCGACGCCGACGGGAATGTCGGAATGCGCGCGGATTCGTGCGGTCAGTTCCGGAGCCATCGACGACACGGCGTCGCGAGCGCCGGTGACACCCATTGTCGAGGCCGCGTAGATGAATCCACTACTCGCGTCGAGTGTCATCGCGAGCCGTTCTTCCGTCGAGGACGGGGCGACAAGGAAGATCCGGTCGAGGTGGTGCTCCTCGGATGCTTCCATCCAGGCGCCTGCTTCTTCCGGAATGAGGTTGGGGGTGATGAGTCCGAGCCCGCCGGCGGAAGCGAGGTCTCGTGCGAACTTGTCGACGCCGTACTGCAGTACCGGGTTCCAGTAGGTCATCACGACGGCCTTGCCGCCGACCGAACTGATCTGCTCGATCACGGTGAAGATGTCGCGAAGGCGAACGCCGTTGGTGAGTGCGGTTTCGGCTGCACGCTGGATGGTCGGACCGTCCATGACCGGATCGGAGTACGCGACACCGACTTCGATGATGTCGCAGCCACCGTCGACCATCGCTTTGAACACGTCGATCGATTCGGGAACGGTCGGATAACCGGCAGGCAGGTAACCGACGAGGGCGGCACGCTTGTCAGCCTTGCACGCTGCAAAGGTGGGTGCGAGGCGTGATGGTCGTTCGCTCACTTGTCCGAGCCTTCCGTGTTGTCGTTCTGGTCTGCTGCATCAGCCGGAGCGGTTGCCTGACTCGAGGCGCCGTCGAAGAGACCGAACCAGCTTGCGGCGGTGTCCATGTCCTTGTCACCGCGACCGGAGAGATTGACGACGATGATCGCGCCCTCGCCGAGTTCCTTGCCCAGTCGGAGCGCGCCGGCAACGGCGTGGGCGGATTCGATGGCCGGGATGATGCCTTCGCGGCGCGAGAGCAGCAGTAGAGCATCCATCGCTTCGCTGTCGGTGACGGGTTCGTAGGTGGCACGCCCGATATCGCTCAGGTAAGCGTGCTCGGGTCCTACGCCCGGGTAGTCCAGACCAGCAGAGATCGAGTGCGATTCGATGGTCTGACCGTCTTCGTCCTGGAGCAGGTAGGAGTAGGCACCCTGGAATGCGCCAGGGGTACCGCCGGCGAACGTTGCTGCATGCCTTCCGGTTTCGACACCGTCGCCGGCTGCTTCGTAGCCAACCAGCCGTACCGACAGATCGTCGATGAACGGGTGGAAGATTCCGATTGCGTTGGAGCCGCCTCCGACGCAGGCTGTGACTGCATCGGGGAGGCGGCCGGTCAGTGCCTGAACCTGGACTCGTGTTTCGAGGCCGACCACTCGCTGGAAGTCGCGAACGATGGTGGGGAACGGGTGCGGACCTGCCGCGGTACCGAAGCAGTAATAGGTGTTGTCCGCGTGGGAAACCCAGTCGCGCAAGGCTTCGTTGATCGCGTCCTTTAGCGTGCGCGAACCGGTCTCGACCGAGACGACCTCCGCGCCGAGCAGGCGCATGCGCGCGACGTTCAGTGCTTGACGTTCGGTGTCGACAGCACCCATGTAGATGACGCACTCGAGACCGAGCAGTGCACAGGCGGTGGCCGATGCCACACCGTGCTGGCCCGCTCCGGTCTCGGCGATGATGCGGGTCTTGCCCATACGCTTCGCCAGCAGAACCTGACCGAGAACGTTGTTGATCTTGTGAGAACCGGTGTGGTTCAGATCTTCACGCTTGAGAATGATGCGCGCGCCGCCGGCGAACTCGCTCATTCGCGTTGCCTCGAAAATCGGCGACGGACGCCCGGTGTAATCGCGCTGCAAGCGATCGAGTTCGTTCAAGAACGTGTCGTCCGCGCGAGCCTTTTCGTACTCCGCAGTGACTTCCTCGATAACCGCCATGAGAGCTTCCGGCACATGCCGTCCGCCATAGACGCCGAAATGCCCTCCGGCATCCGGGTCGTGAGAGCGCTCGGTGAGTCCCGCGCTGGCCGGCGGCAAATTGCCGCCCTTGAATACTGCACCGGAGCCTGGTTCCTGAGTACGTGAAGTCACCCCACCAGTCTGCCCCAACGGTGTCGCTGGTCACCGCCCGGGTGCATCAAAGCACGCCGGGCGGGTGAAGCGCTTTATCGAGACGGTTTGGGGCAGGACGGGTGTGCACCGGCATTGACCAGATCTGCGACGGCCTTGCGAGGGTCGCCGCTGGTCACGAGGCCTTCACCGACGAGCACTGCGTCGGCGCCCGCACCGGCGTACGCCAACAGATCGGCAGTTCCGCGAACACCCGATTCGGCGATCTTGATCGTCTCGGTCGGCAGACCGGGAGCAATGCGACCGAAGGTGTTCTTGTCCACCTCGAGGGTTTTGAGATTGCGCGCGTTGACACCGATCACCTTGGCGCCGGCTTCGAGCGCGCGGTTGGCTTCTTCCTCGGTGTGCACCTCGACGAGGGCAGTCATTCCCAGAGATTCGGTGCGATCGATCAGCGAGGCGAGCGCCTGCTGTTCGAGTGCCGCGACGATCAGCAAGATGACGTCGGCGCCGTGAGCGCGAGCTTCGTGAATCTGGTACGGCCCCACGATGAAGTCCTTGCGCAGCACCGGAATGGTGACCGCTTTACGGACTGCGTCGAGGTCGGCCAACGAGCCGTGAAAACGGCGCTCTTCGGTGAGAACACTGATGATGCGTGCGCCACCGGCTTGGTAAGCCGCGGCAAGCTCTGCGGGATCGGCAATGTCGGCCAGCGCACCCTTTGAGGGGCTCGCTCGCTTGACCTCGGCGATGACGCCGATGCTCGATTCCAGAAGTGCTGCTGCAGCATCGAGTGCAGGCGGTGCAGCGGCCGCAGCAGCCTTGACTGCAGCGAAGTCGAGTACGGCTTCGCGGGCGGCGACATCAGCGCGCACCCCGTCGAGAATCGAGTCGAGTACGGTCATCGTGGCCCGAATCCTTTCTGGGCAAGAGCCCGATGTGAGATACGTCATCAGGGTGGTCTCAGCCTAGTGGGACGAAATTTTGCTACTCCGCCGGGGTACCCACGCAGGTGAGGGTTCAGTCTTACTCAGTGCGACGACCCCGGTTTCGCACCGTTGCCTCCCCCAGCTCCGTCGTCCCCGTCAGCCACTGTCGGGTCCTCTCCGGCATCGAGCGCGTCCCACAACATCCGTTGTGTCACAGGCTCGTCCGACGCGGGCGTGTCTCCCTGACCGAGCTTGGCTGCAGCTTCGCGGCGCGCGGCCGGGTTGTCGTACTTCGACGACAACCCGCCTCGCACTGGAGGTTTGCGCATCAGAAGTACTGCTGCGCCGAGCGCCGCCACCGCTCCGAGCAACGCAAGCAAGGCAGGCAGTACCGAAACAGTCGTCGAGAGATCTTCCGGGTGACCGGACAACTCGGCCAACTCCACCGCTCGGTCCGCAGAGGCTCCGGATACCAACAACTGCACCGCCGGAACCGCTACCGCGACGGCGACGAGTGCCACCAACAGTCCGACCACACGAAGCGCCCAACCTCGCACCGCGAACGACGCCGCGATCGCCGCCAGAAGCGCGAGCGCGAGCGGAGTCATCGCCGCCGCCCAGGTGCTGCCGTCGAGGTCCGTCGTCCGCTCCAGCGTCTTGCCGTCGCTCGAGGTCAGATGAACCCACGTCATTCGTGAGCTGCCCCACAGAGCTGCTGCCGACAGTGCAAGCAAAAGCGTCCTCGGCACAGCGGTGCCACGAGAAGCCCTTGTAGGCTGCTCCGTTGCAATCGACTCGTTCTCACTCACTGATCGTCACCTCCGATGGTGCGCAGGGTGTGCGCCGACGCGATGGCGCTCAGCACTGCCATCGCCTTGTTGCGGGCCTCGGTGTCCTCGTAGACCGGATCGGAGTCGGCGACGACGCCGGCGCCCGCCTGGACATATCCGATCCCGTCCTTGATCAATGCCGTTCGGATCGCGATCGCGGTGTCGGCGTCGCCGGCGAAGTCGAGGTAGCCGACGATGCCGCCGTAGATACCCCGCCTGGTGGGCTCGAGTTCTTCGATCAGCTGCATCGCACGCACCTTGGGTGCCCCTGACAGGGTTCCAGCGGGGAAGCATGCGGTGACCGCGTCGAGAGCGTGCTTTCCCTCGGCCAGATGACCGGTGACGGTCGATACGAGATGCATCACGTGGCTGTACCGCTCGATGTGCCGGTAGTCGTGCACCTTCACCGTGCCCGGGCGACAGACACGACCCAGATCGTTTCGCCCCAGATCGACGAGCATGAGGTGCTCGGAGTTTTCCTTCTCGTCGGCGAGGAGGTCCTTCTCGAGCAGGATGTCGTCCTCCTCTGTGGCACCGCGCCATCTGGTTCCAGCGATCGGGTGTGTTGTCGCGACGCCCTCGGCGACGGTGACCAGTGCTTCAGGGCTCGAACCGACGATCGAAAACGCCGTCTCTCCGTCACCATTCGGCACGTTGAGCAGATACATGTACGGGCTGGGGTTCGACGCGCGCAGCATCCGGTACACGTCGATCGGTGCTGCAGTGCAATCGATCTCGAATCGCTGCGAGAGAACTACCTGGAATGCCTCGCCCGCTTCGATGTCGCCGATCAACTTTTTGACGTCGACACCGAAGCTCTCGGTGGTGCGTTGACGACGGTAGTTCGGAGTCGCTTTCGAGAATGTCGACACCGTCGATTTCGCCGGCGCCGCGAGAGCGCGAGTCATCGCGTCCAACCTGGCGACCGCGTCGTCGTACGCCGTGTCGACACGCTCGTCGGTGCCGTCCCAGTTGACCGCATTGGCGATGAGGGTGATCGCCCCTTCGTGGTGATCGACAGCGGCGATGTCGGCAGCGAGCAGCATGACCATCTCGGGTATCTGCAGGTCGTCGACCGCGGAGTCACCCAATCTCTCGAGGCGCCGCACCGCGTCGTAACCGAGGAACCCGACCATTCCGCCGGTCAGCGGGGGTAGGTCGGGAAGTCGCTCCGAACGAAGTAGTTCGAGGGTGGCACCGAGTGCATCGATCGGGTCACCGCCGGCCGGAGCACCGGCCGGAACATTGCCGTACCAAGCCGCCTCTCCGTCCACGACGGTCAGTGCAGCCGGACTCCCGACGCCGATGAACGACCACCGCGACCACGAACGACCGTTCTCGGCCGACTCGAGCAAGAAGGTGCCTGGACGAYTGCCGGCCAACTTCTCGTACGCCGAGAGCGGAGTTTCGGAGTCCGCCAACACTTTCCGAGTGACCGGAACGACCCGGTGCTCAGCTGCGAGGGCACGGAACTGCTCCCGAGTGGTGGTGGAATCGGACGCGTCACCGACGATCGCGGTGTCGGACGACCGTGCGGACATGGAGGTGGGCTCGCCGTGCATGCCTCCATCATCCCAGGCTCCCCCACACGGTCGTCGTGCGCGGGTAACCTCGGCCGAATGAAACCAGGCCAACTCGCCCCCGATTTCTCGCTGCCCGACCAGGACGGAACTCCGCGCTCGCTGACGAGCCTGCTCGCGAACGGCCCCTTGGTCCTCTTCTTCTACCCGGCAGCCTCGACGCCGGTGTGCACCGCCGAGGCGTGCCACTTCCGTGACCTGGGCAGCGAATTCGCCGCGGTGGGCGCTTCGCGGGCAGGTATCAGCACCGATACGGTCGAAGCTCAGTCCACCTTTGCCACCGCACAATCCTTCGACTACCCCCTGCTCGCCGACACCGACGGCAAGGTAGCCGAACAGTTCGGCGTCAAGCGCGGACTCCTGGGCAAGCTGGCTCCGGTCAAACGCTCGACCTTCGTGATCGACACCGACCGCACCGTTCTCAAAGTCATCTCGAGTGAACTTCGCGCCAACACGCACGGCGACCAGGCACTCGAGTTCCTTCGCAATCGAAGCTGACTCACCTGGGCGAAATGATTCTCTGGGCAACCTGATTCTCTAGGCGACCTGAATCGAGCGCTTCGCAAGTCCCATCCAGAATCCGTCGATCACCTGGGTGGGCACCTGCTCCGGATCGGACGACGCACCGAGCGTGACGAACAACGGGGCGAAGTGCTCGATGGTCGGATGCGCGTACGGCATCCCGGGAGCTTGGGCGCGGAAGTCGATCAACGAATCGACGTCTCCGGCAGCGAACCTCTCCCCTGCCCACGCGTCGAATTCCGCCGACCATCCCGGGGCCTGCGCCTCCGGTGACGGATCGCGCAGGAACGGCAGCCCGTGCGTGGTGAATCCGGATCCCACGATCAGTACACCTTGCTCACGGAGTGGCCGCAGGCGTTCTCCGAGATGGAGCAAACGCTCGGGATCGAGGGTTGGCAGCGAAATTTGCAGTACCGGGATGTCTGCGTCCGGGTACATCACCGTGAGCGGCACGTAGGCACCGTGATCGAGTCCTCGATTCGGCTGCTGAACCACTCGTTCGTTGTCCGGCATCAACGCGGCGACCTGAGCGGCGAGTTCCGGAGCGCCGGGAGAGTTGTACTTCGCGCGGTAGAACCTCTCGGGAAAACCACCGAAGTCGTAGATGAGCGGGGTGCCCGTGGTCGTCGAACCGATCGTCAGCGGTGCTGATTCCCAGTGCGCCGAGACGACGAGGATTGCCGTCGGCCGCGGAAGATCGCCGGCCCACGCCCCCAATTGGTCGACCCACAACGCGCTGTCCACCAGCGGCGGAGCACCGTGGCTGAGATACAGCGCAGGCATGGTTGTGGTGGACATATGGGCTCCTCGGGATAGACATTCGTCATTAAGTTGAAGGTTCAACCTAATATAGGACTCAACACTTGCGTCCCGCAACTATTCCCCGCAATATTCTTCTGGACATGCGTCTGAGACGCTGTACACCAGCACGCTCCGTGCACGAAGAATGCTCGACCCGAAGGAGAAGTCACCGATGAGTGAACCGACCGCGCAGCCCGACGCGCAGTCTCAGACGAAGTGGCTCACAGCCGAGCAGCAGGAAGCCTGGCTGACACTGATCGCTCTCGTGACACGGTTGCCTGCCGCACTCGACACTCAACTGCAACGCGATTCGGCACTCACCCACTTCGAATACTTCGTGCTCGCCGCACTCTCGGACGCCCCCGACCACAAGCTCCAGTTGTCGGTACTGGCCCAGCGCGCGAACGCTTCCCTGTCCCGCCTCTCGCACGTCATCACGAAGATGGAGAAAGCCGGCTGGGTGAAACGGGAAGTCATTCGCGGCAGCCGCGGCTCCAACGCAGTACTCACCGACGAAGGAATGACAAAGGTCGTCGCGGCCGCGCCGCCACACGTCGCCTCGGTTCAAGGTCTCCTCTTCGAGGGCCTCGATGATCGCCAGGTCGCCCAGCTTTCGTCCTTGGGGACTGCAATGCTCAGCCAACTGGACAAGGGAATCGCCGCCGGACTCGGCAAGGCCTGACCCCTTTCCCGACACGAGCGGCCCGATCCTTACGACGGCGGCTTCGTGAGGTCGAGTGCAGCCAGGTGACTGAACAGCATGCTCGCTCCGATCGGGTTTCCACCTCCGGGATACGTAGTCCCGCTGGCCGCTGCCATCGTGTTGCCCGCCGCGTACAACCCGGCAATCGCCGTACCGTCGGCTTTGAGCACCCGCCCGGTTGCGTCGGTACGTAGACCACCTTTGGTCCCGAGGTCGGAGATACCGAAAGCGGCAGCGTGAAACGGTCCTTGGTCGATCGGTACGAGCGGTGAAGCCCCCTCCGAAAAGGCACGGTCGTACGCAGTGTCTCCTCGGCCGAAGTCCGTGTCGACGCCGGTCGCCGCAGACTCGTTGAATCGCTTCACGGTCTGCACCAGTTCCGCTGCGGGAACATCGATCTGGGCGGCGAGGTCTTCGAGCGTCTGGGCACTCTTCCACAACCCCGCATCCACATAGTGCTCCGTCTGTGCCATGGGCACGTTGGGCGCCTTCACCGGCGGCACTGCACCTTCCCTGTTGTCGTAGATCATCCAATACGGTGTGGTTACTTTTCGTGTCCGCATGTGTTCGATGACGGAGCGACCCAAGCGGTCGTACGGCGCAGACTCGTTGACGAATCGACGACCGTTGTCGTCCACGAAGATTCCGCCGGTGAACCACAGCGCAAATGCGGAGCGGCCATCCGGATGGGTGAGCCCCGGCGACCACCAGGCCTCCCCCATGAGGTCGGTATCGGCGCCCACGGCGATAGCCGCCTGATGCGCCTTGCCGAGATTGCCGGGACAACCCATCGTGTCGAGCGCAGAGCCGGGAACACCGAATTCGGCTCGCAGGGTCTCGTTCTGTTCGAATCCGCCCGCGGCCAGAATCACTCCTCTGCGGGCTCGGATGGTTCGACGTCGACCACCTTGTTCGACGACCGCGCCGACGACCGATCCGTCCTCGACGACCAATTCTTCGAGAGTGGTGTTCAGGTGCATGGCGGCGTTGGCGAATGTCGAAAGTGCCAGCAAGAATCGACCGATCAACGACTGCCCGCCGACGAGGTACGCCGGCAACTCTTCTCCCAACCGCTCCGTCGCGAGCGGCGATCGAAGTGAATCACGAAGCACACCAAGCTTCTTAGCGTTCATCGGTTTGGGAACGATGTGTCGACCGCTCGCGCGAGCCTTGGGTTTTTCCCCGAAGTAGTCGGGCCACGGCAGTATCTGGAACTCGAAATTCGAGTCCTCTTCGAGATAGTCGATCAACCCGGCGCCGCCTCGAACGTATGCCTCCTGGACGTCGGCAGGTGTCCGATCACCCACCACCGAACGGTAGTACTCCAGCGCATCTTCGATGGTGTCGTCGTCCCCGCCCCGGCGAAGAACGGCGTTGCACGGGAACCACATTCCGCCGCCGCCCGAGTACGCCGTTGTTCCGCCGTACTTGTCGGTCGCTTCGATCACAATGACGTCGAGGTCTTCGCGTGCTGCCGTGTACGCGCCGGCGAGTCCGCCGCCCGATCCCACAGCGAGTACGTCGCATGTCTCGTCCCACTTCGTCATAATCAGCCTCTCCGATCCTGGGCACATTTCCGAACGTGTTCTAGAAATCGTTCTAACACATGGACTTAGCGATCGCGGGGGATCGAAATTCTGTCCCACCGAGCGGGAGCGAGACATGACGCCGAGCGGGAGCGAGACATGACACCGAGCGGGAGCGAGACATGACGCCGAGCGGGAGCGAGACATGACACCGAGCGGGGAGCGAGAACGAGCGGTGATAGCGCACACTTTGCCCGCACGGGTCTGATCCCGTAGTGTCTGGACACATGTCTGGTAAGACCAAGTTCGAGTCCACTCGTCGACGGCTCACACAGCAGCAAGCCGAAACCGTCGATCGATTGACCGCGGCAGCGATCACGGTCCTGCGCGACAAAGGGTTTGCCGATCTGACTGTGCGAATGGTGGCAGCGGAAGCCGGTGTCGCCGCAGCCACGGCATACACCTATTTTTCGTCCAAGAGTCACCTTGTGGCAGAACTGTTCTGGCGCCGACTCGACGCGGTACCTCACGAACCCTCCCCCGAGGCGGAACGAGAAGCGCAGGTCTGCTCGGTCCTTCGAAGCGTCGCACTCCTCGTTTCCGACGAACCGGAGCTGGCCGCGGCCGTGACCACGGCGATGATGGGCAACGATCCCGACGTCGAACACCTTCGGGGACGTATCGGCAAGAACATCCGCGAGCGGCTCATCGAGGCGCTGGGGCCGTCATACGATCCCGACGTACTCGAAGCACTCGAAATCTCCTGGTCCGGAGCGCTTGTCCGAGCCGGCATGGGTTACGAGTCCTATTCGCAGATCGCAGACCGGCTCGAAGTCACTGCCAGGCTGATCATGGCGGGCCACGACAACCTTCACTAGACGGGGGTCATGGCACTCACCAACCATGTGCCGTCGACTCGATCGAGTGTCACCTCGACTCGGCTCGACGTCGACGCTGGTGCCGGCCGCGCGATACTCGTCGTGATCTGATCGACGAACAGGAGCAATTCTGCTCGGTCTGCAGCAGCGGAGAGCACTCCGACGTCGACTACTCGCGCCTTCGTGCTGATTCCTTGCTCCTTCGACTGGGGTGCAACGGTTTTCGATCCGAATTCGGCGAAGCGGTCCTGAAATGTTCCACTTGCGCCCTCGGCAGCATGTGCAAGATCCTCGTCCACCGTGTCGCTGTTGTAGGTCAAGAGATTCTCGACGAGCATCGGCGCCACACCGATCACCTCGACACGTGCGGTTTCAGCGGCTGCCGAACGGTGGTGACTCCAGAGCAGAGTCCCGCCGGCTCCCACCAAGATCAGCGCTGCAAACGCCAAGACCACGCGCTTCACGGGACGAACTCCACACTCGACATCAGTACCCGACCGTCGACCTCTTCGACACCGACGCGAAGACGGTAGGTTCGCGCCGAAGACTCTCCCGCCGAATTGCCGACCTGAGCCGATGCCGCGATCAGTACCACCCCCGAGGTTCCGGATTCCGATGCCAGGGCGGCGGTGTCGACATGACCGTCGGAATCGACGGCGAAATCACGGATCGATGCGACGAACGCAGATTCACCGGACTTCAGTTCGTCTGCAAAAGTTCCCGTAGTCAGCGACTTCAGCTCCGCGAGATCCTCGTCGAGCGTGGCAGAGTGAACGTCGATCAGAGCAAGGGTTCCTGCGACAGCACCGTCGACGAACCCTTGACGCTGGGACTCTCGCACGCGGTCCGATCGAACTGCCAGACAACCGAAGACGACAACGACGCTCAGAGCCGCGAGTGCAATCCAGACCAGGGCAGTGAGTACACCGCGCTTCCCTCGGACCGGATCCAGCACCTCACCTCTCAGCGATTCGTCGGCGTCAGCAACTGTTGCCACGGCTCCCCCTCCCCCGGACCGGAGTCAGCCGGAGCCAACTCCGTGTGTTGATAGTCGACTCCGTCAGGCCCGGTGTACAACTCGCCGGGCGCATTGGTCCCCGACGGCACGTACGCTTCGGGGCTCCGGCAGATCTCCGGGCTCGGTGCTCGTTTGCCCGGTACCTCCATGCAGGGAATGTTCCGAGATCCACGAACGGCGAAGACCGAGTTCTGTGGCACTTTGCAGTACAGATCAGCCGGGGTGTCCGGCACACTCGTCTGGGTCGGGTCCCGTCGCTGATCCGCAGGAAGGTAACCGGTCGAGCACGCCGCAGGGTCCTGCGCTTGGAGGTGGAAGTTGACGTTCGCGGCGCCGTCCACCTGCCCGCGTTGTACGACGGTTTCCTGTGCCGCGACCAGTGGCGGCAAGATGACGAGCACCTGTTCCAACCCGGCGTTGTACGTCAAAGCCACCTGAGCGGTGCTGGTGAAATTGGCAAGCAGCACAGGCAAAGTGGGTTTGAGGCCTTGAAACAGCAGGTCGGCTTCAGTCGCGAAGCCCGGTCCGGTCTCGAGGATATTGCGCACGGACCCGTCGGCGACCTCCAACTGTCCACTGAGCTGAGCGACACTGGACGCCCACTGGCGAATCTGATCGCCCGTCACCACCTGTGTCTGCAGGAGCGGATCCAACTGCTGTACGAGCGTCGTAGCCGGCGTTGTGGCAGCGGCCATCTGATCGACGAACGAGGTGGTCGAATCCAGCAGACGAGCCAGATCCTCTCCCCTGCCTCCGAAAGCTGCCGCGGACTCGTCGATCACCGATCGCAACTTGTCCTGCGGTACGGATGCGAGCATCGCCTGCGCCTGATCGAGGACCGGTCCGATCTCGGTCGGGATCGTGACAGCGTCGGGGCCGATCACGTCTCCGTCGGCCAGAAAGGGTCCGTCCGCGGTGCTCGGTTGCATGTCGACGTATTGCTCACCGATTGCCGACACGCTTCGCACCGCTACTGTGAGCCCGCTGGAGGGAACGGGAACCGCACTCTCCAAGGATAATTCGGCGCGTACCACTCCCGGAGAGAGACGCACCGACCTGACCTGACCGATGGTGTCGCCGCGATAGGTCACGTTCGCGTTCCGATACAGGCCGCCGGCGTCGGGCAGTTCGACTGTCACCGAATAGCGCCCGATGCCGAGCATGGTCGGAACTCTCAGGTACGAGATAGCCGCTGCGCTCATGCCTATCACCGCCAGGATCGCGAAGATCGTCAATTGCCTTCGCACCAACTTCGTGAGAATCATCGTCCACCGTCCTGGTCGGTCCGCCCTGTACCACTTGGGGCGGCCCGCCCGGTGTCACTTGGGGCGGCCCGCCCGGTACCCAGAGGCGCGGTCAAAGGATCGACCAGTATTCCGTTCTCCACCGGAGTTTGCGGCGCCCCGAACGGAGTACCGAAGCCCAGACCTGACTGAAGGCRATTACTCGTGAGGTCGATCAGCGCCCACAAATTGGTGTAATCACCGCGCATTCCGTCGTCGATGGTCGTCTGGGGGAAGGGGAAGGTACTCAGATTGCCCAAATTGTTGATCAGGTCCGGTCCTGTTTCGACCACCTTCTGCAGCGTCGATTCCAAGGCGCTCAAATTGGCTTTCAAATCGTCGCGGGTCCGGYCGACCAGATCGGTCCCGACGTCCCCGAACCTGCCGACCGCATCGAGGGCGGTGGTCAGGTCGACGCGTTGGGCGCTCAGTTCCGCCAAGGCCGGATCAAGGGTCTCCAACGCCTCACCGAGAACGTCTCGCTGAGCCGTGATCTCGCCGGCGAACACGTCTAGATTCTCCATGGTCGTGACTATCGCCTCGCGTTGACGGTCGAGTGTCTCGGTCACGGTGTCCATCTGGCTCAGCAGGTCGCGCGCCGCATCGGTCCGCCCGCCGAGAGCAGTGTTCAGTTCCGTGGTGATGCTGTGAATCTGGGCCAGCCCACCGCCGTTGAGCACCAAGGACAGTGCCGTCAACGCTTCCTCGGTGGTGGGATAGACACTGGCCGATGCAAGGGGAATCACGGATCCCTCCGACAACCGCCCTTCCGGCGCCACCTCGGTGGGCGGCGCGAGCGCGACGTGTTTGGATCCGAGCAGACTGGTTTGGCCGATCTTGGCAGTCGCGTTGGCGGGCAGCGACACCGAACCGTCGAGCGCAACCGTCACCCGTGCGTGCCAGTTGTCGGTCTCGATCGCACTGATACTTCCGACTGTCACGTCGTTGACCATGACCGGAGAATTGGGACTGATCGACGTGACGTCCGGCATCTCGATCACGACCGAGAAACTTCCCTCACCGCGGCCGGCCGCGCCCGGCAGCGACACCGAATTCAGCCCGCTCCATTGACAACCCGTCAGAACGAGCACGGCGCTCGCCGCCACACACACTGTTCCCCACCGGCGGCCAGTCATCGTGATCCTGTCGACGGCATGAGCAAGCCGGTCAGATCAGACGCCACCGGCACCGTCGGAAAGCTCAAGGCGCCAGTCGGTTCCAGATCAGGCTCGCTGTACACCAGTTGGTCCGGAAGAGCCCCGAGCGCCCGGGTCGGATTGATGCTCAGGTCCGGGTAGTTCGCTTTGATCGTGTTGAGCAACGGGCCGAGGTATTCGATGCACAAATCCGCGCCCTTCTTCGAGGTGTCGTTGGCCAGGCCGGCGATTCCGCCGCAGATCAAGTCGATCGGGTTGCCGACGTTCTGGAATGCGGGCACACCCACCATCGCTCCTTGGGCCGGCCGGTAGACGTTGTAGTAGTTCGACAACGCTGTCGGAGCCAGATGCAGTACCTTCTCGAGACCTGCGCGCTTGTCGACCAATACCTGGGACACGTCGGCCAACTTCGCGATCTGCTCCGTCAAGCCGGTTCGGTTCTGTTCGACAAACCGCTGTACGTCGACGACGGCGGCGTCCAGATCGGCGAGAGCCGGAGCCAATTGCGTCCGGCTCTCGGCGAGCACACTCGAGACATTTGCCAGTCGTCCTTGGAACTGAACGATCTGTTCGTCGCTTGCGGCGAGTGCGGTCGTGAAGGTCTGCAGGCCGCGGATGGTGCCGAACAGATCGGCTCCGCCTTCGTCGAGTGTGCTCATAGCCTCCGAGAGTTCGGTCACCGAACGCCCCAGCGCTTCCCCGTTGCCGGCCAGTGCGGATCCGGCACCGTCGAGGAAGTTGGCGGCGGGACCGCGATCGTCCCCGTCGGGACCCAAAGCATCGGCAGCCCGGCCCAGCTGTTCCTTGATCTGGTCCCACTCGACCGGGACGGCTGTTCGGTCGAGCCCGATCTCCGCACCGTCATTCAGTGCGTCGGCGCCGTCCGTCACCGCCGGCGTCAACTGCACGAAGCGGGCCGAGACCAGCGACTGGGCAACGATCACCGCTTTCGCGTCCTCGGCGACGGGAACCTCGCGCGCCAATTTCAGTTCGACGCGCATTCGATCTCCCTGTGGGGCGATCTCGGTGACGCGGCCGACGTCGACCCCCACGACACGAACGTCGTCACCGACATACAGGCCGGTCGTCGAGGTGAAGTAGGCCGTCACGTTGTAGTAGCGCAGATGTTGCACCGCAAGGTATCCCGACACGACGACGATCGCCGCGCCGACGACGCTTCCACCGACTACGCCGATTCGACGCCAGTTCACCGGTTTGCGAACTCGTAAGGCACCCATCATCGAACCTCCGGAATCGGTAGCGGCGCAGGTGGTAGCCCGAACATCGCGTTGATCAACGGTTGGGTGTATTGCGCCGGTACCAGGTTCTGGACGTAGGCGTAATAGAAGGGACCGCTGGCCACGGTGTCGCCGAGCGTGCCCACGTACGTACCGAGACCGTCGATTCCCTGAGAAAGGTTGTCCTTGTTGTTCTGCAGAATGCCGACAACCGTGTCGAGTTTGCCGAGGACCGGCTGCAATTGCGCCTCGTTGTCGTGGACGAGTCCGCTCAGCTGGGTCGACAACGCCGAGATGTTCGTGATCACTTCCCCCAGCGCCGCCTGTCGCCGATCCAGTTCTCCCAACAAGGCGTTGCCGTCGACGAGTAGCGCGTTGACCTGTGGTCCACGCTCGGCCAGCGTCCCGGCGACGTCGTTTGCATCGGACAGCAAGGTGCGCAACATGTCGTCGCGTCTATTGACGCTGTCGGAGATCCGTGCGACACCGTCCAACGCCGGCCTCAGGTTCGGCGCACTGTCGGACATCACCTGCCCCACTGCGTCGAGTGATTCGGAGAGCCGGTCGAGATCGATGTCCTCGACCGTCGTGGTGAGGTCACCGAGCACGTCGGGCAGCGAGTACGCCGATCTTGTTCGCTCGACCGGGATCTCGCCGCCGACCGCGATCCTTCCCGGACCGTCCAGATCGAGCGATACCGCTCGCTTGCCGAGCAACGACATCGTGGTGACGGCTGCCGACGTGCTTTCTCCCAAACCGATCGAGCCTTCCAGTGTGAAATCCACGCGCGCGAGTCCGTGCTCGACCTCGATCCGATCCACCGTTCCGATCTTCACTCCGGCGGCGTTGACTTCGTCTCCCGGCTCGAGACCGCTGGCGTCGGCGAACACCGCGCTGTACCCGACACCCGATTTCAGGAACTGCAGATTCTGATACTGGAGCGATGCCAATACGACGGCGGCCGTGACGACCAATCCCACGACCCCCACGCGTACGGCCTGGCTCTGTGCCATCTCTCTCATCGTGGTGCGCACCTTCCGGTCGTCTGATCCACCAGGTCGACAGTGAGCGGCGTACCGTCGGCACCGTCGACCTTCAATGCGATTCCGCACAGATAGAAGTTGAAGAACGACCCGTACGAGCCGACTCGGATCAGCTGCTTGTAGTTCGAGGGCATGGACGCGAGAATCCGATCGAGCTCACTTTGTTGCTCGATCAGCGGATTCAGGCTTGCGTCCAGCTTCGACAGGTTTCCCTCGATGTCCGGGCGAACTCCGGCGAGGAGATCGGCGAAGGTGCCTGATGCGGTGTTCACACTCTCGACGGCAGTCCCGATCATCTCCCTGTCCGCCTCGAGCCCGCTGACCAGCTGTTGTAGGTGATCGAGAGTGTCACTGAACTGACCACCGCGGCTGCGCAATTCACTGAGCACACCGTCGAGGTTGCCGATCACTCGACCGATCAGTTGGTCGCGGTCTGCGAGAGTGTTCGTGATCGATCCGGAGTGCGCCAGCACCGATGCCACAGTTCCGGACTGGCCTTGAAACACCTCGAGCAAGGACATCGACAACGCGTTGACCTGCTCCGGGTCCAGGGCTTGAAACAGCGGCTTGAAACCACCGAGTAGCGCATCGAGGTCGAGTGCCGGCGCGGTGCGATCGACGGGAATGCTCTCGCCCTGTGGCTGCGGTTCCGCGATCCCCGGATCGTCGAGCAGTTCGAGGTATCGATTACCCACCAGATCCTGATATCGAACAGCGGCTCTGGTCGATACAGTCACGGTGTCACCCGTATCCACACTGAAACTCACGTGGGCACGGTGATTCCCACCGAATTCGACGGAGCCGACAGAACCGACCGGCACACCCGCGATGCGCACCTTGTCGCCGGCTCTGAGCCCGGAGGCGTTGACGAACTCCGCCGAGTACGACCTCGCGTCGCCACCTCGCATCTGGCCGAACACGAGGATCAGCCCGGCGTTGACGAGGATCATCACCAGAACAAAAATTCCGAACTTGACGGTGTACCCACGAACTTTCATCGGATCTCCGTCCCGAACAGGTAGCTCATCAGATCCGGGACCGTGTTCATCGGTTGCCCACCATTCGGCTGACGCTCGGGCGCAAACGGATTCACCCCGGTATCGGTCACCAGGTACGGAGCATTGACGTTCGGGTCGCGCAGTGGAAGACCCATACACTGCGGGCCACCTGTTGCCGCGACCTTCGGAAGGTCGTCGGGATATCGGTACGGTTCGGTTCCGGCGATCAGACCGATCGACATCTTGATTCCTGGTTGTCCGTTGTAGGCGCCGTCGCCGATCTTCTTGCTCTCCTGCAGTCCGTGGAACATGCAGGGAATCACCGGGGAGTATTCATCGAGCAGTGCGGTGGTCGGCCGCAGTAACGACAGAACGGTGTCGATACCGTCGGCGTTGGCTCCCAGTACATCTTCTCCGGTGCGGGCGACCCCGATCACGTTGAGCAAGAGGAGATCAAGATTCTGCTGCTCGTCGAGAACAGTGGTTCCCGTCGTCGTGAGCGAGTCGAGGGTGTCCATCAAGTCGAGAACAGCGTCGCGGTAGGTCTGTGTGACGGCTGGTAAATCAGTCAACACATGATCGAGAGCCTCACGTGCAGTGTTGAATTCGAGCAACGAGGAATCTGCTTGTTCGAGTGCGACCCCGAGCCGTTCGCCGCGTCCTTGCAGAGCAGTCGAGAKGGCACCCAATGTCGAATCGAGCTTGCCCGGGTCCACCGTCCGGAGCACGGTGGTGAGTTTCTCGAACACCGTCTTCAGTTCGACAGTCACCCGGGATGCGTCGATCGTCGCCCCGGCGGCAAGTCGCGCGCTGYTCGGCTGCTCCGGCGAGGACAGGCTGACGAACTTCGCGCCGAAGGCCGTGTTCGACGTGATCGCCACATCCACGTTTGACGGAATAGATTCGAGCGCTTCGGGATCGATCGACAACGACAGTTGTGCGGTAGCGTCGTCAGTCGGCGTGATGGACTCCACCGAGCCCACGGTCACCCCGGCCATCTTCACCCGCGCGCCCGGATCCATCACGAGCCCCGCGCGCTCCGCGATCACCGTGATCGGGACGCGAGCGACAAACACCTGGTTGAAAGACGCGACCGACAAAGCGATGACCCCGACGATCGCCGCAGCCAAGCCCAGAGCAGCCAACTTGTAGCCGTATCTGTGCACGCAGTCCCCCTAACCGGACAGATTGAAGTTGCCGGAACCGCCATAGAGCGCGAGTGAGACGAGCAGGGTCACCGCCACGACGCAGATCAGCGAGAGCCGAACCCCGCGGCCCACTGCAGTTCCCACGCCCGACGGTCCCCCGGACGCGTTGTATCCGTAGTACGTGTGGATCAGCATCACCAGTAGTGCCATCACGAGCACTTGAACGAAGGACCATGCGACGTCGACCGGATCGAGGAACGTCGTGAAGTAGTGGTCGTAAAGACCGGAGGATTGACCGAACAGCACGACCGTGGTGAATCGTCCGGCCAGAAATGATCCTACGAGCGCCAGTGAGTACAGCGGCAAGATCGCGATCATCCCTGCGGTGACGCGGGTGCTGACGACGTACGGGACCGAACTGATCGCCATCGATTCGAGGGCGTCGATTTCCTCGCTGATGCGCATGGCACCGATCTGCGCGGTCGAACCTGCTCCGATCGTGGCCGACAGGCCGATTCCCGCGATGACCGGCGCAGCGATACGAACGTTGATGAAGGCGGAGAAGAATCCGGTGAGCGCTTCGACTCCGATATTTCCCAGCGAGCTGAAACCTTGGATCGCAATGGTGCCGCCCGAGGCTAGAGTCAGAAATCCTACGACCGCAACCGTGCCGCCGATCACAGCCAAAGCTCCGGTGCCCATGCTGATCTCGGCTACCAGCCTCAACACTTCTTTCGGGTGTTTGCGAATTGCCCACGGGATGTGAGCGATGGCGCGCGCGAAGAAGACAGCTTGTCGCCCGACGTCGTCGATCGAGCGTGACGTTCGAGCCACCCGCGCCCGCGTGCGTCCGAACTTGCCGATTTGTGCCAGCGAATCCGACAGCGTCACCTCGATCACCCCGCCGTCAATCGGATGCCGACCGCGGTGACGATGGTGTTGACGACGAACAACGCCATGAACGCGTACACCACCGTTTCGTTGACGGCCTCCCCCACGCCTTTCGGCCCACCCCGTACCGACAGTCCGCGATAGCAGGCCACCAATCCCGCCAGCATCCCGAACAGTGCAGCTTTGACCATCGACAACGCCACCTCGGGCAGGCCGGTCAGCAACGTGATTCCCTCGACGAAGGCGCCAGGGTTCACGCCCTGGAGAAACACCGAGAAGGCGTAACCGCCGGCGATGCCGATGACGCAGACGAGTCCGTTGAGCAGCAAAGCCACCACGGTCGACGCGACCACCCGCGGAATCACCAACCGATTGATCGGATCGATCCCGAGCACYTCCATGGCGTCGATCTCTTCACGAATCGTTCTCGATCCCAGATCGGCGGCGATGGCTGTCGCGCCCGCACCTGCCACGATCAGCACCGTCACCACCGGACCGACCTGAGTCACGGCACCGAGCGCGGCCCCGGCGCCGCTGAGGTCGGCGGCACCGATCTCGCGGAGAAGGATGTTGAGGGTGAAACTCACCAGGACCGTGAACGGCACGGCTACCAACACTGTCGGCACGATCGACACCCGGGCGATCATCCAACTCTGCTCGAGAAACTCCTGCACCTGAAAGCGGGTGCGGAACAAGCCCACTGCGACATCGGCGCCCATCCGGTAGAACTGGCCGAGTTCGCGCATCGGGCCCGCAAGTGCAACTCTTCCGCTGTACACGTCAATGCCCCGAAGGACATGACGTGGAGTTGCCGTAGTCGACCTTGAATTCCTTGATCCCGTTGAGCCAACCGGACGAGAGCCTGCTCGGATCGCCGAGCTTGCTGATGTCGGGCATGTGATCGGCGATCTTGCCGAAGATCAGATCGACCTCCATTCTGGCCAGGTTGGCGCCGACGCAGTAGTGCGGTCCGGTTCCTCCGAACGCGAGGTGCGGGTTCGGGTCTCGGGTGATGTCGAAGACGTCGGGGTTCTCGAAGACGGTTTCGTCGAAGTTCGCCGAGCCGTAGAGCAGTACGACACGCTGCCCCTTCGCAATCGCCGTGCCGGTAATCTGTGTGTCCACCACTGCTGTTCGTTGCATCGACGTCAGTGGCGAAGCCCAGCGGATGATCTCGTCCGCGGCGGTGCGCGGACGCTCACGCTTGTACAGTTCCCACTGATCCGGATGCTCGAGAAATGCCATCATGCCGAGTGTCGTTGCGTTGCGCGTCGTTTCGTTGCCTGCGACAGCCAACATGATGACGAAGAAACCGAACTGTTCCGGGGTGAGTTTCTGTCCGTCGATGTCGGCATGCACCAAGCGCGAGATGATGTCGTCGAGCGGTTCCTCCCGCCTCGCCTCGGCCAGTTGATAGGCGTAGCCCAGGATCTGCGCCGACGCCATCCGAGACTCGCCGGCGAGCGACTCGTCGTCGTATCCCGTCATCTGATTCGACCATTCGTACAGCTGACGGCGCCCGTCCTGCGGTACACCGATCAGATCCGAGATCGCCTGCATCGGTAACTCGCTGGCGACCTGGCTGACAAAATCACCGCTACCTTCCGCCACGGCAGCCGACGCTATGTCTTCTGCCCGCGCTTCCAGCCCGGCCCGCATCGCTTCCACCGACCGCGGAGTGAACAAGCGCGCCACCAACTTGCGCAGCTGTGTGTGCTCAGGGGCGTCCTTGTTGATGAGGACGTGTTTTGTCGCCTCCAACTCCTCCGCCGAGATGTTGTCTTCATGCCGCGGAATGCAGCCGTTGACGTTGCTCGAGAACTCCTCGCTGCGCAACGAGACGTCGCGGACGTCTGCGTGGCGGGAGACAACCCAACAACCACCGTCGTGAAATCCGCCGGTACCCGGTTCCTGGGCGTTCCACCAGACCGGAGCGCATCGTCGTAGTTCGGCGAACTCGGCAAGCGGGACGCGCTCGCCGTACAGATGCGGGTCGGTCACGTCGAACCCGTCGGGAAGGTCGATCTCAGGCATTGCAGATGCTCCTTTACGGATGGGTGCCGGGTGCCGGGTGTTGCGTGTGAGCGCTATTCGATCCGGTGGACCGGGTCGCTGTTCTGTGAGAACTCCTTGGCCCAGCGGTAGTCCGGCTTGCCGCTCGGCGCTCGAACGACCTCGTCGGCGATCCAGAAGGAACGCGGAATCTTGTAGCCGGCAAGCTGAGTGCGGGTGTGTTTTTCGATGGAATCGAAATCCGGTTCCACACCATCGCGGACGCGGAGCACCGCCGCCACCCGATTGCCCCACCGCTCGTCGGCAATGCCGATCACTGTTGCGTCGTAGATGTCGGGATGGGCCTTCACCACGGCTTCGACCTCTTCCACGAAGACTTTCTCACCGCCGGTGTTGACCACCATGTTTCCCCGGCCGAGGAGAGTGACCGAGCCGTCGTCCTCGATCCGCGCTCGGTCTCCGGTCACCACTGCCCGCGCGCCGTTCACCTCTCGGAATATCTCCGCCGACTTCACCGGATCGTTGTAGTAGCCCAGTGGGACGTTGCCGAGTTTCGCCAACCATCCTTCGGCCCCCGAACCCGGCTCCAACACACGGTTGTCGTCGTCGACGACGACCGTGAATCTGTTGGCGCCCACTTTGGGTCCGCCACGCTGCTCGAGCCCTTTGGTTGCGAATCCGATTCCGCCGAAGCCTGTTTCGGACGATCCAACCGAATCGGAGATCATCAGATTCGGAAAGACGTCGAAGAACGCGTCTTTGACCGATCCGGAGAAGAGCGCAGCGCCGGAGGCGAGCACGGCCAGGCTCGACGCATCCGGTTGCAATTCGTGATGGGCTTCGACCAGTGGACGGCCCATGGCGTCGCCGGTGATGACCATGACCTGCGGGCGATATTCGGCGACGACTTTCCAGACCTGTGCCGCATCGAACTTCGGTTCGAAGATGACGGTGTTTCCGGAGAACAGAGCGTTGAACGTCGGCATCAGTGCCGAGGTGTGGATCAGCGGTGGAAGCATGCACCACCGCATCGGTTCGGCTGCCGCGGCGCCACCGCGCGACTGCTGGTACTCGTCGGCGATCGGCTCACCCGAATAGAAGTCGTAACCGCCGGCCAACACGCGCCAGATGTCTTCCTGCCGCCAGACGACGCCTTTCGGTCGTCCGGTTGTTCCGCCGGTGTAGAGAACGTAGACGTCATCGCCGGAACGCTCGGGAAAAGCATGTTCACCTACGCGCAGCGGGGATTGGTTGCCGAGCGCATCCTCGTACGCCACTGCCCCCGGAATCGACGGTTCGTTCCCGAGAGCGAGTTCGTCCGCCGCCTCGATCACGTACTTGACCCGCGGCGCGGACACCAACGCCTCGGCGACCCGCTCAGCGAAACCACGATGGAAAACCAACGCCGTGAGATCCGCATTCTCGTACAGGTAAACCAATTCGTCGCTCGTGTAGCGGTAGTTCACCGTGACGGGAACGCCGCGGATCTTGAAGGCCGCGAGGACAGCAACCATCGCCTCGATCGAGTTGTGCAGTTGAATACCGATGTGCGAACCGACACCCAACCCGACGGACTGGAAGTAATGCGCCAATCGGTTGGCCCGCTCGTCGAGCTCACGGTATGTCACCTCCTCGCCGGAAACGATCAGCGCGAGGCGATCGGGCATCACATCGACGGAATGCTCGAACAGGTCTGCAAACGTGTACGCCATAGGTTGAGTCCTTCGGGTTCGGCCGGTCAGACGACGAAGAGAGGCAAAGGGATTCCGCGATCTTCGAATACGAATGCCGCGCCGGTACTGACCTTCGTAATGGCGACTTCGACGCATTCCGGAGCGGGAGCTTCGGTGATGTCGACGGCCAGAAGGAGCCCCGCGGCATCTTCGGCCACCACTCTCACGGTGAAGTGCGGATTCACGCCGCGGACCAAAGCCTGGAGGGGATCGAGGTGCTCGCTGCCGAGCAAGGTCGGCCAACCGCCGTCACGGTCGACAAGAGCGTCTCGCGAGATCCACAGCTCCAGAGCACCGCCGTCCGGTCGGATCTCACTCTCCACATACTGCTTCGGATTCAGCAAGGGATGCACGGACAGGACCAATGCCAACGATTCCAGAGTCGAAGGAAGCCCGAGCGCATCTCGAATACGCTGTGCCGCAACTCCCGCGATTCCGGTCAATTGCTTTCGCGTGATCTCGCGCGCCTTGTCTTCGTCGGCACGGCGGCGAACCGCTGCCAGAAAGCCCAACGCCAACAGATGATGCTGCACGCAGATCTCCTCTGCGATACGAACCAAGGCCGATCGCGAGAAGTCGGAAAATCTCAGGTCGGACAACAACGGACCCGAGTAGTCCGCCTTACCGTCCCCACCGTGATCGATCGGGCTCAGCTCGACCGTCACCGCGGCGGTGCGTCCGATCTGCTCGGTGTGCGCGGTCATCACGGGAGGCGTGTGCGACGGGTCGATGGAAACGGTCCAGGCGCAGTGCGGATGTCGGTCCGCGGGCCTGCGCGGTGGTCGGTGAATCGGCCGGATCTGGGCGTGCGGGTTGGTCGCGATGGCCGTCGCATCGAAAGTCGGATCCTCGATGTCGTGACACATCGAGGTCACGAACTCATCGCCCAACGGCTCGACGTCCATGAGTGCTCCGCAATGATCGAGCCAGAATTCACCGTGCAGCGGATCGTCGACCCGGTATCGAAAGTCCATGAACTGTGGCGGAGCGCCGATGTCGAGTTGTAACCCTTTGAAGATCGTCACGACGTCGTCGCCCTCGTATCCGAGAGCCTTCTGCATGCGGCGGGTGTACCAGGGGCTGGCCGATTCCCACTCCTCGACGGCCACCTGCGCCATACCCTCGCGTCCGAATTCGACGATCAGATGCGCCATGCCCGAGCGATCGATCAGCTGCCCACACAGGAGCAACTCGGGCACCAACACGGCAAGGTCGCGCTGCGAGAGTGTCTCGAAGGAATCGCGTACCGTCATCGGACTCACCACAGCGGGACCGGCGCGGTGCCCACCGGATACCAGCCCGGTAGCGGGTCGCCCGAGATCGATCGCTGGATCCGGCCCTGCATCCCCTTCGAGAGAGCGTTGTTGCCGATCATCTCCATGAACAGTGCCGACACGTTCCCGAAGTCGAAGAAGTCACGCTGCCAGGACCATTGGAAGTCCCCGCCGTAGCGGAACCAACTACCGCCGATACCGTAGACGGAGTAGTTGCTCCCGTCCTCACGCTTGGCATCGGAAATCTGCTTCCACAAGCCGATCACGTTTCCACTACGTTCGTCGATCACAAAGTCTTGATACGGGTACTCCCAGCCTTCGAGGCCCTTCATCTCGAGGCCGAGCGCGACTTCGCGAATCTCCTCGCGCCCCACCGCCATGAAATCCTGCTTGGGACCGTAGTTCCACCCGTACGTGGCGTCCTCGGTGTACATGTCCGCCAACGCTTTCCAGTCACCGGCGGCTTCGGCCTTCTTGTTCGCCTCGATCCAGCGTTGGACCATCTCGTCGAGCTCTGCGCGGTCGAAACCCGTCATCTGAACTTCCTCCCTCGAGTACTTGAATTCGCTGCAATCAATCGACAATCCGCTGTAATCAGTCGACAATTCTCAGGGCGCCGGTCGGGCAGTACCTGACCGCCATCTCAGCTTCACCACGGAGCGACTCGGGTGGGTCCGAGTCCAGAAGACTGACCTTCCCCCGCTTCGGGACGACAAAGATCTCCGGTGCCTCGAGCTCGCACGCCGCATGGCCTTGGCACAGGTCGAGGTCGACTTCGACGTGCATGATCACCCCTCACGCCCGGGACGTGTTCTGCGCCGGTACCTCACCGCGCACGGCTGCTGCAATTGGACGACCATCTTGCTGTGGTCGTTTCGGTAGGACTCCGACGGCTGCGCCATCTCGAACTCGAAGTCCCGCAGCAGGATCGAGAAGATCGCTTTGAGCTGCATCTGGGCGAATGCAGCGCCGACGCAGCGATGCCGGCCGGCTCCGAACGGAATCCACGTCCAGCGGTTGACGATGTCCTCTTGATTCGGGTCGATGTACCTCCCGGGATCGAAGGTGTCCGGTCGGGGGAAGTCCTCGGCGATTCGATTGGAGATCGCGGGCGTCGCGGCGACAAGATGGCCCTCTCGGATCTCGAAGCCGCCCACTTCGAAATCTCCACGTGCCACCCGCAACAGGATGATCAACGGCGGATGCAGTCGAAGGGTTTCCTTGACCACAGCCTCGAGAACCGGAATCTGGCGCAGGGCATGAAAACTGATGTCGGCGCCGTCGGAGTACAGATTGTCGAGTTCGTCGACGACGTCCGTCATGGTGTCGGGATGCCGCAACATCTCGATCAGCGACCACGCTGCCGTGCCGGAAGTCGTGTGGTGGCCGGCGAACATCATCGAGATGAAGATGCCGGTGATCTCGTCGGCACTGAACCGGAGGTCGCCGTTCTCGTCCTTGACCGAGACCAACACGTCCAACATGTCGCGGTCCTCCTTGCCCTTCGGAGGATTCGCGATGCGCCCGTTCATGATGTCCTGTACCAGAGCGACCAACGCCAACCGGGCCTCGTCGCGGCGGCGGAAACTCTCGATCGGCGCGTACGGATCCACGAAAGCCAATGCATCAGTTCCCTGTTCGAGCTCGTGATACAGCTTGGCGAAGCTATCGTCCAGTTCGTCGCGGAACTTCTTGCCGATCAGGCACGCCGACGAGGTGTAGATGGTCAGCTCGGCGAAGAAGTCGAGCAGATCGATCTCGCCTTCGTCTCCCCACTGCGCGACCATCGCCTCGACCTCGCGGCCGATCGTGGCAGCGTGCCCGCGCATCTGTTCGCCGCGCAGAGCCGAGTTGTGCAGCATCTCCTTACGCCGCTCCGGGCTGGCATCGAAGACGACGCCTTCACCGAATATCGGCTTCATGAAGGGGTAAGCCGCTTGTTGGTCGAGATCCTCGTCGGTGGAGCGGAAGAAGAACTCGTTTGCCTCAGCTCCGGACAGCAGGATCACTGTGCGGTCGGCAAGTTGAAAGGCGCCGACGTCACCACATTCCTCACGCACCCGGCGCATGAGCGCTATCGGGTCGGTTCGCAGTTCCTCGAGATGCCCGTGCGGGAGATCCCCGCCGGACACCCGCGGTGGCTCGGGCAGTGTTCGCGACGTCTCCTGCACTCCGTGCGTCATGTCGTCTCCTGTGAGTTCGCAGTGGGAAGTTTGTCCAGTGGTGCCTCGGGCTGAACTTCGACGAGCACGATGTGTGCTCCTCGCGGCGCCGACACAACGGCGACGATGGCATTGGCGATGTCCGAGGCGCGCAGAAAGTAACCATGGCGGGCGAACCCCCACTTACTCCACGATTCCCCAACCGGTCCGATGATCTCCGGCGTCGTGTCCATCCCCATGCCGGTCAGTGTCGGCCCGGGTCGCACGATCGACGCACGAATGCCTGTTCCTTCGAGCTCCATTCGCATCTGGCGCCCCATTGCTTCGAGCCCGGCCTTGGCCGCGTCGTAAGCACCCATGAGTGGACGCTGGCGCTCGGCACAATCCGAGCCGATCAGTACGAAGTCACCGCGCTGTCGTTGCCTCATGCCGGGGAGTACGCGATGCGCCAATCGCTGCGCACCAACGAGGTGGACTTGGATCTGCCGTGAAAACGCCTCTGGATCCATCTCGTCCGCAGCCCCGAATTCGAGGTCACCGGCACCGGAGACGACCATTTCGGTGGGACCGTGGACTGCCTCTGCGGCCGAGACGAATCCGTCGACCGAATCACCGTCCGTGACGTCGAGGAAGTGGGCAAACGCTTCACCACCATTGCTGCGGATCTTCTCGGCGATGGCTTCGCATTCGGTGACTCGACGCGCACCGAGCGCAACCGGATGGCCGAGTTCGGCCAGGGCATACGCAGTAGCGGTGCCGATTCCCGACGATGCACCACTGATCAATGCCGGCCGGCAAACTGGATTGGGTTCGAAACGAGGCATCAGCGCACCTGCACTTTCACCGGCAGGGCCGCAAAGCCCCGGACGTTTGTCGAATGAACACGCTCGATTCCGGACTCGTCGACTTCGTAGTCGCTGACCCGACGCCCGAACTCTGCGAGGGCGATCTTGGCTTCGAGCTTGGCAAGGTGGGCACCGAGACAGAAGTGCACGCCACCACCGAAACTCGCGAGTTTTCCCGACGAACTCCGGCCGATCTGGAAGCTGTCGGCATCCTCGAAGACGTCGGCGTCTCGGTTGGCCGATCCGATCAGGAGCAGGACCTTCTGCCCCGCCGGAATGGTGCGTCCGTGATATTCGAGGTCGACAACCGAAGTCCGAGCCACGATCTGGCTCGACGTGTCGTAGCGAAGAGTCTCTTCCACCCATTCCGAGGCTCGTTCGGGATCGTCGAGAACCGGTGTGATCTGCTCCCGGTGGTGCGAACCCCAGTACAGAGCGTTTCCGAGAAGCTTGGTCGTGGTCTCGTTTCCGGCCACGACCATCAGAAACATGAATCCGAGGATCTCCTGGTCCGAGAGTTTGTCTCCGTCGATCTCGGCATCGAGCAAGGCCGAGGTCAGATCGTCCGTCCGCGATCGGCGACGCTGCGCGATCATCTCCTTGTAGTAGCCCATCAAACTGATCGAAGCCTCCACCGCAGGTTGCGGCACGTCGAGAACACCCGCCTCTCGATGCACCACCAGATCCGCCTTGCGCCGCAGTTCGGCTCTGTCGGGTTCGGGGACCCCCATGAGTTCGGAGATGACGTCCATCGGCAGCTTTCCCGCCACCTCCGTAATCCAGTCGAACTCCCCCGCGCCCAACGCAGGTACCAGATGTTGCTTCGTGAGTTCGAGGATCCGGCCGGCGAGCTCCGCAACCCGTCGCGGCGTGAATCCGCGAGAAACCAACTGGCGCAACCGCATATGGCGGGGATCGTCCATCGCGAGAAACGACATCACATAATGCGCGTGTGGACCGTAGGCTGCGGGGTCGAGCGATACCCCGTTGGCGCTCGAGAGACGCTTGTTGTCCTTGAATCCGTCGACCACGTCCGCATATCGCGACAACGCCCAAAAGCCAACGTCCGGATTGTGATACAACGGTGATTCTTCGCGCAGACGCTTGTACGTCGGATACGGATCGTCGTGAAAGTGGTAGTCGTACGGATTGAAGACCACCGGATCGATCAAAGCTTCTGTCATGATTTCTCCAGGATCAGTAGAGCTGAGGCCTCGAGGCGTCCAGCGATTTGCGCGTAGGTTCCGTAGCCGATCCCTGCTCGCAGAAGCGCCCCGGCATAAAGCATTTCGAGCGCTTCCAACACTTCGGGTTCGCCATTCGGATCCAGCGCCGAAGCGAGTCGTTGATGGATCTCGAGTCCGATCCGCCCGCGAAGATGTTCCACTTCAGGATCGGATCCGAGCAGTGCATTGGTCACGGCGGCCGATACCTCCGGTTCGTCCGCGAGAAGCAGCGCGATGTTTCGAAGTACAGACAGCACGTGCGCGGTGCGATCCAACCCTGAGCCATCAGGCGCCGACGAGTTCTGAAGTCTTCGCCAGAAAACCTCTGCGACCAGATGCTCCTTGGACGCGAAATACGTGTAGGCGGTCGCAGTTCCTACACCCGCTTCGGCCGCAACCGAACGGACAGTCAGTCCGGAAAACTCTTGTTTGCGTAGAACTTTCACTGTTGCTTCGGCAAGCCTGGCCACAGTTTCCGCCTGTTTGCCCGTGAGGCGCCTGCGAGTGGATTCATAGACAATCGATCCCCCGCCACTTGAATCGCCCCGTTTGCTGGACACGTGTCTGGACGTTACTACAGCACCCTGTCCAGGGCAACGAAATGGGGAAACTTCGAAAATTCACCACTCACAGGCAGCCACGAAGCGAAAAGTTCTACTACAGACCGATCTTCATCCCGGCACCAGCGTCCACGCGCAGTTGCTGGCCGGTGACGAATCGCGACTCGTCCGAGGACAGGTACACGACCGCATGCGAGATGTCCGCGGGCTCGACCCACGGGGTCGGCATCGCCTGCATGAACGGGAACGTCGCTGCCGCATCCTCGGCGGTCGGATTCTCGAGGTCGGGACGGAACGTGCGGTACATCGGCATGCTCTGCAACATGTCGGTGTTCACGTTGGTCGGATGAATCGCGTTGACGCGAATGGAACTCGGCCCGAGAGTCAGTGCCAACGAACTGGTATATGCCTGAATCAGCTTCTTGGCCAGTCCGTATCCGTCGCCACCCGGACCCTGGAGCGCCTGCTGCCCGTTGAATCCGGTCTGTGGCACCAGACCGGCAACAGAGCCGATCGCGATGATCGAACCCCCTTCGCCGAGGTATTCCATCGACGCGTGCACTGTATTGACGACACCGAGAAAGTTCACATCGAACGCGTCGACGAAACCGGCAGTCGACACGTGCTTGCCGAGCGGACAGATACCGGCGTTCGCCACGACGACATGCAATCCGCCCAACTGACCTACCGCCTCGGCAAGTGCCGTTTCGAGTCCGGCGCGATCGCGGACGTCGACACGTGCCGTCACCACCTGCTGTCCGGTCTCTTTCACCAGTCGAGCCGTTTCCTCGAGATCGGCAGGACTGGCGAGCGGGTATTCGTTGCTGGCGATGTCTGCGCACAGATCGAAGGCGATGATGTGCGCGCCCTCCCGTGCGAGATGAACGGCATGACTGCGCCCCTGACCTCGAGCAGCACCGGTCACCAGCACCACTTTTCCGTCAACTCTGTTCATTTCGACCTCTCTCCCGTGTACGTGAAGGCGTGTATGTGAAAGCGTGGATGTGAAGGCGTGGTTGTGAATGTGCGGTGAACCGTAGCCGCGCCGCCCCGGACACGAGGCGCTTTTCACCGAACCAGATCCCGAGACGCTCTCGAAATCTCTTATGCCCCAGAAACCATTGCCTCAACCACGAGTGTGAACTAGAGTCCAGACACATGTCCAGAAAGAGAGGGTTCGCGTTATGACGCTTCGACCCGCAGACAGTTCTGCACTTCTCGTCGACGGAAAGCTGGTTCCCGGATCCGGTGGAACCTTCGAAGTTTTCAACCCGGCCACCGAGGAACTGATCGGCCGTGCGGCCGAAGGCACCACCGCGGACATGGACGCGGCCATTGCCGCGGCGCGCCGTGCGTTCGACGAGACCGAATGGGCACGCGATCACGGGTTTCGCGCTCGCTGCCTGCGCCAACTGTGCGACGCACTCCAGTCCCACATCGAGGAGTTGCGTGAGATCACCGTCGCCGAGGTCGGCGCACCCGTCATGCTGACGAGCGGTCCGCAACTCGAAGGCCCGATCGAAGATCTTCGCTACTGGGCTGACCTGATCGAAACCTATTCGTGGGAACAAGATCTCGGGCACGCGTCACCCATGGGGATTCCGACCCATCGCCGACTGCTCAAGGAAGCGGTCGGCGTCGTCGGCGCAATCACACCGTGGAACTTCCCGCACCAGATCAATTTCGCCAAACTCGGCCCCGCCCTCGCGGCCGGCAACACCATCGTTCTCAAACCCGCGCCGGACACGCCCTGGTGCGCCGCGCTGGTCGCCAAGGTGATTGCAGAAGAAACCGAGATCCCGGCGGGCGTCGTCAACGTGGTGACGTCGACAGATCACTCTCTCGGCGCGCAGCTGTGCAGCGATCCGCGCGTCGATCTCGTGTCCTTCACCGGTTCCACCGCCACCGGACGCACGGTGATGGCCACGGCCGCGCAAACCCTCAAGAAGGTCTTCCTCGAACTCGGGGGCAAGTCCGCATTCATCGTCCTCGACGACGCGGACATCAAGGGTGCATGCTCGGTTGCCGCGTTCTCCGTGTGCGTTCATGCCGGTCAGGGATGCGCACTCAGTACCAGACTTCTCGTGCCGCGCGCTCGGTACGAAGATGCTCTGGCCGCGGCCTGCGCCGCGATGGCGGGTATCCGAGCCGGTGACCCCAGCGCGCGCGGAACGGTGTGTGGTCCGGTCRTCTCCGCGCGACAGCGCACCAGGGTGGAGAGCTACCTCGCCCTCGCGGTCGAAGAGGGCGGCACGATCGTGACGGGTGGAGGCCGACCCGACGATCACCAGAGCGGCTTCTTCGTCGAACCCACTCTCATTGCCGGGCTGGACAACTCGTCTCGCGTAGCGCAGGAGGAGATTTTCGGGCCCGTTCTCGTGATCATTCCGTACGACAACGACGACGACGCTATCCGGATTGCCAACGATTCCCCCTACGGCCTGTCCGGGTCGGTGTGGGGCGCCGATCCCGATCGCGTCGCGCACGTCGTTGCCGGTGTCAGAACCGGAACGCTGAGCGTCAACGGCGGCGTCTGGTATTCGGCCGACGCACCGTTCGGCGGCTACAAACAATCCGGGATCGGCCGCGAAATGGGCCTCGCCGGTTTCGAGGAATACCTCGAAACCAAGCTCGTCGCTTCACCTTCCTGACATTCCACACCCTCACCCCCACACCTTCACCACAGAATCATCACCACGAAAGTAGGTCGACATGGGACGTTTCGACGGTCGCACCGCGATAGTCACCGGAGCAGCGCAGGGTATCGGAGAGGCATATGCCCGCGCTCTGGCTGCAGAGGGGGCCAACGTGGTCGTGGCGGACCTCAATCGCGAACTCGGTGAAGCTGTCGCCAAGCAGATCACGGCGGACGGTGGAAGTGCCGTGTTCAAGGACGTCGACGTCGCCGACGGGCAGTCGACTGCGGCACTTGCCGACTTCACGATCGAGCAGTTCGGTAGCATCGAGCATCTGGTGAACAACGCTGCCATCTACGGCGGAATGAAGATCGATTCCCTGTTGACGGTGGACTGGGACTACTACCGAAAGTTCATGAGCGTCAACATGGACGGCGCCTTGCACGTGTGCCGGGCGGTCGTACCTCATATGCGCGCGAAGGGCGGTTCGATCGTCAACCAGTCCTCCACAGCAGCCTGGCTGTACTCGAATTACTACGGACTCGCGAAAGCCGGCGTCAACAGCCTGACACAACAACTCGCGACCGAACTCGGCTGGTCGAACATCCGGATCAACGCCATCGCTCCCGGTCCCATCGACACGGAGGCGACTCGAACCGTCACCCCCGGCAACATCGTCAAGGACATGGTGAAGCGAATCCCGTTGCAGCGCATGGGAACGCCGGAGGATCTCGTCGGCATGTGCCTGTTCCTTCTCTCCGACGACGCAGGCTGGGTGACCGGGCAGATCTTCAACGTCGACGGAGGCCAGGTGTACCGGTCATGACGGAATCGGCGCCGAAAGCCAGCGCTTCGAAAACCAGACTGGGATACATCGGCCTAGGCAACATGGGCGCGCCGATGGCGCAGCGCCTCCTGGACTGGCCGGGAGGACTGGTGGTGTGTGATGCCCGCGCAGAAGCGCTCGAACCGTTCACCACTGCGGGCGCGAGCGCGGCATCGACGCCCGCCGACGTTGCAGCGCAGGCGAGCATCATCTCCGTCACGGTGCTCGACGACGCGCAGGTACGCGAGGTTGTGTGCGGGCCGCACGGGATCCTGTCGACCGCACAGCCAGGCACTGTCGTCGCGATTCACTCCACTATCTCGGACACCACGGCGGTGGAACTCGCTGACATCTGTCAACAGCGTGGTGTTCTGCTGGTCGACGCGCCGATCAGTGGCGGTGCCGGCGGCGCAGCGCAGGGCAGGCTGGCAGTGATGATCGGCGGCTCCGACGCTGCGTTCGAAGCCGTCCGCGAGCCCTTCGGATCCTGGGCCGAGCTGGTGGTTCACGCCGGTGACGTCGGCGCGGGAACGCGAATGAAGCTCGCACGCAACCTTCTTCACTTCGTCTCGTTCACCGCCACGACCGAGGCCGCGCGACTCGCCGAAGCAGCAGGACTCGATCTCCGCACGCTCGGAAAGGTCGTCAGGCACACCGATGCGATCACTGGTGGCGCGGGCGCGATCATGCTCCGTGACACCACCGCACCGGTCTCGGAGGACGACCCGTGGTTCTCGATACTGCGGCATGTTCGCAATCTCGGGGAGAAGGACTTGGCCTTGGCCATCAACCTCGGTGATCGGCTGAATCTCGACCTGCCGCTCGCGCACCTTGCGCTCGCCGGACTCGGTGCCGGTCTGGGCGTCGGGAATGACAGCGAAGACAGGCTGGCCGAACCTTCAACGGCGTCTTCGGCATCTACTACTCGGGAGCACGCATGACCGACACCACTCACATGACCGATGCCGGTGGAACCGACGAAAGCCGCATCTCCGAGGCCCGCGCTCGTGGCGTCGCGAAGATGAACGAGGTGTACGGCTGGGAGCTTCCCGCCGACGTTCCCGGCGACTTCTTCGCGGTCACCGCCGACCACCTCTTTGCCGACATCTGGACGCGACCGGGACTGTCGGTGCGTGACCGACGACTACTCCTGATCGGTGCCATCACCGCCCAGGGGCAGAACGATGTGGCAAAGATCCAGATCAACGCTGCTCTCCACAACGAGGAGTTGACCGAGCAGCAGTTCGAAGAGGCCGCGATCTTCCTGTGCCACTACGTCGGCTGGCCACTGGCCACCGGACTCAACAATGCGCTGATCGCCGTGAAGGCCGACAGACGTAAAGCCGCGCGCGCCAAGGAGAAGGCCGCGGCCGATTCCGCGAAAACGGACACCGACTGACTTTCGGTCGAGATACTGCCATCAGGGCATCAATCACACCCACCGATTCCCCCACCAACCAACCAGAAGAACGAAGGATCCGAATTCATGGCCGAGGCCAGCTCAATCCGTCCGCAGTCCGCCGCAAGCATCGAGCAGTGGGACTTCGAGGCTGACGTCGTCGTCGCCGGCTACGGCATTGCCGGAGTGAGTGCTTCGATCGAGGCCGCGCGAGCGGGCGCCGACGTATTGGTGCTCGAGCGCACGAGCGGCTGGGGCGGCGCTGCGGCGCTGGCAGGTGGATTCATCTATCTGGGCGGCGGGACCCCGTTGCAGCAGGCACTCGGGTTCGAGGACTCCCCCGCCAACATGAAATCATTCATGATGGCCGCACTCGGGCCCGGCGCCGACGAGGAGAAGATCACCGACTACTGCGAAGGTAGCGTCGAGCACTACAACTGGCTCGTCGACAACGGTGTGCCGTTCAAGGAAAGTTTCTACGGCCAACCCGGCTGGGAAACACCCTTCGACGACGGACTCATGTATTCCGGCGGCGAGAACTCGGCACCGTTCAACACGATCGCGACACCGGCCCCTCGCGGGCACGTGCCGCAGATGAGCGGCAAGCGCACCGGGGAGAAGGGCGGTGGTTTCATGTTGATGAAGCCACTGATCGAGACGGCCGAAATCCTCGGCGTACGAGCAGAATACGACATGCGAGTCCAGCGCCTGGTCGTCGACGGAGATCGAGTAGTCGGCATCATCGCCAAGCAGTACGGCAAGGAAGTGGCAGTTCGAGCACGCACGGGTGTCGTATTGGCGACGGGAAGCTTCGCCTACAACGAAGCGATGATCCAGTCGTACGCCCCACGGCTGATCGGGCGCCCCGGTGCGGCTATCGAAGAGCACGACGGCAAGGCCATCCAGATGGCGCAGGCACTCGGCGCCGACCTCGCACACATGGACGCAACCGAGGTCGCATTCTTCGGCGACCCCCAGTTGATGATCCGCGGCATCCTGGTCAACGGACGCGGCCAGCGCTACGTCAACGAAGACACGTACCCGGGAAGAATCGGCCAGGAGACGCTGCTGCGCAACGAGAATCAGGCCTACCTGATCATCGACGAAGCTTCCTACGAAGAGGGCTGCGCCGCCGACAGTTCCACACCGTTCTTCAGATTCCAGCCCAAGTGGGTGGCCGAGACCGTCGAGGAACTCGAATCCGACATGGGCCTGCCGGAAGGCACCCTTCAGTCGACCGTCGAGGTCTACAACCGGCACGCCGCCCGTGGTGAAGACCCGGTACTCGGTAAGAAGAAGGAGTGGGTCAAGCCGATCGGCTCACCCGTCGCTGCGCTCGACCTTCGCAATTTCACCGCCGGATTCACGCTCGGCGGCCTGCGCACGTCGATCAACTCGGAGGTCATCCACGTCTCCGGCGAACCGATCCCGGGTTTGTTTGCCGCTGGACGCTGCACCGCCGGCGTCTGCGCCGGTGGATACGCCTCCGGAACGTCCCTCGGTGACGGCAGCTTCTACGGGCGACGCGCGGGAATCAGCGCTGCCAAGGGCTGAGCGTCTCTTATCAAATGTCAGCATCCTCAATGTCAGCATCCTCGCTGCGACGTTCGAGGAACAACGTGTCACGCCACCTGCCACCGAGTTGAGCGATACGCGAGCGAGTGCCGACGATTCGGAATCCGACGGCCTGATGCAAGGCGACACTCGCCCGGTTCTCCGGGAAGATCGACGACTGCACCGTCCAGATCTCACTGGCGTCGGCGGCTTGCACCTGTCGGCGAAGCAGCAGCTTGCCTACGCCGCGCCGGCGAGCACCGCTACCGATGTAGATGGAGTTCTCGGCGACCCCTCGGTAGCAATCACGCGAGGACACCGGGCTCAGGCTCGCCCAGCCTTCGACTCGGCCGTCGATCTCGGCGACCCATCGATGATCGGGCAACCATTGCGCGTCGAGCTTCTCGGCTGACGGCACCGACGTGGTGAACGTCGCGGTTCCGGTGTCGATTCCTTCTCGGTAGATCGAGCGCACGGCATCCCAGTCGCCGGATTCCATGCGGCGAAGCACCACATCGTCGGGAAGAACTCCCAGTGTGTCTTCGACCGGGCCACGCGCAGCCACAACGGCGGCCGCTGCCATCAGATCGGAGTATGCCGTTCCGGCAACACTGACAACCGAAGTGCCTTCACGCACCGAAGCCTCGACAAAACCGACCTCGATCAAGGCCTCGAGGTGAGCACTCAGCGCCGACGGCTCGAGTGATGCGGCGTGTGCAATCGTGTCGACGTCGATCGGACCGCCGGCAGCGAGTCGGAGCACTCGCAGCCGCGTCGGATCACCAAGGCACGCAAACCTGCGCGCAAGTACATCGGTGTCGAGGGGCGCGAGTGTTTCTGAACTCATAGGGCGACTATAACGCCGCTGACCTGCAGTTCGGTCGGCTAGGTGGGGCGAGCGGGCCCCGAAGTGAGAAACAACTCAGCCGCCGATCCTCGGGTTCACCGGCTAACGCGCACCGATCGACTCGGCAATCATCGACCACGAGTTGTGAAGATCGTCCTGCCAATAACCCCAGGAGTGAGTGCCAGTTGCCCGGAAATCATAGGTGGCCGGGATGCCCAGGGAATCGAGCCGCTCGGCCAAACGCTGGGTGCACTGGTTCGTCCCGGCCTCGATGACTCCACCCACGATCACCTGGTTCGCCAGAACGCCGAGGTCGCCGTTGACCATCGGTCCGCCCAGATTCTCGTGTGGGCCGGGCAGGCCCGATCCATTGCTGATGTAGAGGTCGACCCCCCGCAATCTCTCGGCGTTGACCACAGGATCGTTGGCTACCCAGCCCGGACCGCCGGGAGGACCCCACATGTTGTCCACGTTGCCGCCGCGGAATCCGACGACGAATCTCACGTAGTCCTGACCGGGTTGAGTACTCGTCTCGGCGCACCCGCTGAAGGCGCCGACGGCACGGTAAACGGATGGCGCCGCCTCGGCCAGGCTCAGAACGGAGGTTCCTGCCATCGACAATCCGGCGACGGCATTCACACCCGTAGTCCCGAGCGTGGCATCGACGATCGGTGGCAACTCCTCGGTGAGGAACGTGGTCCACTTGTTCAGCCCGAGAACAGGATCGGGCTTCTCCCAGTCGGTGTAGTAGCTGTAGGCACCGCCGATCGGGTTGACGACGTTGACGTTCTTGTCGCCGAAGAAGTCGACGACGTCTGTGCGTGTCTGCCACGTCGCCGTGTCCTCGCCTCCGCCCGCGCCGTTGAGCAGGTAGAGAGTCGGCCGGGGCGCACTCGTGTCTGCCGGCCGAATCACCTCGAGTGGGATCACTTTGTCCATTGCAGCGGAGTAGACGTACATCGTCAGCTGACGGGCGTTGATCTCCTCGACGTGATCGAGAGCTGAACTGTCTGGAGGGGATGTTCGCGCCTGATCAGCCGAGGCAAGCGCCGCTTCACCGAACAATCCCGTCCATGCGACGAGGGCGACGACCAGTATCGCCCGAGTACGTCCGATCCTTCTCATTGCCGCTCCTCGTGCTCGATTGCGGTGCCCGGCAACAGCTCGGTGGCGCTCGCTTCACGGGCGTGCGGCTCGGTGGCTTCAAGTTGTCATGCCCGTTCGGAGTATCCGGAAAACATCGAGAGCACCCGAGCCATCTCCGGTCCGATGACCGCCATGGCCGGTGCCTCGATCATCTCGTTGTGTCCGCATCGCACCGGTACCTCCACGATCCGGCCTGTCACGAGCGGACGCCATTCCTGTGGCGACCTCTCCCGCGGAATCCTGTCGTCTTTTCCGTCAGCCGGGAAGATCAGCAGGTCTCCCTCGTAGATCTGGGGAACGAACTGGTGCGTGATTCTCTGCGAAGTCTCGTACCCTCTGGCAATCCGCTCGAGGTCCCGACCGTCGACTCCCGTCTCGGGCCCGAGCCTCCGGGCCAGCACGGCCGCCGCCTCGTCGAAGGTCAGATCTCGGTCGGTCTCGATCTCGAGGCCGAGTCCTCGCAGTAGGTCTCGGACGTCGAGTGCGGCTGACGCAGAGGCATCGCCGTTGTCGGGGTAGCTGTCCATCATCGTCAGTGTGGCAACTTCGCGGCCGGACGATTGCAGTTCGACGGCCATGGCGTGCGCGATGACTCCGCCGAGGGACCAACCGAGCAAGTCGTACGGCCCGTCCGGCGAAACGGCTTCCATCTCTTCGACGTAGCGATGCGCCAACTGTTCGATCGACTGATAGTCACCGTCGTCGCTGAGTGCGGGTAGCTGAAGTCCGTACACCGGTCGGTCCTCGGGCAGATACCGCACCAAGCCGGCGTACCCCCATGACAGGCCGATACCAGGGTGCACACAGAACAGCGGTCTCCCACTTCCTTCTGTCCGCAGCGGAACAACCACGGCGAGAAGCTCTTCCATGCCGGCGTCCACTGTCGGCATGTCGAGGCGTCGAGCGATTCCAGCGGGTGTCGGGTCGAGGAACATCCACTGAAGCGGAATTCTGCGTTGGAAACGGGAGTGCAGTGCGCTGACGATTCGGGTGGCTACCAGGGAGGACCCGCCCAGGTCGAAGAAGCTGTCGGTAGTGCTCACCCGGCTGACACCCAGAACCTCGACAAACGAGTCGACCACGGCGCGCTCGGTGTCGGTGACCGGCTCGCGGAACTCGGCTGCAACCGAACTGAATTCGGGTTCCGGTAGAGCCTTTCGGTCGAGCTTGCCCACCGGTGTCATCGGAATCCGCTCGAGAAATACCACTGCCGACGGAACCATGTGCGAGGGAAGGCGGTCGGCTGCGTACGCCCGTATCTCGTCGCTGTTCGAGGCGTCGGCAGCTGACGTACGCACGTACGACACCAGGACCGTTTCACCCGACGGTCCCGTGTAGCCGACAGTTGCGGCGAAGTCCACCGACGGATGGCGTGAGAGAACTGCATCGATTTCCCCGAGTTCGATCCGAAAACCACGGACCTTGACCTGGAAGTCGCTGCGCCCGATGTATTCGAGTGTGTGATGCACTCCATCGCCGGAACCAACGATTTTGGCACTGTCACCGCCGGATTCACGCCAACGCACGACATCTCCGGTGCGGTACATCCGGCGCCCCGGCGACCCGTACAAGCAAGCGACAAATCGTTCCGACGTGAGCGACGCCCGATTATGGTACCCACGTGCCATACCTGGGCCGATGATGTACAACTCCCCCGGCACGCCCACCGGTACGGGCTGCAAACGCTCGTCCAGCACCAGGAAGCCGAAGCCCACTGCCGGCGAGCCGATGTTCACTCCCGCACCGGGTTTCATCGAATCGCTGACACTCGCCTGCACGGTGGTTTCAGTCGGGCCGTAGCCGTTGTGCAGCCTCCGACCCGGCGCCCATTGCGCGACGACCTCCGGCGGGCAGGCCTCGCCCACCAGATCGAGAACACGGAGCGCCTCGAAACCGTTGTCCCCCAACGCCGCCAGCGCGGTCGGTGTAATGGTGGCATGAGTGACCTGCTCGCGCCGGAAAACATCGGCCAATTCGGCGCCACCGTACACAGCAGGCGGAACGATCACGACTTGCGCCGAGGCGCTGAATGCCATCGTCAACTCGAAGATGGAAGCGTCGAAACTCGGCGATGCCAACTGTGAGACATGAGAGTCGTGAGTGACCTCGAACCTCTCACGAGTTTCGGCCGTGAAGCTCGCCAAACCTCGATGAGTAATGTTCACTCCCTTGGGTTTCCCCGTAGATCCCGAGGTGTAGATCAGGTAGGCCGGATGATCGAGGTTCAGTTCACCGGTTCGATCGTCATCGGTGATCGGTTCCGGCGACAGCGCGGCTACCCGCCGGGCGAATTGTGGGTCGTCGAGTTCCAGCCAGGGAACAACGTCGGGTAGGTGAGTTCGGCTGGACTGAACGGTCAAACCGAGCGAGGCTCGGCAATCGGCGAGCATGTATTCGACGCGCTCGCGCGGATAGGCCGGATCGACAGGCACAAAAGCCGCTCCGGCTTTGGTCACCGACCAGATCGCCACCACCGATTCGATCGAGCGAGGCATTCCCAGTGCCACGAAGGTCTCCGGGCCCACACCGCGACCGCACAACTCCCGGGCAACACGATTCGACCACTCGTCCAGGTCGCGATAACTGAGCTGCCGGTTCTCGAGCGACAGGGCCACCGAGTCCGGATCGATCGCCACGGCGTCCGCCAACAACTCAGGCCACAATTTCGGAGGTACTTCGGGGAGCCCATGCGCCGGCGTCAACTCGCGACGTTCAAGATCGCCGAGTAGATCGATGTCACCGATCGGTGCCTGCGGATTCCGGGTCACGGCCTCGAGTACACGAACGAACATGTCGGCAAACCCGCTGACCGTACCGGGGTCGAAGAGATCGGTGGCAAAGTCGACGGCTCCGCTCATTCCTCCCGGTGCACCGCGATCGTCGTACTCTTCGGCGAGGAGGAATTCCAGGTCTACCTTCACTACCTCGAGTTCTGGGTCGATCCCGCGGACTTCCAGTCCCGCCAGCTTCAGAATCGGCCGATCGTTGTTCTGGAATTCCAGCGACACCGAGGAAATCGGTGCATAGGCGCTCGACCGTTTCGGCCCGACCGCGTCCACTACCCGCTCGAAGGGAACGTCGGAATGCGCGAACGCGGCGAGGTCGACTTCGCGGCAATGCGCAACCAACTCCCGGAACGATTGAGCCGGGTCGACCTGTGTGCGCAGTGCGAGCGTGCCGACGAACATGCCGACCAGATCATCGAGGGCACGATCTCCCCGGCCGGCGATCGGCGTTCCGATCACGATGTCGTCGGTGCTGCCCAAACGTGCCAGCAAGAGCGCGAGCGCTGCATGCACAGTCATGAATGCAGTGGACTCTTGCTGCCTCGACACGTCTCGGATACGGCGGTGAAGATCACTGCTGATCGAGAAGTGAATCCGCGAGCCGTGAAAACTCTGTTGTGTCGGCCGGTCTCGATCGAGGGGAAGTTCCAAGAGGTCGGGAGCGCCTGACAGTGCGCGTCGCCAGTAAGCCAACTGCTCGGTGATCACCGACCCAGGGTCGTCGCCGGAGCCCAGAATCTCCCGTTGCCAGAGCGCAAAGTCGGCGTACTGGACTGGAAGCGGCGTCCACTGGGGTTCCCTGCCGTACGCGTGGGCCTCGTATGCAATCATCACGTCTCGGGTCAGTGGAGACATCGAGAAGCCGTCAGCCGAGATGTGGTGCACCACTACGGCAAGTACGTGTTCGCGCTCATCGATGGTGAACAACGCTGCCCGCAGGGGAATTCGTGCGGCGACGTCGAAACCGGCCGAGACCATTCGGGCAAGCTCGTCACGGAGATGATGTTCGTCGGTCACCGATGTCTCGGCCAGTTGTGGCAGCGCGGCGCTTTCGGTGGGCACGATGTGCTGGACCGGTCCGTCGCCGTGGACCGGGAACATCGTTCGCAGCGATTCGTGGCGGGCGATGACATCGGACATCGCTGATCTCAAGGCCGGTTTGTCGAGTTCACCGCTCAACCGCACCACGAGCGGAATGTTGTATGCAGGAGAACTGGTGTCGAGTTGATTGACGAACCACATCCGCTGCTGAGCAAACGACAAGGGGATGTTGTCGGGTCGGGGGCGCGGTTCCAGTCGCTCCGACCGTTCGGCGACCGACTGGTCGATCACCGTAGCCAACTCGGCCACCGTCGGCGTATCGAACAGGTCCCGCACGCCGACGGTAGCTCCGAGCACCGCCCGTAGCCTCGCCGCGACCGAAGTGGCGCTCAGAGAATTTCCACCGAGCTCGAAGAAACTGATGTCGGTACCGACTCGTTCGAGGCCGAGCACCTCGGCGAACACGTCCGACACTGCCTGTTGGACCGGGCCGACAGGGGGACGGAAATCCCCTGTGGTCGTCTCGATTTCGGGGCTGGGCAATGCCGAACGGTCAACTTTTCCGACAGCGGTCAATGGTATGTTCTCCAGCACCGTGAGAACGGCAGGCACCATGTGCGAAGGCAAGCGCCGGGCCACGGCGCGAATCAGGAGCCTGGTGTCCAGTCGACCCGCGGTGGGCATGACGTACGACACCAGTCGGGTGTCTCCGGTGGGGGCGGAATCGGCAACCGTAACGGCAAATCCGACGTTGGGCTCCGCCATCAGCACACTGTCGATCTCACCGAGTTCGACACGGAAGCCTCGAACCTTGACCTGGAAGTCGCTTCGCCCGACGTACTCGACACACATGTCCGCCGTCCATCGCACGATGTCGCCGGTGCGGTACATCCGCGTTCCTGGGTCGGCCGGATTGGCAACAAAGCGCTCTGCCGTCAACCCCGGCCTTCGGTGATATCCCCGCGCCACGCCTGGTCCGGCCAGATACAGCTCGCCGGGGACCCCGACGGGAACCGCTTGAAGTCGAGCGTCGAGCACCAGTTCACTGACGCCACTGACAGGTCCACCGATCGTGATGYGTTCCCCGGCGGTCATGGGCGGACTGACGTTGGACATGATCGTTGCTTCGGTCGGTCCGTACGCGTTGTACAGGCGGCGGCCAGGTGCCCAGCGAGCGACGAGATCGGGTGGGCACGCCTCGCCCCCGAATACGACTTCCGAAAGTTGTTCCAGCCCACCCGGGTCCACCGTTGCCAATGCCGCCGTGGTGATGAACGCGTGCGTGACGGCGTGCTCGGCCAGAAGCTGCGCCAGGTCCTCGCCCCCGTAGATCCCGGGTGGAGCGATAACCATCGTCGCCCCGGCGCCGAAAGCCTGCAGATATTCGAAGAGCGACCCGTCGAAACTCGGAGTGGAGAAGTGCAGCGTGCGTGATTGTGGAGTTGCGCCGTAGCGTTCGACCTGGTCTCGGGCGAAGTTGTCGAGCCCTCGCTGTGTGACCACGACTCCCTTGGGCACGCCGGTCGACCCCGAGGTGTACACCACGTAGGCAGCTGAATCCAACCCGATCGGACGGAGTCGGTCGTTGTCGGTCAACGGGCTCCCCGAGAAGTCCTCGCACTTCTTCGTGAAATGCGGATCGTCGAGAATCAGCCACTCCGCGATATCGGGCAATCGATCTCGGCCCGCGGTGGTGGTCAATCCGAAGCTGACCTTCGAATCGATCAGCATGTGATTGATCCGCTCGTCGGGATAGGCGGGATCGATCGGCACGAAAGCAGCGCCCGTCTTGGCGACGGCAAGTATCGACACCACGGACGTGAGAGAACGTGGGACACCGACTGCTACGTAGTCCTCGGTTCCCAGTCCTCGCGAGACCAGCACGCGAGCAATGCGATTGGAGACGATGTCCAGCTCGCCGTAGGTCAGGCTGCCGTCCGCCGATTCCACGGCGAGCGCGTTCGGATCACGCTGGGCTGCCGCGTCGAAGATCTCGGGGAAGATGCGAGACGACCCACCAGCCGTGCCACGGGCCGGCACCAATTCGGCACGTTCGGACGGGGCGAGCACCGACACCACAGCCAAGGGGCGATCCGGCTGGGCACACGCTTCGAGTACACGATGCAGTCGTCCGGCGATCTCTTCGATGTCGGCGGCACCGAAAACCTCGGGTAGGTACTCGAATTTCAGGCGGAGTCTGGTGTCGACCGATGCCACCAGGCTGAGCGGGTAGTGGGCAGCGTCCTTGGCTTCGACATCGGCGATCCGGATCCCCGCAATATCGGTATCGGACGAAAGCCCCTGACGGTCAACGGGATACGATTCGAAGACAGTCAACGTATCGAATCCGGTCTCCGGCCCCGTGGCTACTTGGATCTCGGAAAGCCCGAGATAGTGGTGATCCGACAGCTCTGCTTGCTCGGCCTGGATCCGCGCGAGGAGTGTGCCGATACTTTCTCTCGAGCGCAGAGTGATACGGACCGGAATTGTGTTGATGAACAGCCCGATCATGGTTTCGATCCCGGTCAGCTCGGGAGGTCGACCCGACACCGTCGCCCCGAACACCACATCGTCTCTCCCGGTCAGTGCAGCGAGGACGATCCCCCACGATGCCTGAACAATTGTGTTGAGCGTCAGTCCGAGTTCACGCGCCATCCCGCGAAGTGAGGTTGTGAACTCCTCGTCCAGATCGAACACCCACTCGGCCGCCATGGTGGAGAGTCGACGAGATCGAACCGCCGGAGCCAACAGCGTCGGTCCTTCGACTCCGCTCAGCGTCCTCGCCCATACAGCTCGAGAAGCTTGCTGATCGCGGCGGCTCATCCAGGTCAGATAGTCGCGATACGCGCGCGCGTGAGGCAAGGCCGCCACTTCACCGTCAGCGGCATAGAGCGTCGCCAACTCCCGGATCAGCAGTGGCATGGACCAGCCGTCCAGAAGGATGTGATGGTTGGTGAGCACCAGCGTGAWCTTTTCGGGGGCGAGAGCAATCAGGGTGAATCTGATCAACGGCGCCTGCGCCATGTCGAACGGGCGCGCTCGGTCCTCCGCCAGTGCTCGATCAAGATCCTGATCTGTTGCACCAGTGAGGTCGATTTCCTGCCACGGCGCTGCCACGGCGCTTCGGACCACCTGGACGGCACGGCCGTCCGCGCCGTGAAGGAAGGCGGTACGCAGGTTCTCATGCCTGTGGAGCAGCGCGTCGGCGGCGCGACGCAGGCGCTCCGAATCGACTGCGCCGGCTAGATCGAGAGCCACTTGTACGAGGTATGCGTCGACCGATCGTTCGGCCAGTTCGGCATGGAACAACAACCCCGCTTGCAATGGAGAGAGCGACCAGACGTCGCTCAGGTCGGGGCACCGGCTTTCGAGGTCGTCGACCGCGTCCTGTCGAAGATCGACCAGATCGAAGTCCGAGGGTGTGAATCCGCCGCTGTCCGTCGCGTACTCTCCGAGCCCGACCAATGCGTCGAGCCACCACTGCGCCAGTTGCCGAACGTCATCCGCGCCCAGAATGTCCGGTGGGAACGTCCAGCTGGCAACGAGCTGCGGGCCGTCCTCGGTATCACTGTTGTCGGTGTCGCTGTCGTCGACGGTCATCACGTTGACCTCGAGGACGCCGGCGAGTGGGAGATCGACGGCCGTAACCGTCCGCAAGTTCTCGTCGCGGATCGGTACCCATCCCGCTGAAGCGTCGGCCTCGGATCCACCGACGCGTCCGAGGTAGTTGAAACTGATCTGGGGCTCCGGAAGTTGCGAAAGTGTCTGTGCCGTTTCGCGGTTCAGATAGCGCAGCAACCCGAAGCCGATGCCGCGGTCCGGCACCGCCCGGAGTTGTTCCTTGACGGCCTTGGCAGCGACGCCCGCAGCCGGACCGCCGGCGAAGGCGTCGCTCGGATCCACTCCGCTCAGATCGATCCGCACCGGGAAGATCGACGTGAACCATCCCACTGTGCGAGCAAGATCTGCCCCGGGAACCACCTGTTCCTCGCGTCCGTGTCCCTCGAGGCTGATCAATGTCTCCGGATTGTCGATCCCGCGCTCCCTATGCCAGCGGACCATCGCAAGAGCCAAAGCCGTCAACAATCCGTCCTCGACGCTCCCGTGAATCGCCTGCGGCACTGTCGTCGACACGGCCTCGGTCAATGCCGTGGGAACTCGTACTTCGATGTCAGTGGTGGCCGAGGCGGTGTCCCTCTTCGTCAGGGCGCGCACACCCAGAATCGGATCGGGACCCTCGAGCACTTCTCGCCAATAGTCGAGTTCAGCAACCCGATCCGGCTCGCGCGCGGCGTCGACGAGGCCACGTGCCCATCGACGCATCGAGGTCCCGACCGGAGACAGTGACGGGCCGACGCCTGATTGCACCTGCGCACAAGCAAGTGCAAGATCGGGGATCAGGATTCGCCAGGAAACACCGTCCGTCACCAGGTGATGCGCTACCAGTAGCAACCGTTTCTGGCGCTGTCCTTCCTTTTGAATCTGTCCGTCGGTGTCGAGCAGGACTGCCTGCACCATCACACCTGTCTCCGGGTCGAGCCGCCCCAGAGCTGCGTCGAGTTCTGCCGAAACCGTCTCCGCGGCAGCACCCTCCAGGCTCGCGTGGCGTACGACGGTCTCCGCCCGCACCGTACCTGCTGGCGCAACGTCCATCCGCCGAGCGGATTCAGGATGCAGCGTCGCCCGGATGCCCGCGCGGAGGATGTCGTGGTGGTCCAGCACGGCCTGCATCGCCTGTGTCAGCGTGACCTCGTCGAGCGTGGCAGGAACCGCGAGGAGAACAGATTGTGAGTACCGCCGAAAGTCTCCGCCGCGATCGAGCATCCATTCCGCGATCGGTGTCAACTCGATCTCCCCGACGCCGCCACCGGGCAACTCGTCGAGAACAGCGTGACCGCCAGACGTACCGGCCGTCTCGGACAGCGCCGCAACGGTTTTGCGTTCGAATACCTCGCGCGGTGAGATCAAAACTCCGGCAGACTTGGCTCGCGTCACCAACTGGATGGACATGATCGAGTCACCGCCGAGAGTGAAGAACGAATCGTCGACCCCCACCTCGCCGAGTCCCAGAACCTCGGCGAACAGGCCCGCAAGGATGCTTTCCGTCTCGGAGGCGGGGCCACGACTCACGGTTGTCTGTAGCCCGAAGTCAGGTTCAGGCAACGCTTTCCGGTCGAGTTTGCCGTTCACCGTCAGCGGCAACGCCTCGAGAACCGTCACGACAGCGGGGACCATGTGTGCCGCCAACCTCTGTGAGAGATACTCGAGCAACGCCGCCGGAGAGACAGTGGCAACGGCCTCCGGCACCACGTAGCCCACCAACCGGTCTCTGCGAGCCACGACCGCCGCCTGAGACACGCCCACTCTGGAGAGCAGCGCAGCCTCCACCTCGCCGAGTTCGATTCGGTACCCCTTCACCTGCACCTGCAGATCGTTTCGTCCGAGGTACTCCAGCTGCCCGCTGTCGTTCCAGCGCCCCAGGTCACCGGATCGATACATACGCGCCCCACTGACGGTGAGATCGGGAATGAACCGCGCGGAGGTCAGACCGGACCGGCCGAGGTATCCGCGTGAAACCTGATCGCCGCAGACATACAGTTCACCCACCACACCGGGCGGCACCGGGTGCAACCGCTGATCCAACACATACACACGCAATCCGGGCAACGCCCGACCGATCACCGAGGCCGATCCGTCACGCGCCAGCTCACGATCGAGCGGTAGGTGGCTGACGTGCACCGTGGTCTCCGTGATGCCGTACATGTTCACCAGATCTGGTGACGAAGTCCCGCGGCGGGCGTACCAGCGCGTCAACTGTCCGAAGTCGAGGGCTTCTCCACCGAAGATCACGTAGCGCAATGACAGGGCCGCGCTCCCGATACGCCGGTCGGCTTCCGCCAATTGATAGAAGGCAGTGGGAGTTTGATTGAGCACCGTGACACGTTCGTGCCGTAGCAATTCGAGGAATGCCTCTGGTGAACGGGCCGTGAAGTAGTCGACCAGTACGAGCCGGCCACCGTGTGCGAGTGCGCCCCACATTTCCCAGACCGAGAAGTCGAATGCCTCGGAATGGAACATCGTCCACACATCGCCGCTGTCGAAGCCGAAGAGCGCTCGGGTGTTTGCCAGCAACGTCACGACGCTGCGGTGGGAAACCTGCACCCCCTTCGGACGCCCAGTAGACCCCGAGGTGTAAATCACGTAGGCCACCGAATCGGGTCGGAGCGGTAGCAGCCGGTCTTGGTCGGTCACCGGAAACGGAGAACTCCTACGCAGCGCTTCGAGAATCGCCGGGTCGTCCACGGCAATCACTGGAATCTCGTTGTCTGCGATTGCGTCACTGTCTCGTATGTCGGCGCCGTCGGCCCAAGTGGTCAGCACACACTTCGGCGCGCAGTCACGCAGCACGAAGTCCACCCGGTCGACCGGAGAAGTCAGGTCCACCGGTATGTATCCGCCACCCGCCTTCACCACCGCCAGCAATGCCACCACCAGGTCGATCGAGCGGGTCATCGCGACTGCCACCAGGGTTTCCGGCACCACACCCTGAGCCACCAACAGTCGAGCGAGGCGGTTTGCTCGCTCGTCGAGTTCGCGGTAGGTGACGGACAAACCGTCGCAGCGCACCGCCACGGCATCACCGGACGTCGGCACCGCACAATCGAAGAGATCCGACAGCGAATCCTCGTGGGTTCCGACGCCCGAGACCGAGGCCGAACCCGAGGCCGAGGCCGATGGCGCAACCAGCATCTCGCTGTATTCGCCGGCCAGAAGTATGTCGATGTCGCCGACGACTGCCGACGGATCCTCGATCACGGCGCCGATCACTCTCTCGAAGCGCTCCGCGATGCGCGTCACCGATACTCGATCGAAAATATCTGTTGCATAACGGAAACCGGCGCTGATACCGGCCGGCACACCGTGCTCGTCGACGTGTTCCATCACACTCAGTTGTAGATCGAATTTTGCAACCGCAAGATCGATGTCGAGCGAGCGAGCCGTCAGTTCCGGCAATTCGAAGCGCAGTCCCGTATCGGTCTGGAATTCGAGGAGTACTTGAAAGAGGGGTGAATGCGCGGTGGAACGGTCGGGCGAGAGGTGATCCACCAACCTCTCGAAGGCAATGTCTGCATGGTCGAGTGCACCGAGATCCGTTGACCGCACCGCGGCCAACACCTCGGCAAAGGTTGCTCCGGATTCGACGGGTGTGCGAAGCACGAGCGTGTTGACGAACATCCCGACCACATCGTCGAACACCGAAGCACCGCGCCCTGCGACCGGAGTGCCGATCACTACGTCGTCCGACGCCGAAAGCCGTGCCAGCAACACCGTGAGCGCCGCATGCATCACCATGAACAGGGACGCACCATTCTGGTGTGCGAGGTCGGTCAAAACTCGATGGATCTCGGGTGAGAAGTCCATCGAAACCACCGCGCCCTCGGTAGACCGTTTCGGCGTTCGTGGTCGATCGAGAGGGAGCGGCAAGACTTCTGGAATATCCGACAGCTTCGCTGTCCAGTAATCGAATTCATCCGACGTCGACGTTCCCGGACCAACTTCTGCGTCGAGGATCTCCCGCTGCCACAGGCTGTAGTCGGCATACTGGATGGGCAGTGGCTCCCAGTCCGGATTCTGCTCCTGAGCACGGGATGTATAGGCGCGCATCAGGTCACGTGCCAGTGGCGCCATCGAGAAACCGTCCGCGGCGATGTGGTGGACGACGATCGCAAGAACATGCTGCTCCGGCCCGATTCGGAGTAACCTCACGTGCAGCGGGAACTCTTCGGCCACATCGAATCCGACGTCGAAGAACGCGTGCAAATCCGTAAAAAGCCGCTCACCGGAAATCGGGACGGGGTGGATTCGAGGAGCAGCGAGCGCTGGTTCGGCGATCACCTGGTGGGGCCCGTTCGCGGACGTCGGGAAGATCGTTCGAAGGGTTTCGTGCCGTTCCACCACATCACCCAGTGCGGCTTGGAGCGCACCCGAATCCAGGAAGCCGTCCAGTTGTAGTGCGACGGGGATGTTGTAAAGCGGAGACGAGGTGTCGAACTGGTTGACGAACCACATGCGCGCCTGTGAGAGCGATAGCGGAATATGTTCTGGCCGGGTCTTACCCGCGATTTCTGAAATCCTCGAACCTTCCGGCCCCGAACCTTCCAGCCCTGAACCTCGCAGCACAGCTTGCAGCTGATCGATCGATGCCGCCAGATCAGCGACCACGGGAGTGTCGAACAAGGCCTTCACCCCGACATTCGTGCTCGATTCGGATCTGATGCGCGCTGCGACGCGAGTGGCGCTGAGCGAGTCTCCACCCAATTCGAAGAAATTGTCGTCGGCGCCCACCTGGTCGAGATCGAGCACCTCGGCGATGGCTCGAGCGACCATAACTTCGGCCCGTGTGCTCGGCGTCCGATAGTCCGCGGCTGTAAAAGTAGTGTCCGGGAGGGCTTTACGGTCCAACTTCCCATGCACCGTCACCGGAAACTCCCCCAACACCACAACCACCGACGGCACCATAA
>NZ_JBFUJN010000022.1:0-136983 GCF_056401335.1 Rhodococcus sp. P4_F3_2
CACCCCCCGGATCGAGCGAACGGTACGTCCGTCGCCTCACCCCCCGGATCGAGCGAACGGTACGTCCGTCGCCTCAGATCGACCCAACGTACCGTTCACACCATCACGAGCGGGAGCACACGGCCGGCACACCCCCGACTTCGAGCGAACGGTACATTCGTCGCCTCAGATCGACCGAACGTACCGTTCGCACGATCAGGGCACGACCAGGGCAGGAATTGGGTGAGGAAGATGCCAGCGCCGACGCACGTAGCGACTGGTTAGCCAAGGTACAGATTGTGAACCCTCTCATAGGTGCGAAGTACTCTCCGATTTTGTGCCTTTGTCCCTAGTACTTTGGCCTAGGCTGAGTGTCATGGTGGGGTTGAGCAGCTCGCGGGTGTCGCATTTGCGACTCGTTCCGACGGAACCTGAAGAACTGCAAAGGTTTGTACAAGAAGCTGGCGGAGTGCGTGGGGGCATTCAGATTGCGCGATCGTTACGTTCGAAGAGGCGCGCGGTTCCGGCGCAATACGCGATACGTATCAGCGTCGACAATGTATCCACTCAGATCTGGCGACGAATTCTCGTCGCGTCGGATTTGAATCTGGGTGACCTGCATTCGGTGGTTCAACGGGCAATGGGGTGGAGTGACCGTCATTCGCACGCGTGGTCCAAGTCAGGAACCCGATTTCCCGGCGAGGTCGAAGAGTATGTAGCTTCCGGAAGCAACGCCGAGCAGCGCCTCGCCGGACGAGTGGCGATCGTAGAGTCTGCGGTACGTCTGGACGAGGTCATGGTCTCGCCCGGCGATGAACTTAGATATCGCTACGGACGCTTCGGAAACTGGAGTCACACGCTGACACTTGAATCTTCGGAAGTACTGCCCGACGGATTCCAAATTGTGTGTGCCGCGGGTCGCGGTGCGTGTCCGCCGGAGGAATGCGTCGGGCCTGACGAGTACGAGCAGCTCCTCGGTGTCCTCGCTTCGGAGATGTTGCGCTCCCACGAATGGACCCTCGAATGGCCGCAAACCGAATTCGAGCCGACACGATTCGAGATCGCTGAGGTCAACAATCGGCTTCATATACCTCGACCGGACGAGATCGTTGCGCCGTACGACACCGCAATGCTCGTCGAATGCCTGCAACCCTCGCGAGTCCCGGAACTGCGCGCGGTCCTCGCCCGAGCCGGCATTGACGATGAGTCGGCAATCGGAGAGTTGGTCCACGTCGAGGCGGGCCAACGCCTTCAATCGGTCCTGACGCTGATCGGTGTCGAAGGGGTCGACGCTGATGACTTCTTCACGACGGTCGACGCAATGCTCGACGAACCCGAACTAGGACCTGTCAACCTTCCCAAGGGGCGATCACTCTTCGCAGTACTCAAGAGGTTTGGCCTGGTGCGAAAGCACAAAGGGCAGATTGTGCTGACGAAGCGGGGACAGTCAGCGCAGCAGGACGCATCAATCATGTGGTCGGTGATCGTCGACAGCGTTCCGGTTGCGCCGGGCGGCTCGCAGAGAGCAGTGGAACTTCTTGTCCTCCTCGCCGTAGCCGCTGGTTTGTCGCCGGCAGATCGTCATCGCTTCGTCGCGGGAGCACTGGAGTCGATTCGGTCGTCAAGCATCCTCATGTCCGGCGCTCAGACTTCCAAACGTGACACGTCCGGGAGCACCGTAGAGGTGCTCGGTTTGATCGGCGCTACGGGGTACGAGCTGGGGAAGTTCGGCACCAAAGAGGACTCTCCCTGGGCAGCTCACCTCGCTAGGGCGATCCTGCAGCGTTAACTCGCGCGTTCGATGCAGACAACCGAAACGGGGTTCGATCCGGCAATGCCGAATCGAACCCCGTTTCGTGTCCTGGTAGAGATCAGATGTTGACGCCGTAGTCGCGGGCGATGCCGGCGAGTCCGGATGCGTAGCCCTGTCCGACTGCGCGGAACTTCCACTCGCCGTTGTGGCGGTATAGCTCACCGAAAAGCATGGCGGTCTCGGTGGAAGCGTCTTCCGAAAGGTCGTATCGTGCCAGCTCGGATCCATTCGACAGATCTACGACGCGGATGTAGGCGTTGGTGACCTGCCCGAAGGACTGGAGTCGGGCATCTGCGTCGTGAATCGAGACGGGGAAGAAGATGTTGGTGACGTTGGGCGGTACAGCCGGGAGGTCGACGTTGATGACTTCGTCGTCGCCGTCACCTTCACCGGTGAGGTTGTCGCCGGTGTGCTCGATGGATCCGTCGGGCGAGCGAAGGTTGTTGTAGAAGACGAAGTGCAGGTCGGAAAGAACCTTGCGTTCCGGGCCGGTGACCAACGCGCTGGCGTCGAGGTCGAAGTCGGCACCACTGGTGCTGCGTGCATCCCAGCCGAGACCGACTGCGACCTTGGTGAGGTTGGGTGCGGCTTTCGACAGAGATACGTTGCCGCCCTTGGCAAGTGTGACGCCCATTCAGGTTCCTCTCGTTCGAACGAAGTGGATTACTTCGTTCGGGAGTTCTGTGTTGTCCGTTCTCGACTCACATTACCGTGAGCGGGTAGGTGCGGTTCGACCGAATAGCTACCTCACTCGAACAGCGCGCGAAGATCCTCGGCGTCGAGTCCGGTGCCGAGTGTCCCTTCGGCGTCCATGACATTCGAGAACAATGCCGACTTCTTGGCTTTGAGCGCCATGACCTTCTCTTCGATCGTGTCTTTGGCAATGAGACGGTAGACCATGACGTTTCGTGTCTGCCCGATGCGGTGAGTGCGATCGACCGCTTGTGACTCGGCGGCCGGGTTCCACCAAGGGTCGAGAATGAAGCAGTAGTCGGCCTCGGTGAGGTTGAGGCCGAAGCCACCAGCCTTGAGGCTGATCAGGAATACGGGGGCTACGCCAGACTTGAACTCCTCCAACACTTCACCGCGATTGCGCGTCGAACCGTCGAGATAGCTGTACGGAATTTTTTCCACTTCGAGTCGTTTGCGGACAGAACCGAGGAACCCGGTGAATTGGCTGAAGATCAACGCACGGTGTCCGCCCGCAATGACGTCGTCCAATTGCTCGACGAGAGCGTCGACCTTGGCTGAGGGGACAGGTCCGCTTTCCTCGTCGACCAGCGAGACGTCGAGACTGAGTTGGCGTAGCACCGTCAGCGATTGCAGGATCGTGAATCGGTTCTTGTCGACGTCGTCGAGCAGTCCGAGAATCTTCTGCCGTTCGCGTTGCAGGTGGGTGTCGTAGATCGCGCGATGGCTCGGATGCAACTCGATCTCGAGTATCTGTTCCTGCTTCGGCGGCAAGTCTGCAGCCACCTGTTCCTTGGTGCGCCGAACCATCAGCGGTTTGACGCGCCGCCGAAGTTGCGCCAATCGCTCTGTGTCGCCTTCCTTTTCGATGGGGTTGCGGTAGACGTCGGTGAAGGTGGTGGGACTGGGGAACAGTCCTGGTGCAGTGATCGCGAGGAGCGACCACAACTCCATGAGATTGTTTTCCATGGGAGTGCCGGTGATCGCGAGTTTGAAGGGTGCGTTCACTGCCGTCGCACACTTGTGGACCTTGGACTTGTGGTTCTTGGCGAATTGGGCTTCGTCGAGTACCAGTCCGGACCAGACGCCCGCCGAATACGCATCGGTGTCGAGGCGAAAGAGAGCGTACGACGTCACGACGATGTCCGCCCCGTCGACGAGTGTTGCCAGGTCGGTTCTTCTGCGCCGCAGAGTATCCGTGATGACAGCGGTGTGGAGGGTTGGTGCAAACTTGGCCACCTCGGATTTCCAATTGGAGACCACGCTGGTGGGAGCAACGATCAGAAAGGGCGGCGCCGCTGGATTCGATTGCCGTGCAGTGCAGATCATTGCGAGAGTTTGCAGGGTCTTGCCCAGGCCCATGTCGTCGGCGAGTATGCCTCCCAGGCTGTGCTGCCGGAGGAAGTTGAGCCAGCGGAATCCGTCGACCTGATAGGGGCGCAGTGTTGCCGTCAACGTGGCGGGGACGTCGACGGGATCGATCCCGGAACCGCCGAGCAATCCTGCGATCTGCTTCTTCCAAGCTGCTGCCTGATGTTCGACTCTTCCCAGTGCCGTCAATTCTTCCCACAGCCCGGCTTGAAACTTGCTGATCGCGAGTTTGCCGGTTGGTCGATCGAGCAGCGACCGCGCTTCGGTGATGAGTCGGTGTAGACCGAGAAGTTCGGGTGCGTCGAGTCGGAAGAAGGCGCCGTCCGGCAGCAGTATGTGAGTCTCACCCTTGCTCAGGGCGGAGAACAGCGTGGTGAACGGAACGCTTTGTCCCGCAACGTCGACGGTGACGTCGAGGTCGAACCAGTCGGATCCGCTGTTCCCGTCGGGGGCTGACGTGCTGAGGCCGATCACGACAGCGTCGTCTGCGGGCCGATAGTCGGCGGGAGTGCCCACGACGGTGAGGTCGACGTCGTCGTTCGCGTCGAGTTGGGGGAGGAGGTCGAGTGTGAACTGCATGGAATCGAGGCCGGTCAACGTTCCCGCGAGAGTGGCCTTCGCCGCGGCCGCACCGAGGCTCTTGGCAATGGCATCTTCGGCAACGTGGTTGCGGATCTCGGACTCGTCGGTGGTTGTGTCTGCGGTAGAAATGATCAGTTCGTCGGCATCGACGGTGTACTTCCATGCCGATTCGATGTCGATGCGGTGGTTGTCCGCGTAAGTGGCCATCAGTTGTAGCCGAGGACCGGACACAGTCGGTGGGTTGTAGGCGCCGTCGGAAGATATGACGGGAGCGAGGTTTCCGAGTTTGAACACGAACCGCGAAGTGAATGCATCCCGATGCTCGGCGGGTATGTCGACCGATTTTCCGGAGTCGATCAACTGCCTCAATTGGTGAGTTATCGGCGTGTGCAGTGGTGCGAGAGTGATCGCGTTGGCGGCGTCGAGCGCGAAGACGCCATGTGCCGGCGTGCCGACCAGTCCCCAGTCGGAATGAGTCACGATGTGCCCACCGGCCTGAATTCGGGGCGTCAGGCGGAGGTTGTTGTCTTCCGCTCCGTGGACGTCGAGGCAGATGCTGGCATCGTCGAGTAGGGAGATGTGGCCGAGGCCGGCCTTCGAGTGAACGAGTGAAACGCCCACGCTGATCGCCTCACGAAGAAGAGACCAGAGTTGCGGGCTCGCGAACCCGGCAAGATCGATTTCCGCGGCATTTTGGTTTCTGTAGTAATTGCCGGCGCTGTGGAGGAGATGTATGTCGCGTAGAACCCGGAGGTGATCCGCGGGGAACTGAAAAGTGCTTCCGAGCTTGTTCCAGGCGAGCCCGCCGGAGATCCACCCTCTCGCTCCTGGTTGTACGGGTTTGACGATGAGCCTTGTCGATGCGCCCTTGGTTCGGGTGGTGAATTGAATGCCAAGTCCACGTGTAGTGCGGCCGGCCGGGTCTGGTCGGAGCAACTCCTCGAGCGTGCTGTCCCATCCGAGGTGTTGTGGAGTCTTGTTCGCCTCGGCCACCGCTGCGAGCACCAACGCGACTACGTGCTTGCAGTTCATCCGCACGGGACACGTGCAGAGGCCACGCGTGAACGTTGCTTTACCGGCCGCGCTGCGACTTACCGAAATCGTGCAGGTGTACGGCTCTCGCGCAGTTCCCGATACAGCGCCGGTCAAGGTGTCAGCGGTGTCGTTCCATGCGATGGATTCGACTGCATTCTGCCGCAGGTAGGTAAGTCCGCGTTCGTAGGTGGTTGTGCCCACGACAGCGCGAATTCGGTCGAGGTCGAGGGCCCTGACTGAATCCGGTTGCACGGGGCCAGCCTAGTAGCGGTGACCGACAGATCTTGTCGTGGTCGTTTGTCCAAGAAAGTCCGAACTGCACGGTATGTTCACGGAAACATCTTTGACTGGTTTGGGAGTTTCATGAGGACTGAGCGGCGTGCGTGGATCCGATCTGCGCGCACAGGTGCGGTGTGTTTGGCCGTCTGTGCACTTTCTTTGCAGTTGGGCGGACTGTCGACGGCAGCGCCGAGTTCCGGGAGCTCGGGAAGTCTGGGCAGCGTCGAGGGCAGCGTGAGTTCGGGGTCGACGATCCCAGGACCGCTTCAGGAGGATCCGGGCCCCAAGCCGGAGCTGCGCGACGACATCGTCGTCCCGGCCATCGTCGGCGAGAAGGTGACCGCACCGCAGGCAGTCAGGCTGACGGTGGCGTCGCCTGCACTTCGACGCGAGGTCGGCGTCGAGATCTTGCTACCCGCGGACAATTCGGTTCCGCGCCCGGCGCTGTACATGCTCGAGGGCGTCGACGCCGGAGAGAAGAGCAGCGGATGGATGACGATCGGCGGCGCCCCGGCGTTCTTCGCCGACAAGAACGTCAACGTCGTGATGCTCAACGGTGGGATCGCGAGCCTGTACTCGGACTGGGAGAATCCGGATCCGCGGCTGGGACTGCACAAGTGGGAAACCTTCATCACCGAGGAGTTGCCACCGCTGATCGACGCGCGACTCAAGACCAACGGAATCAACGCGATTGCCGGCAATTCCATGGGCGCAATGGGTGCAATGATGCTCGCCCAACGCTTTCCGGACATGTATCGCGGCGTTGCCGTGTTCAGCGGCTGTTATTCCACGATGGATCCGCTCGGCCGAACTGCCGTCCAGGCCACGATTTCTTCTCGAAGCGGAGATCCGGCCAACATCTGGGGTGTGCCAGGGGGCCCGGAGTGGGAGGCACACGATTCGTTGATCAACGCAGAGAAGTTGCGTGGCAAGGAAATCTACGTGTCGACGGCAAATGGTCGTCCCGGATCTGACGAGACGCTGCAGACTCCGGAACTACTCGAGCGTCTGGTGATCGGCGGCGGCATCGAGGTTGCTGCGCACGCCTGCACCAAGATGTTCGACGCACGTTTGCAGGAGCTGAAGATTCCGGCGCAGGTGGATTACGAGCCGAACGGCACACACGCGTGGGCATATTGGCGTGAACGACTGCCCAAGGCGTGGCCGACTCTGTCCCGGGCATTGGGCGTCTGACGGTCGACAACAGTGCTCGGGTTGTGGGTGCACCACAACCCGAGCGTTGGATCACTCGCAGGCGATGCCGTCGTTGTCCCGGTCGAGATGCGGGGCATATCCGTTCTGGCCCCGGTACAACGGAGCTGCGCCGGCGTTACGCACGGCAGTGCAGTTCTGGTAATACCGCGCCGGTGCGGGAGTGTTCTGCGGCGCCGGCTGGTTCTGGGGCGCTTGCGGAGCGGGCGGTGCAGGCGGTGCGAAGACCGGGGGAAGGAACGGCTGGACTGCGTCGGCAGAGCCAGTCGGAATCATGCGTGCGATCTCGATCGGTAGGAAATCGAAAACCGTGGATGCCTGAGCGGCGGGTGCGGCAACCAGAGTGATTGCGGCGCAACCTGCGATGCTGAATGCCAGACGGCGGAGCTTCATGTGACCTCGTGTTCAACTGGGCAGCCCTTCCACTTCGGAGGGCTGTGCCGGCTGAGCATACTGGTCATAACGACCAAATGGTTTATTTCAGGAAGGGTGAAACCTGGGGTGAAAAGCAGCGTCCCCGCACCGTATTGCTCAGGGATCACCGTTGCGGGGAGCGTCGAAGCGCTCCTTGTCGAGGATTCCCTCACGCTTTGCGACGATGACCGGGACCAGTGCCTGGCCGGTGACGTTGACTGCGGTACGGCCCATGTCGACGATCGGTTCGACTGCGAGGAGCAGTCCGACGCCGGCCAGGGGAAGACCCAGGGCGGAGAGTGTGAGTGTGAGCATGACTGTCGCACCCGTAGTTCCGGCCGTTGCTGCCGAGCCGATGACCGAAACGACGACGATCAGCAGGTAATCGGTGAAGGTCAGCGGAACGTCGTAGAAGCCGGCAACGAAGATTGCCGCGATCGCGGGATAGATTGCGGCGCAACCGTCCATCTTCGTGGTGGCACCGAGCGGAACGGCGAACGAGGCGTACTCACGCGGAACACCGAGGTTGCGTTCGGTGACGCGTTCGGTCAGCGGCAGGGTGCCGATCGACGAGCGCGAGACGAATCCGAGCTGAGTTGCGGGCCAGACACCGGAGAAGAAGCTTCGAACCGAGAGACCGTGTGCGGCAATCAGGATGGGGTAGACCACGAAGAAGACAATGGCCAGACCGATGTAGATGGCGGCGGTGAAGACGCCCAGCGAGCCGATCGCATCCCAGCCGTAGGTGGCGACAGCGTTGGCGATCAGTGCGGCCGTACCGATCGGGGCGAGGCGGATGATCCACCACAGGACCTTCTGGACGATCGCGAGCAGCGAAGCGTTGAACTCGAGGAACGGCGCAGCCTTGGGACCGATCTTGAGTGCAGCAATGCCGATTGCGCCGGCGATGACGAGCAGCTGCAGGACGTTGAAGCTCAGCGATGTAGTCGCCACGCCTTCGGCGACGGAAGTCTTTGCACCCAACCCCAGGAAGTTGTTCGGAACCAGTCCGGTGATGAACGCCCACCACGAGCCGGAGCTCTTGGGTTCCTTCGCTGCTTCGGCGGCGACGTCGGTCCGTGAACCGGGATCGGTGATCAGGCCGACGATGATGCCGATGATCACAGCGATGAAAGCGGTGATCGCGAACCAGAGCAAGGTCTGGACGGCCAGGCGAGCTGCATTGGCGACCTGGCGCAGGTTGGCGATGGAGCTGACAATGGCGGTGAACACCAGCGGGATCACCGCAACGGTGAGCAGCTTGACGTAACTCGAACCGATGGTCTGCACGGTGCCGACCAACCAGTTGACGTTGCCGTCGGCTGCATCAGGCATTGCCCGGGCGACGAGACCGATGATGACGCCGAGTACGAGACCGGCGACGATCTGCGGTCCGAATGCCGTCGCCCAGGACGGAAAACGGGACGTGGACTTTTCCGGCACGCCGGTGGAGGTGGAGCTGGGCATGACTATGCCTTTCGAAAATCAAGGGAGCGAAACGCAGCGCGGCACCAGAGGCCGGGCAGATTCGAAGAAATGTTTCCTGGTACGCGTCAGGTCAGAGCGAGCGCGTACACATTGCGCTCGCCTGCAGGCGAAGGTCGACGTAACGCCGACTGGTCAGGAACAACACTGTCCACACACTACTCGCAGCTTCAACTACTCGATCCCGAGGGTCGCCGCGGGAGTTCGCTTCGTGTTCGTCGGGCGTGCCCCGATCAGTCACTGTTGGTCGGTTGACTAGTCTCGACGATCAGTAGGTGCCGCACCGGCGCCTAAGCGTCGGCAAGCGGAAGCGAGAGACCGATGAGCGTTCGGAATGCCGAGTACCCGCGTCCGAAGCATTTCCTGGTGCACCTCAGTGACACACATCTGGTGGCTCAGGGGGAGTTGTACGACGCCGTGGATGCGTCGACGAGATTGCGGGAAGTGCTCAGCGGGATCGTGGCCTCGGGCGCACGCCCGGATGCACTGATATTCACCGGCGACCTGACCGACCAGGGACACCCCGACGCATACGCGGAATTGAAAGCCATCGTGGAACCCGTGGCGGCCGAGATCGATGCGCAGGTCATCTGGGCGATGGGCAACCACGACGACCGCTCTACTTTCAGGTCTCTGCTGTTGGGCGAGGACGCCACCGATCATCCCGTCGACAACGTCTACGACCTTGACGGACTGCGGGTGATCACCCTGGATTCGTCGGTTCCCGGTCACCACTACGGTGAGATCTCGGATCGTCAATTGGATTGGCTACGCTCAGAATTGGCGGTGCCCGCGCCCGACGGAACAATTCTGGCGCTGCATCATCCGCCGGTTCCGTGCATTCAGGATCTCGCGGTTCTGGTGGAGTTGCGCGATCAGTCCCGGTTGGCAGACGTCTTGCGTGGCAGCGACGTCCGGGCGATTCTTGCTGGGCATCTGCACTATTCGACGACGGCGACGTTCGCCGGCATTCCGGTGTCCGTGGCGTCGTCGACGTGTTACACCCAGGACTTGAACGTGGAATTCGGTGGTCAGCGTGGTCGTGACGGGGCTCAGGGGTGCAACCTGGTGCACGTCTACGACGAGACAATTGTTCATTCGGTCGTTCCACTCGGCGCGCACGTGACGGTCGGTGAGCCCGTCGACGCGGCCGAGGGTGCCCGGAGGCTCAGTGCTGCCGGCATTCGAATCCTCGAGAGCGAAAAGGCGGCACGCTCGATCATCTGAGGTGGCAGGCGGTTTCCGGCACCCCGGCGCAGTTCTGGGTGATTGCCGGGCGGTCGCGTCCTCACTACCGTCGAGGTAGGTGCAGAGCTCCAGCAACAAGGACCGGCTAGCTGGACGGCAACCCTTCATGCCGATGGGGTGCCCCGGAATCACACCTGGCGATACGCGCGGTGCGTGTCGCAAGCGGCAGTCGCCACGAGAACCGTCAGTCGGGTGCTGACGGTTTCTGCGGTCGGCACTGTGCGCTCCCGAGTAGTTCTCGAACAGGAGTATGCGCCGATGACCTCCACCCCTTCTTCTCATCTTGCTCCGTTGCATCTCGCCGTAGCGCTGGACGGTGCCGGTTGGCATCCTGCAGCCTGGCGAGAGCCGCACTCGCGCCCGAGTGAGCTGTTCAGCGCGTCGTATTGGACTGACGTGGTGACGACCGCCGAGCGTGGTCTGCTCGATTTCGTCACCATCGAGGACAGTCTCTCGGTGCCGGCCAACCCACTCGAGCCCGTCGACGACGCGGTTGATCGGGTGYGCGCTCGGCTCGACGCACATCTCGTGGCCGCCCGACTGGCACCGATCACGAGCAACATCGGATTGATCCCGACCATCACCACCATTCACACCGAGCCGTTCCACGTGTCCAAAGCCGTTGCCACGCTGGATTACACCTCGCGCGGTCGCGCCGGATGGCAGGTGAAGGTTTCGGCGTCGGAATCCGAGGCAGCACAGTTCGGGCGTCGCGACATCCCCGCGCTCACCGATGCCGACCGTCAGTCGATCGTTTCAGGCGTCCTCCCGGACTTCGTGCGCGACCTGTTCGACGAAGCTGCGGAGGCGGCTGACGTAATCCGGCGACTCTGGGACAGTTGGGAGGACGACGCCGAGATCCGTGATGTCGAACAGCGTCGATTCATCGACCGGGACAAGCTGCACTACATCGACTTCGAGGGAAAGTACCTCTCGGTCCGTGGACCGTCGGTGACTCCGCGCCCGCCGCAGGGGCATCCCGTCGTTACCGCGTTGGCACATCAGCGGGTCGCGTACGAACTGGCGGCGCGGACGGCCGATCTGGTGTTCGTGACGCCGTTCGACGACGAGCAGGTCACGGCAATCCTGGGTGAAGTGCGAGCAGCCGAAGAACACGTGCAGCGCACCGGCGAACCTCTTCGGGTCTTCACCGACATCGTCGTCTTCTTCGATACGCCGGAAGAAACCGGAAAGGAACGGCTCGCTCGCCTCGACGCGCAGGCCGGCGCCGAATACCGTTCGGACGCACTGACCTTCACCGGCTCTGCTGCGGAGTTGGCGGATCTTATTCTCCGGTGGCAGCAGTTGGGAATCGACGGCTTCCGTTTGCGGCCGGGCTTCCTCGTGGACGACCTCGACGCCATCGCAGGTGAGCTGGTGCCTGAGTTGCAGCGACGCAACGTATTCCGCACCGAATATCCGCAGGCGAATCTTCGCGGACTCCTTGGTCTACCCATCGACGTTCCCAACCGCTACGCCGCCGGCACTCCGGCCGCCTGACAGACGAGGAATAGATTCTCATGAGTTCTCAGAAGCGTAAGCAGGTCATCCTGGGTGCCTACCTCGGCGGCGTCAACCATCACACTGCATGGTGGGATCCGCAGGCGGGCAGCCAGATAGAGTTCGATTCTTTCGAGCACACCGCTCGAACCGCCGAGCGTGGGAAGTTCGACTTCTTCTTCCTCGCCGAAGGCCTCGCCCTTCGTGAGCGTGCGGGACAGATTTTCGACCAAGACATCATCGGTAGGCCGGACACCTTCACGGTCCTTGCGTCGTTGGCGGCAGTAACCGAACACCTCGGATTGGCCGGCACCATCAACGCCACGTTCAACGAGCCGTACGAACTGGCCCGCCAATTCGCGACGCTCGATCAGTTGTCCGGAGGGCGTGCCGCCTGGAACGTCGTCACCTCGTTCGACGCATTCACCGGCCAGAACTTTCGCCGCGGCGGATACCTCGACCGCGCGCAACGATACGAGCGTGCGGAGGAGACCGTAGCGCTGGTGCGTGAACTGTGGGATTCGTGGCGAAGCGACGACATCGTGGCCGACAAGGCATCAGGGCACTTTCTCGCGAGACCGGATGCCGGTGAATTCGCTTTTCATGGATCGCATTTCGACGTGAACGGCCGATTCACAGTGCCGCGTAGCCCGCAAGGGCGCCCGGTTATTCTGCAGGCCGGGGTGTCGCCGCAGGGGCGCGATTTTGCTGCCGGCAATGCCGACGCGATCTTCTCACCGTACGGTCAGTTGCCCGAGGCGGCCGATTTCTATCGCGATATCAAAGCACGTGCCGTCGCGGCCGGACGTGACCCGGGTGACATCAAGATCCTGCCGTCGGCGAGTTTTGTTCTCGGCACCTCGGAGGCAGATGCGATCGAGAAGTACCGAGAGATTCGCGACCAGCAGGTCACCGGCCAGACCGCTTTGGTTCTGCTCGAACAGATCTGGAATCTCGATCTGTCGAAGTACGACCCCGAAGGACCACTACCCGATATCGCTCCGGATCCCGAGGCTCCGCCGATCATCCAGGGCCGCGCCTTCATTCACCAAGATCGTTTCGCGACCGTCGCAAAACTGCGCGCGGTAGCCGAGAGCAAGAAGTTGAATCTGCGCGAAGTGGTGATCGATCAGTTCGAGCGTGGACCGATCGTCGGTACACCGCAGCAGGTTGCCGAGAAAATAGATTCGTTTGTCAGCAACGACGGTTCGGATGGGTTCATCCTCGGGTCGCACCTTGTGCCGACCGGCCTCGACGAGTTCGTCGACGACGTGGTGCCGCTGCTGCAGGATCGAGGTGTTCTCCGCAGTGACTACGAAGGAACGACGTTGCGTGACAATCTCGGTCTGCCCATTCCGGTGCAACGGGAGCATGTGACAGCACGCTGATCGACCGAAGTAGCAAGGGCCCAGCCGAAATCGGCTGGGCCCTTGTTTTGTCTAGGCTTCCCAGGGCGCCGGGATGGGGTAATAGCTCTCCAGAAACTCCGTGATCTTGCGTGTGCGAAGTTCCAGATCGATCTCCGGAGCGCTGCCGTCGTTGAGGCAGAAGAAGTCCATGGAGCGCTTGGCGAGCAGTGAGTCCATGTCGCGCAACCCGGCTTTGACCGTCGTATCGACGTACTTGACGGCTGCGGACTTCTGTACCACCGACCGTCCACTCATCAGTGTGTAGTAGTGATACAGCGAATTGGTCACCGAGATATTGGAACTCGCGCGGAAGGTGCTTGCTGCAGTTGCGGCGAAGTCTTCGGCGAACTCGCGTTCCATCTCGGCCATCACGCTTTTGCGTAGTGGCGTCGCTGCGTGCTCCAGATGTCTGGTGGTCATCAGACCGAAGCGGTCCTGCAGCAGACGGCGGTTGACGCGGGCCGCATTCTCGAACCCGCTGCGGTCGTTGTCGTTGTGTCCCAATCCGATTCTGGTGTCGGCCTCGATGAACATGCTGATCCCACCGGGGGAGAAGAACATGTCAGGGCCGACGGGGCGACCGAAGAACATGTCGTCATTGGAGTAGAGGAAATGCTCTGCCAGACCCGGAATATGGTGCAGCTGGCACTCGACAGCTTGAGAATTGTGGGTGGGCAACACACTTGGATCGGCGAAGAACTTTTCGCTGGGCATGAACGTGACTCGCGGATCGTCGGCAAGCCAGTCCGGACGATCGGAATCGGTTGCGACGAAGATCCGCCGGATCCACGGCGCGTACATGTGGATGGATCGAAGCGCGTATTTGAGCTCGTCGATCTGACGGAAGCGCGCTTCTGATTCGTCGCCCTCTCCGACGATGTAGTTCTGCATGCGCTTGGCGCGCTGAGCCTGAAACTCCTTGGAAGAGCCGTCGACCCAGGAAAAGACCAGATCGATATCGAAGCTGATATCGGAGGCATGATCGGCGAACATGTTCTCGATAGTCGGCCAGATCCGGCCGAATCGCTCGACGGTTCCTCGGACAGCTTCTTCGGGGAGGACGGTTCGTCGTGTCAGTGAGTTCTCGACGGGTAGGACGATTTCTTCGTCGGAAATCGACCACAATTCGATTTGAACGCCGATGTTCGCGCCGTAGTTCATGCCGCTTGCGACGTGAACCCTCGGACGGAACAAGCGGAAGATCCGTGACTTGTTGGTTTTCGACAGGGCACCGTCCGCGACAAGGAGCGCGGGGCTCTTCTTCGCGTCGACGGTTTTGGAATAGAAGGGTGCGTTTGCGCATCCCTCGACAAGTGCCTGCCGCAGGTTTTTGCGCTCGGTCCAGCTCACCGCGATCACGGGGCGCTCGTCGTTTCCGCGGACGAGTAGATACTCGATTCCTGCGGCGTCGAGGATGTCGCGGATGAAGAGGAGATCTTCGACCATCGCTTCGARCGGCGTGGTGGTCGTGATCGCGAGGGCAAAACGATTCTTGAATCGGACGGTCTCGGGTAGCTCGCCCATCCGTGCGCGTGACGCGGCCGACGCCGGTTCCACGGGATTGGGGCTGTCCTGCTCCGGGGGTACGAAGTAGATGTCGTGCGGAGCGGGAGATTCTGTAATGGGATGCCTTCCGATTCTGATCCAGCTGTGTATCTGTCGCCCCCGACGCTGCGAGAGCATGGTGGCGACGAGCTCAGTCTATGCTGTCGGCGCCGAAAGTCGGACATGAGTGACGGCGATGGGTAGGGCGGGGCGAGTCGGGTACCCCGAGGGCCGAAGCGAGAGTGAAGGAGGAGAACCGATGCGTGTGAAAGCGATGGTCGGAACAGGCGCGATGGCTGTTGCGCTGGCCGCCGGCCCAGTTGCCGCAGCTTCTGCTGAAGGCGCCGAGACGGCGGGGTCGGAGGGTTCACCAGAGATGCTGACCTGCGAGGTGGTCTTCGATGCACTGGAAGACATGAGCCCGGAATGGACGGAAGAGGGGATCGATCAGGTCGAAGACTGGTGTGAGGCGATCACCGGCGAAGAAGACTGAACGTCAGCCGCGCGAGATCACTCGTCGCGACAGTCGCCACCGCCCATCTTCGAGTTCGAACTCGTCGGCGTAGCTCCCGACGCCACTGAGCTTGGGAGTTGTGGTCGTGTCGACGTAGAACGTCCACACCGCATCCGCGCGGGCTGTAGTTTCCGACGTCACGTTCACGGCGATCGCCGTGGTGACGTGACGCGTGAACGTGCCAGGCCCTTGAATTCCGGCCGCCCTGCGCTCGACTACTCCAGCAGCAATTTCTTCACGGCCACGTCGTACCTGTGCGGGGATACCGCGATCGGGATTGGCCGGCATGTTCCATTCGACCTTGCGGGTGAACTGCTCCACGTAATCCTCGACCGAGCCGGTATCGGCAAGGTGCGCGATGCGAGCGAGCGTTGAACGAATCTGTTCGGCAGGGCCCTCGGGTTGCATGCTGTCCTCCGTAGACGTGGGTGCGGCAGATCGCACGCTACAGCTCATGACGACAACGACGACGGCCTCGTCCCAGTGAGCGGCAATATTCTCCGGCGAGGGAGCGGCGAACTTTGAGATCACCTCGAGTTCAACCGTATTCGAGCCCGCAGCGTAAATGATTGAGTGTTCACAGTAGGCAGCGCCATGACGACTGCCGCGCCCGTAGGCTTGACCGACTCACAGGAGATCGCCATGTCCGTCACCGAACTCGAACGTGTCACCCAGACCCCGGAGCAGATCTACGCTGCCGGCGGAATCACCGTCCACAAAGTAGGCGAACTGATCGGCGCCCGCATCGACGGCGTCCATCTCTCCGGGGACTTGTCCGAAGAGACCGCCTACGCGATCAACTATGCGCTGGCAGCGCACAAGGTTGTGTTCTTCCGTGGGCAGCATCATCTCGACGACACGTCGCAGTACGAATTCGCCGGAACCCTCGGCACCCAGACCACCCCGCATCCGACGGTGAAGTCCAGGGGCGACAAGCTGTTGGTGCTCGACCGAGCCGCCAACAGTTGGCACACGGACGTGACGTTTGTCGACCGCATTCCGAAAGCCTCGATTCTGCGAGCGACGACCATTCCCGAGTACGGCGGAGCGACCACGTGGGCGTCCACTACCGCTGCGTACGAACAACTGCCGGCTTCGCTCAAGGTATTTGTCGAGAATCTGCGTGCCGTTCACACCAATGCCTACGACTACGCCGAGGTTGTCAACCAGGCGAACCCAGTGGACGCGCAGCGCCTGGCCTACTACGCCGAATTCACTCGCGAGATCTACGAGACCGAACACCCGGTAGTGCGGATCCATCCGGCGACGGGGGAGAAGACCCTCCTGCTCGGTCACTTCTTCAAGGAGTTCGTCGGGCTCAAGCCGTCGGAGTCGGTTGCTCTCTACCAGCTGCTGCAAGCGCGAATCATCAAGTTGGAAAACACTGTTCGATGGAACTGGACGGCCGGCGACCTGGCGATCTGGGACAACCAGGCGACTCAGCATTACGGGATCGCCGACTACGGAACTCAGGCACGCAGTGTGCACCGGGTGACGTTGGCCGGTGACGTTCCCGTCGACGTCCACGGTGAGCAGAGCCGCATCATCAAGGGCGATGCATCCGAGTTCTCGATCGTTGCAGACATCGACCGGCTTCCCGGCTTTGCCGCGAACTGATCAGTCGTGCTGCGGGTGATCCGGCGGGAACATCTGTCCCCATGAGTGATTGCATGCTCGGCACGTCCATTCCGGGGTGTCCGGTCCCACGACGCAGCCTGTTCCGGCGAGCCACGGTAGGTGATCGAATGGATGGACCGGCATCCCCGGGGAACACTGAGCGGTTCTGTGTGCACCGCAGTGTGGGCACGGTGGATTTTTCGCCAGCATGTAGTCGATGAAGTTGGTGTGCCCAGACGTGGCCATCCTTCCGGTGCACTTGCGGCACAGGACGGCTGGGTAGTCGTCACCAGATTCAGCCTGCCTGAAGATCCGTGATGCGGAATGAAAGTGAAGGCGATCGCCGCTGTTGAACTTTCGCAACGGCATCGGTGAGCTGCAACCTGTGCAGTTTCCCCGCTCGTTCATCAACGTTCGGGCGTGGGCAGCTGTGGACGTCGGATCCAGCGTGTCGATGTCGCCGAAGTAGTGCGCATAGTGCGACTGGCCGGCCGTGAGAATCCGGTCGGCCAGTGCGTCGTCGACCGGCCCTGGATCCGTGGGAAACGTGATGGACCATCGTTGTTCGAGTTCGGGAACGGTGGGCAAACCGTGGAGTTCGTACGGGCGTTCATCGACTTCCATCCGCGACGTGCCGTCGAACGGCGCAGCCACGGTCTCGATGCAGAGCAGCGTGCGAGGAGTGGTGTCGAGAACAGTGATCAACAGGTCGCCGATGGCCATCTTTCCGCGCATGATCCAGGGATCGACACGGGCACGGGGTTCGAGAAACGCGACCACGGCATCGAGCCACGGCGTGCCGAGTGCGATGAATACGTGCTGACCGGAGCTCCGCGTGATCATCGAACGATTCTCGCAAGGGCTGCCGACAACGTCAGGCTTTGACCACCTTGCGCCCGAGCAGCGATGCAACCAGTCCATCGACGAAGGTCGCTTGCCGTCCGAGGGGATCGGAAGCCGCTGCCGCGACGCTGCCGATCGAAATCGATCTCGTCAGGCCGGTCTCGCTGATGAATTCGGCGGCGAGGTGCGCTTCTCGGAATGTGAGGCCGCCCAGATGTGTCGTGTCATCGACGCCGAGAACACGCCCGTCGATGATGTCCATGTCGTAGTGGACGTGGACGCCGTTCACACCCTGGCCCGCCGCGGCGAGGACGCGAGGCATCAAGGCCGCCATGCCATGGCGATCGATCTCGTCGATCGTCACCAGCAATACCCCGTACTCGTCGAGTGCGCGCTTGTGATCGACCGTGGCGTTCTTGACGCCCACCAAGACGGTGTTCTCCAAACTGGGGCCGTGCAGATCCGCTGCCGACGACAGCAGTTGTTCGATATCGCCGTGGGAGGCGAAAATGATTGCACCCAAATCGGTTCCGGGTTCGGTGGCGATCGGAATTCTGGTGTTCTGCCAGGCCTCGGTAGTGAGCCACAGCGGCAACGTCGTGAGATCCGCGGCGGCGTTCTCGGCTTGAATGCAGCTGAAACCGATTCCGGACATGTCCTCGCGCAGACCGTGATCGAGGAGATGGCTTGCCAGCCCGGTAGTTTCGAGGTCGATCAATTCGACGCTCGCATTGGCATCGATCGGTTCGGTGCCCAGGACGTAGCGCTTTTCGACGTAGGGCGATGTCATCGCCATCAAGAGCGCGCCGTAATCGATCGTGAAGTCGATGGTGCCACCCAGTCGGTATTCGTCGCTTGTTTCTCCGGCGTCGACGAGGAGGTGATCGCTACTGGCGCTGATCACCTTCAGGCGCGGATCGATCGGGGTCAAGCCTTCCGGCGAGATGTCTTCGCGGCCGATGGACAAGATCAGGCGTCGGCTCGGCTTGTCCTCGTTGTCGAAGACGGGGCGTCGGCCGAATGCGTCTTCGCCTGAGACTCCATACGGCCGCGACGGCTTGACCTTGGCCTCGATGATGTCCGCGGTGAGAGTGAAGGCATCGTTGTTCAGCAGTTCGTACAGTCCTGGGGGAGTAGGTGATTCGGCCAGTACGATGCTGGCGCCCAAACGCAGATGGTTGATCCCCTCGGGCATCGTGCCCGTCTCGAGTAGTGGCAGCGAGAACGTATTGCCGCCGGAAACGATCGGCAGTTCGATCGAGAACCGCTTCGTGATTTCGTCGGCTAGGTAGACCAGATTCGACAGGTTGTCGACGGTCGGTTGGATGCCGCCGACGCAGGCGAGGTTCGCGCCGATTCCGATCAGTCTGATGCCCTCGATGGGAAGGATTTCAGCGACTACGTCCAACGCCTCCGCCGGCAGGATCCCTTCGCGGAGATCTCCGAGGTCGATCATCAGCACGATGTCGTGGACGACTCCTCGCGTTTGTGCTGCTCTGCCCAGAGCAGCAATCGTCGTCAACTCGGAGTTGAGGCTGATGTCCGCGTAGCGGATCGTGTCGTCGATCTCGTTCAGCGACGGTGCGCGGATCAGCATCAGGGGAACGGTGATGCCGTCGCGGCGAATGCGGGCCAGGTTGTCCAGGCGGGAGTCGGCGATCTGCGTGACGCCGCCGCGGACCATTGCTCGTGCCACTTTGGGGGATCCGCACGTAGATTTGCTGACACCGGCCACCGATATACCGTGAGCGCTGGACGCCTCGACGAGGACGCGCGCATTCTGTTCGATACGACGCAGGTCGACGGTGATGGTCGGTCCGGTCATGATCTCCCCGTTTTCTCCGAAGGCGGTTCACGATCCGGGCATTCCAGACCGGACGGTTGGCGTGAGCTGGGCAACTTTGCTCCAACTGTTGTGTCGCAGGACACTTACGTGCAGTATGAGGATACAACAGTTTCCTACCAGGCACTCTAGAGGAGCGTCGATGGCTACTCTCGTCAAACACGTACTTCGGCGCAAGCCGGCTTTGCAGATAGACCAGGAGACCGGCGCAGATACCAACGGCGGTGAGCTGACCCGCAGTATCGGTTTGGCGCAGTTGTCCATGTTCGGCATCGGCGCCACGATCGGCACCGGTATTTTCTTCGTCCTCTCGCAGGCGGTCCCGGTCGCCGGTCCGGCAGTGATCATCTCCTTCGTTGTTGCCGGTATCGTCGCGGGACTCACGGCGATCTGTTACGCGGAGTTGGCCGGAGCTGTCCCAGCGTCGGGCTCGTCGTATTCCTACGCTTACGCGACGCTCGGAGAGCTTCCGGCCATGGCCGTCGGCGCGTGTCTGCTTCTCGAGTACGGAGTCTCGGCCGCGGCGGTGTCCGTCGGATGGTCGCAATACTTGAACCAGCTGCTTGGCAACCTCTTCGGGTTCCAGATCCCCGACGCGTTGTCACAAGCGCCGGAGCAGGGCGGCATCATCAATCTGCCCGCAGTGATCCTGGTGTGCCTGTGCGGTGTTCTGCTCATCCGCGGCGCCAGTGAATCGGCCAAGGCCAACGCCATCATGGTCTCGATCAAGCTCGCAATTCTGTTGCTCTTCATCGTGGTCGGCATCGCCGGATGGAACAGCAATCACTTCGCCGACTTCGCACCGTTCGGATTCAGTGGCGTCATGTCCGCCGCCGGAATCATCTTCTTCTCGTACATCGGCCTCGACGCTGTGTCCACTGCCGGCGAAGAAGTGAAGAACCCTCGTCGCAATCTCCCTCTCGCGATCCTCATTGCGCTCGTGTCCGTCACCGCGATCTACATCGCCGTTGTCGCCGTGGCGATCGGTGCACAGGATTCCGCATCGTTCGAAGGTCAGGAAGCCGGGCTGTCCGCCATCCTCGAACAGGTGACCGGATCTACCTGGCCGGGAACACTTCTGGCCGCCGGTGCGGTGATCTCGATCTGCAGCGTCACGCTCGTGGTCATCTACGGTCAGACCCGCATTCTGTTCGCGATGTCACGCGACGGCATGATTCCGTCGATCTTCCACAAGGTGAACCCACGGACTCTGACGCCGGTGCCCAACACCATCATCGTCTGCGTCGTCATCAGCATTCTGGCCGGTTTCATTCCCATCAACTTCCTCGCTGAAATGACCAGTATCGGAACCCTGGTGGCCTTCCTCGTGGTCTCGATCGGGGTCATCATCCTGCGGCGCAGTGACCCGGACCTGCCGCGCAGCTTCAAAGTTCCCGGCTATCCGGTGACGCCGATCCTCTCGATCCTGGGTTGCCTGTGGATCATCAAGGACCTCCGAACCGTCACGATCTACGTGTTCCTCGTCTGGGTGACCGTCGCGATCATCTGGTACTTCGCCTACGGTATGAAGCACTCGCGCCTCGGGGCGAAGAACCGCGCCGAATTGGGATCGGAGTCCGAGTCATGACGCTGCTCGCGGGATACGCACCCGACGGTGACAGTTCCGGAACCGTCCATCTGGCAACGCTGTTGGCGCGCTCGTCCGGTGAACCGCTGGTGATCTGCGCGGTGATTCCCTCGCCGCCACCGCCCGGGATGGCGCGTGTCGACGCCGAATACCACCAGCAGTTGCGAGCCGAAGCCGAAGCGGCACTGGCGAAAGCGCGGTCAGACATGCCCTCCGACGTCTACGTGACCTATGTCGTGCATGAGGCTCAGTCGACGTCGAGTGGCTTGCTTGATCTCGTTCACGAGCACGAAGCCAAGATGATCGTCCTGGATTCGTCTACGGCCGGGGTGTTCGGTCACGTGGCTCTCGGCAGTGTCACCTCACGCTTGCTGCACAGCTCCGACGTTCCGGTCGCCCTGGCGCCGAGGGGATTTCGAACCAAGCCCGGTGAGGTGGTTCGCCGCGTCACCGCCGCATACTCGGGCACACCCGATCAAGACGATCTGGTGCTCGCCGCCGCGACCGTGGCTGCGCGTGTCGATGCCGGACTCAGACTGGCGGCGTTTGCAGTTCGCGCAAACGCGCAGTACACGACCACACTCGGGACCGAGGGGGATTCACCGATCATCTCTGAGTGGGCCGAGGTGGTCGAGCGCGAGACCAACGCTGCCTTCGAGCGCGTGCGTGCACTGCTCGAAATACCCGACGTCATGGAATCGGTTATCAGCCATGGTCGTAACTGGGCCGAGGCGCTCGAGGGCGTCGAGTGGGACCGAGGTGACGTTCTGACTGTCGGCTCGAGCAAGGCAGGTCCACTGGCGCGGGTGTTCCTCGGCAGTCGGGCGGCGAAGATCGTGCGGTACTCACCGGTTCCGGTGGTGGTGGTCCCGCGATCGGCGTCGACCCGAATAGTCGATCAGGCCGAAGCGGAATAGAGATCAGGGCCGACGAGCGGAGTGCTTGTCGGCCCTGTTCTTTCAGACGGAGCGAGCGAAGAGCGCCGGCTCGGAGCCGGGAACCTGAGAGACCTGCTCTCGGGCAACCAGATGGCGAAGGTGAGCTGCGCCCTCGGAGAGCGCCATCGTCTTTCCCATCGGGGAGATCTCGGCCCACGGCTTGTACCACTTCATCTTTGCCGCGACGTCCCACACGGTGAGCTTGTCGTCGGCGAACTCCTGGAGTAGGTGATCGAGTCGCTCCTGGTGATGCTCGATCAACTCGCCGGCGCGACCTCCGACGTCGTCGATCGGAATGCCGTGAGCGCCGAGACCGCGGGTGATGTTCATGTTCTGCACTCGTGCGAGCGAGTCGAGGAAATCGGCGAGGGCGTCACGTTCGTCGAGGGGGTACACGAAGTTGCCGACGTGTGGTGTCGTCTTCTGCAGGACGTGGTCGCCGGTGAACATGATGTCGGCGTCGTCGAGGTAGAAGCAGACGTGACCAGGCGTGTGGCCGGGGGTGTAGACAACGCGGAGGCCGCGGCCGGTGAGTGCGATGATCTCGTCGTCGGCGAGAAGGCGGTCGGGTGCGGACTCGGGGCCCACGGGAGACTCGCCCGCGGCAGCCAGCCGGAAGGCATCGCGGTCGGCTGCGGGTGCTCCAGCGCGTTCCATGTTCTCTAGCTGATATGCCATCCACTCGTCGTTACGCGCAGTCGACATCTGATCGAACAGGTAGTGGTCGTCCTCATGCATGGCGATCCAGGCGCCGGACGCCTCGCGGACCCGTCCGCACAGTCCGGTGTGGTCCGGATGGAAGTGCGTGACCACGACGCCCTCGATGTCGGTCACCGAATGTCCGATCTCGGCGAGCCCCGCGTTGAGGCCCTGCCAGCCGTTGTCGTCACCCCAACCAGCGTCGACCAAGATCAGTCCGCCGGGGGATTCCATGGCGTAGACGAGCGTGTGCCCGAGCGGGTTGTCCGTGATCGGGACAGGAATCTGGAATATGCCATCACCGATGGCTGCCGCACCATTCATATCAAGTACCTCTTAACGAGTAAGGGAACGCACTCTTAGTACTTCATGTTTACCGTGCGCTTGATTGGTCGGTGACACAGGTCCTGCCTGGCGGGAGTTCGGCATGTTTTCGGTCGACTTCGGATCGGTGAGAGTTTTATCGACTGAATGGTCTCATTGAGTCGAAAGGTCCTGCTGAATAGCGTGTTTCGCGAATTCGTTGCGTTGGGCGCGTCCTCGGATCGCGGATCCGTCGAGCAGTCGCGCACTAGCCTCCGAGGGACAGGCGTGCTGTGCGGTTATCGAGAAAGACGGGTCATGCGTTTTCAGGTTCTGGACATCATTTTCAACCCACCCCATCCAGTGACCGGCGAGGAAGTTGCCCCGTCCGATCGGCTCAACCGCGTCGTCGAACTGGCGGTTCTCGCCGAAGAACTGGGTATCGATTCGTTCTCGGTGGGTGAGCGCCACGCCGGGCCGGTTCTCTCGTCGGCGCCAACCGTCGTTTTGGGGGCAATTGCGCAGGCCACAGACAGAATCCTGCTCTCGACGGGTGTCACCGTTCTGTCGCTACTCGACCCGATTCGAGTCGCCGAAGATTTCGGAACCATCGATCAGCTCAGCCGGGGACGCCTCGAGATCGTGATCGGCAAGGGCAACGAGGTCCTTCAGTACCCGCTCCTCGGGTTGGATATCGCCAAGCAGTACGAATACCTCACCGAGAACTACGAACTCCTCAAACTGCTGATCAGCGAGGAAAACGTCAAGTGGGTGGGGACTCACCGACCATCGCTCGAGGACGCGACGACGCTACCGCGTCCCTACGACGGACCGTTCCGTATCTGGCATGGATCGGCTACCTCGTTCGAGGCCGTCGAACTCGCGGCCAAGTGGGGCGACCCCATCGTCACCGCCAACGCCTTCCAGTCTCGTGAGAACTACAAAGTGCTGATCGACCACTACCGTGAGCAGTACCTGGCGTACGGGCACGACCCGTCCAAGGCGTACGTCGGATCGGGTTCGGGCGGATTGTTCCTCGCCGACACGACCGAACAAGCGATCGAAGAGTTCCGTCCGATCTACGAAGGCGCCGTTGCGCAGGCCGACAAACGCAAGCACGATCCCAAAGCTGTCGGGAAGTCGACGAGTTTCCGGACCATCGAAGAGGCCGTCGACCGCGGGCCGGCGTTGGTCGGGTCTTCGGAACGAGTCGCCGAGAAGATCCTCGATTACCACCAGAGCTACGGCCACGATTTCCAATCGGTGTCGGTCAATCACGTGCTCGACTTCGAGCAGCAGAAGGACACTCTGCGCCGCTTTGCGGAAGAGGTTATGCCGCTGGTGAAGGCCGAACTGTCGACGACGCTGTGGACCTCGGCCGACAAAGATCGGGCGAAAGGCTTCACCGCCGTCGACTGAGCGGCCAGATCCCGGTTGCGCCAACTTTTACTGGATGGATTGGGCGGGTTGCTCTCATTGTGTCATTTAGGGGTGTGCTGAGCGCACCCCTCCTGTGCTCATAGTTGGTGAGCAGTAGTTGATCTATGTGTCAGCAGCCGATTCGACACCGGCGAGCCGGATATGGCTGGGTCAATTCGTGTTTCTTGTTCGAGGGCCAAGGAGAAAGACCCTTGCACCGAACCTGTCGAGCTCCGAAATCGGACCGCTATCCGAATCGGCGTCCGACAAATCGCCTGAATCCGAGCTCAGTAAGAAGCTCGTAGATCTCGCAGTGCGGATGCTCTTGTCAAATTGTCATTCCCGACGGAGGCAAATCGTTTGGGTGTTGCGTAATAGGATCTGTCGGACGGTTCAGGAATGATGTCGATGAGAATCGACGCATTGTCAATCGGTTCGCTCTTTCCGACGGAGGTATTTCAGTGACAAGCGCGATACGCCTAGCAGGGGACCATCGGCTGCCTGCTGATCACAGCTGGGTTGTTCTGGATGTCGAGACGTCGGGAATGCGGGCTGCGTCGCATCGCGTACTGAGTATTGCCGCGCTGGTATTGCGTGAAGACGGATCGGTCGAGCGGGAATTCTCAACGCTGCTTGATCCCGGTTGCGATCCCGGACCTGTCCACGTACATAATCTCACTCCAGACCGCCTGGCTGGTGCGCCTCGTTTCGAGGATATCGCTGACGAGTTCGGCGAACTGTTGTCCGGCCGAACAATGGTGGCGCACAATGCGTCATTCGACTATGGGTTCCTCGACGCAGAGTTTCAACGCGCAGGTTTTGGCACCCCGATCGAGGAGCGGCTGTGTACTTTGGCGCTCTCGCGACGCCTGGAGCTCGACGTACCCAATCACAGGCTCGCAACACTGGCCGAGTATTGGAAGATAGAACAGGTCAATGCGCACGACGCCTACGACGATGCGCGGGTACTCGTCGAGGTCTTCGGCAGGAGCGCATCTCTCGCGGAAACGCTGCAACTTCCGCTTCCCGTGGTGGGGTGTAAGGACCGCCGGGCCACGGTCCACTCTCGCGAGATCAAGCGAGTGCCGTCGTCATTCACCAACCCCGGACGCCTCGATCTGACTCACGGCTTGGTCCAAGGAATGAAGATAGCGATCAGTGGTCCGACATCCGCACCCCGGGCTACGCTGGCTGCCCGCCTCACGGACGCGGGATTCGAGTTCACAAATACCGTGAGCCGACAGACGAGTGTTCTGGTGTGTGACAACACTGCATCTCAAAGCTCGAAAGTACGTAAGGCCGAGTCGGATGGAATTCCCGTGATCTCGGAGCAGCAGTTGGAGCACTTGTTGGAACGTGCAGTGCCGGGTGAGATCAAGATTGAGGGCGCTTCCGTGGGAGTGAACGCTGTTGAACCCGTGCCTGACACGATGACAGCGCCGGAAGTCGAGGTCCAGCGCGAGGTGGTTCTGGTGCCGGAGATGATCGTATCTGCGCAACCTCGTCCCGATGAATCGACCTCCGGGGTACGGCCATCATCGATCGCGAATGCATCCCCGCTCGCGAATCGCAAGGCGAAGGCGTGGCAGGGGCGTCGCGTTCTGATTCTCGGCGGTACCCATCTCGACGGCGTGATCATGCGGTCGCGCATCCTGCAGCTCGGTGCTCGTCCGTCTCTCAACTTCACAACCGCGGTCACCGAGGTTTTGGTGTTGGAAGGCGGTGAATCCGACAAGCGGATGGCGAGGGTCACGGATCGAGGGCTTCCTAAGATCACGGAATCCGACGTCAACGAGGCGTTGGTCTCGGGTGTAGTTCCCGCCCACATGAGGCTCGAATCACGCTTGTCTGCACCGATTTTGATGCGTGGCGAGGTCGTCGATCTTCCTGCCGCTCAGTCGTCGTGGTCGATCAATGTTGCGTGGCGGGCAGAAAACGTTGGAGACGAATTCGACGTCGATGTGGTTGCCTTTCTCCTTGACGGAACCAACAAGGTCGATTCGGATCAAGATTTCGTCTTCTACAACAACACCGTGGATGAGGACGGCGCAGTCGAGCTCTCCGTCGACGGTGACAGTGAGCAGAGTGTCCGTGCAGATCTCGACTCTTTGCCTGAGGAATGTCAACGTGTTGTCATCGCAGCAGCAGTCGACGGTGACAAGACATTCGGCGACTTAGGAGCAGTCTCGGTCAGCATTGACGGTCCCGACGGAACATTTGCCACATTTGTACTCGATCTCGGAACGGTCGAGCGGACCATGGTTCTCGCCGAAATTTACCGCCGCGGAAATGTTTGGCGGCTTCGGGCAGTAGGTCAGGGGCATAACCACGGACTCGGTGCTATGGCTGTCGGCTACGGTGTCGAAGTGGATGATTGACCTCGATTTGTTTCTCGAGACGGTGGAGTGAGGTCCAGTCGCATTGCGGCGGCTGCTTCGGCGTCTACATCCCGATGCTGGAGTAGTTCGATCAGGTCTTCTTGTCGCGGTTGCCCAAATGCCAGGCGGTAGAGGGCAACTCCGGCTTTGGATTTCTCCAGTCGAGGGCCGTCGATGCTCAACTCATAGGGCATCAGTTCGCGAATCACCTTGTGAGATCCAGAGTAGATCCAATCCGGTACCAGTCCGCCGAGTTCTTCGTCCGGGATGGCGTACGCGGCCGTCCAGGGGTGGACGTCGTGAGCACCCAAAATGCTGATCCGGTGGCGCTCGACTAGGTTGCGCCGCACAGCATGGCCACGGAACCGGTTGACGCGACCGTCGCGTTGTTCGAAGTCAACGGGGTTCGACGGTGTATTCCAATGCACCACATGGTGACACCAAGGGTGGAAGTCGATTCCCTCTTGGCCGGCGCTGGTCGAGATGACGATGAACGGCCAGAACGGACTGTTGAATGCACGGCGAATAAGGGCCGGTCGAAACGACTCGTCGCTCTCGGATTTACCGCCGTATTGAACGGCAAGGTGAGTTCGGAAGCGGATGTTATCGGCTTCGTCTATGGGGTCGTGCGACAGGCTCTGACCCACTCGAAGTGACATCGCCTCGGCTGCAGAATTAGCGATGGCGTAGATCCGATCGACGTCGAGAGGCTCGCTGTCGTGGGTCGGCGTCAATTGCCCGAGATATTCGTCGAGGACTGCTTGGAGATTACCGTCGGCACAGTACTGCAGAACCTGTCGCCAATACGGTAAGTCCGGATAGAGCTGCCGAAGAAGCACTGCGGACTGCCAACGATTGAACGTTGATCGGAGTCCTGACGCGATAGTGGCAGCAGCTCCCCAGATGTCGCCTTCTGCAACGCTCGGAGCAATCCGCAATCGTTTCAGCGACCGCCACGCGCAATTCGCCGGAGAGTGCGCCGCCAGTTTGGCAGTTACCTCGACGAGGTCGGGCGGTATCCGACCGTCGGTTAGCTTTGTGGTGCTCTCGGCGAGGGTCAGGAATGGATCGAGACTAGTTGCCTCATCAGTTGCCTCGGCATCTGAGTCATGGTGCGACTGTAAGACATTGCGGAGCCATCCTTGATCGTCCGAGCTGAAATCGAACACGTCGAATTGCTCTCGATCGAGATGCATCGGCCACGACCAATAGAAGTGTTGTGCCCCGGTCGCAGTCGAAGTTTCGCGACCACGCGGAATGGTCGACTGAAGTCGCTCCACCACAGTGGCTTCGAAGGACACGGTATCAACCGGGTCGACGTGGTCTCGAGCAAGGGCGAGCGGATCCGACATTGTTGCGAGATGTGGCATCGGCCAGAAGAGGGCAAGCGTGGTCATCTGCGGATTGGATCCGCGGTATTCGAGCGGTGAACCGATGGCTCGGAGACTATCCGGATCATTTGGAACTATCGAGGAATGTCCTTGCATCAAGCGATGTTCCGCGTGATAGCTCAGAATTGATGCGACGGCGGGAGGAGTTGACGACCAGCTGGAGAACACCAGTCGCTTCGTTGTCTGTGCCAGATTGGGATCAGCAAACGGACCTCCGGGGGTCAGGTACGGAAGACTGGGCGGGATCCACAGCAGTTTTTCCCAGCCCGTATCGACGGTATCGTCGCGGAAATCTCGAGTCCGAGCGTTGCCCGCTTCGATCTCAGCGAACTGTCTGACAGCAGCGGCGTCGACTCTGCTGATGTCGAGTAAACGCGACTCGCTACTGCCGACGGTTGCAGCGTACTTCCGACCGAACTGATAGTTGCTCATGAAGTTGACGAAGTAGGGAACGGACTTCCAGTAGTCCACGCTGAACTGGGCGTCGAGTTCCCTGGCGAGGCGGCGCAGGGCCGCGTACCCGAGTAATTCTCGAGGTTCGATTCCAGAGATCGTGGACCTGCGTTCCCGAACCATTGTGTTGTCTGAATTGGCCGGGCGTTCCACGCGACACATCAAGGACAAGAGGAGGTTTCGTAGGTCTGATATCGTTTGCGTGGCTTCGCGATCCTCGATAACGGCATTGCGAAACTGCTCTAGCAGCGCCATGACGTCACCGGATTTCACCAGCTTCGAACCATCAGCGAGGAAATCAATCGTCTTGGTGAAATCGGAGTAGTGATCGGCACCGGAATCGTCGGCCTCGGTATACGGCTTGTATGGCGTTGCAGACAGAAGAAGTACCCGTGTCCCGTGGTGACCGAACAGATGGCGCGCAAGTTCGCCGGCGGATGTCGTCTCGTCCATCAACTCTGTGAACCGCTGAAACTCGTCCATGATCACAAGATCGGGCGCCAGTGAATTCACGCTGGCATGAGCAAGTTCGTACCGCAAATCTGCAATGAGGGTCGTGATGGCGGAGTTTCGACCGGGATCGTTGATCGGCTTTTTCATCAGGTCGAACAACCTGTCGGCGATGGACGGTTCGCCGGCATTAATCGTGGCAACAAACGCTTCCAAGATCGACGGATCAATCGAATCGCCGAATTTCTCCTCGAAAACTGCGACGTCCCTTTCGAAGGTATCGAAGGAAGCGACGGAACCCTGCAGGATCTTCAGCGCAGCCACGCGTTGAGGCTGGGTGAACTGGAACTCGCGATCGAGCAACAGAAACAGCAGTTGCCTCTCATCGGAACGGCCGGACCTTTGTCCCGTCTTGAATGATGTATCCGGAGTCAGTGAAACAAGATTGACGGGTACACGCAGGTTGTCTTCCGCGGAGTCCAATCTGCGGTTATGGGTAGCAAGCAGCGTCAACCGGCTGGTATGGGTGATGTCTTTGTTGCCGGTGACGTTGAGACGTTCAAGATTCTGGCGTGCGAGGTCGATGTTGGAGCAGATGTAGACAATGTTGATCTCGGTGTGTAATGGATCCTCTTGGAGGTGTTCGATTGTGCGCGCAATGATTCCGCGCGCCACCATCGACTTGCCTAGCCCGGTTTCGTCTGCGACGAGGAAGTGGCGACTGGGATCCGGTTTGTAGAAGTGCTCGAATACATGGTCAACGGTGTCCCGCTGAAAGTCGCGTAGTCCGGCAAGAACTGTATCGGCGCGAAATTCCTGGTTCATGCGTTTCTCCGATCCAGAACGGTTGCAGCAGAGTGAATATCCGTCCAGAGCTCGGAGAATCCCGGCGGCAACAGGTCGCGACGTGCGTCGTCACGATGGAGGCGGCGAATGAAGCCGTCCATATCTGTCAGGACCGTCGGCGCCGTCGCAAGGGCGAGTAGAAGTGACTCGAGAATGCCGGGGAGTGGTCCGGATTGGGATCCGTGGTCGCGGATCATCTGGTCGAACGCTCCGCCTGCACTGTCCCCGCCGTTGGAGATGGACAGCATTAGCGCGATAAAGCGCAGAACATCCTCGGGCTTGTTCAGCTGCGAAGCAAGGATCTCGTCGAGGCGCTCGTCGGGGTCGTTGATCAGGTTGGCAACGACTACTGTGCTGCCAGTCGATCCGCCAGGCTCGGTGACACGAACTGCGAGGAACGGCATTATATCGACCAGTTTCAGCCCGGGACTGATGAAGTCGACAGGGTCGTCGGACGTCATAGCTACGGCAAATCCAGGGCGCGTGGTGAGTTCGATCGTGGCGCTGTAACCATCGGGAAGTTGTATGGGAACATCAGTTTCGATCAGTAGGTCGAAGAATTCTCCGGCTGGTTGGACAGTCGCGGTGAACGGCGTTGATGCAATCGCCTGCAAGGCCTTGTCGAGTTCGCGGCGGATGACATCGGTTTCATCCGGTTCCGCGCCGCCTGTGGCTTCGTATGGGCTGATGATTGATCCGAGTCCGCTGTTGCCGAGCATGGCGTCGATTCCGAACTTCTTCTTGGCGCCGACCATTTCAACCAGAATCTCGACATTCCTGTTGAACGCCGCAGCGGTGGCATTGGCTGAACCTATGAAAAGTCTTGCCCAGTGGTTGTATTCAACGATGTACGCCTTGGCGTGCAATCCACCCAGTACATTCGCCGAGTCTGATTCAGGGTCAGGGATTCCAGCATCAGAGTTCAGTACGTAGGACGCGCTGAACCACTTCAAGGTTTCCGGGCGGAGCTGTTCCAGAGATTCTGCGCGACTAACGACATCCGCGATTACACGATCGCCCGGAATCAGAGTGTCGAATCCGTCATCGCCCAGAAATGGTGAAATCGCGAGGTGTCGGGTGCCTTCGAAGTTTGGCGCTGGTCTATGGCCTTGTACACCGAACACGTGAAATTCGATATCTGAGAGTCCCTCGGGTGCAGTCCATTCGGCATACCGGATGTCGTCGGCCAGTGTCTGCATACGTCGGCGTCGAGTCGGCTCCAACGGGGAGGCGGTGGCATCGTCGGCTAGATATTGAAGCAATGCCCTCAGAGGCTTGTTGGTCTTGTTTCGTGTGCTACCCATGACGCCGTCGAGTGCAACAACCATGTCCCAGGAATTGTCCCGCGTCAGGTTTCGGCTCTGAACGAGGAGTCGGAAACTGACAACGTCCTCGTCGTCGACGTACTTCGCCAACCAAATTTTCGGGTGAAAGAGAGTGCCTGGGCGACTGCGGACGGCATGTACTGCGGGCTCGAGGAAGGCCATGAGTGCATTCGTCCGTTCCGGAACTCGAATGTGTCCGGCTTGATGGAATATGTCGATGGCGTTGGCACAGATACGGATAGACGCCAGCATTGCCAGAGGATCCGTCGCATGGGACGGTGACGCAAAGGCGAGTGCAGGTACCAGTGCGGACTGTAGATCGAGGGTGAATGTGGTTCCCACCAAATGATCGAGCCGTGAGTCGGCCGGTGGCCGCAATTGATCGACCAGAGTGGCTCGTTCGTCAGGCGCCAGCATTGTTCAGTCCTTCGGAAATATCGCTGAGTATTTGTGATGCTTGTGGCCAACGGAATTGGAGTCGGCTTGCCCCGGACGCACCCTGCCAGAGTCGCAGTTGTTTCTCATTGGTCAGACGTGACTGCGCGCCCTTGTTTTGAAACTCGCGATCGCTGACTAGTCTTCGCAGATCGACGGAATCTGCCGGAGTTCCCGCTCCAAGATCGTTGATACCGTCGATCCAGGTTTCGACAAATTGCCGCGTTCGCGGTGATATTGCCGGGAAACGGCTCCACAACCGTGACCGGTCCCATTTCGGTGCAAGCGGATGATTCCAGTACTGCTCGCTCCACTGAGAGAGTTCGCTACGGTATCGCTGCGCGGGTGCCTCCACGCTTGTCAACTCCTGACGCTCATACGCTTCGCCAACCATCAAGTTGTAGAGCAGTGACGCACCGTGCAGGGCCAGCGAGAACAGCTCGGTGTCTTCAACGAGGTCGTGAAGTTCTTGCGGTGCTGATTCCAGATCGAGATGCCAGAGGTAGTCGACGTCGAGGTCAGGCATCGTCGGTTGGCTCAGTAAATGCGCGAGCAAGGAACTGTCGCAGGTCACGACGATCCGCTCGCGAAGCCAGTTGGCCTCCGCCACAGAGAGATCAAAGCCCTGGTCTGTCACATCCGCGGGGAATGACTCAGGCAGAGGGAGCGTCGACCACGGTGAGGTGTCGTGCATCTCGTCGTCATTTGCCTCCCCCTTGCGCGACTGTGGCAGGTGCTGTGGGCGGGTATCGTGGCGAAGGATCCTGTAGGTCTGCAGTGCATTCCAGTAGATCGCGGAGGGGAGTACCCGCACCGCTGCGCCGGCGACCCGTCCGATCAGCCCCTGAGTGTGGCCGGCCTCGCGGAGTGCGAGCAGTACCTCGCGTTGTTCCCGGTCTGCAGCTTTGACCAGCGCTGCACCTGATTTGCGCAGCGCTGCTCGTTGGAATGTCCACGGAATCAGGACCAGATAGCGGGCCCGCGTCTGGACTGTGGAGATTCCGGGGAACAGGAGGTCTGCGAGTCCGTCTCGGATCTGACCGATACCGAGATTGTCGAGGGTTCCGGGTTCGCTGAAGAGCGCAACCAGTTCACGCATGCGTCGTTCTTCTTGAGCGGACGTATCGAGCCAGGCGATCAAGGACATGGGTGATGCACAACTGCTTCCACTTCGACGGCAATGTTGGGGCAATTGCTGTCAGGTTACTGCAGACTCCCTAGGGGGAACTTGCTTCCTGACGGTTTGGAGTCTGTTGCACCCTACGATTGATTTCTCCCCCAAGGCATCCACTGGTGAAAGAAGGGGGAGGCGAACACGTGTTTTCTTGATATGAACTCGTGTCGGGGTGGGCCGGGGGTGTCCTCGAAGTTGATCGGGTGAGCGCTGTCTAGAGTTAGTTTCGATTTTCCTATCGAAAGGAACAAACATGACAAACGGGCCGAAAGAAGAACGGTCGAGCATTGTCGGGCGCAAGTTGCCCGCAGATGTGGCCGATCGGCTCGTTCGTCAGCTGACATCGTGGCGAGAAAAGCTCCTGGCACTGGACCGGCGCCAGCGATTGCTCTACTTCAAACACACGAAGAGCGCGTCACTGGAGGTTCTGCAAAATGGGGCCGCGGGACTCCTCGATATGCTCGATTCCGGCGATGTCGTTATCAGACCTCAGGTCGACGCAGACGTGGCGATACCGGAGCGATCGATTGTCGTCACTAATAAAACTGCCGACACTTTGAAGATCGCACTTCGCCGACTAGACCAGCAGTCTCAGCAGTCGTACGCGGACCGAGGTGTATGGWCTCTGTATCTGGGGCTCGGAATGCTTCGCTGGAAGGACTCGGGCGACGACGAGTTGGTCGAGAGCCCGATCCTCATGGTCCCCGTGCAGCTCAAGCGGACAGGCGCGGACTCACCGTATGTACTTTTCCGCGCGGAGGAAGAAATTACGGTCAACCCGGCACTCAAGTTGAAGATGGAGGAGTATGGGCTCAGTTTGCCCGACGTGGATCCTGACTCACCGGACATTGGCGGCCTGACGTCGGAGATTAACCGATTGATCCAAGGGTATGACGGTTGGTCTACGGTTGACCGTGCGGTGTGCTCGAGCTTCACGTTTCACAAGGAAGCCATGTATCGGGACCTTCAGGTGAATTCAGACGTCGTTGCCGCGCATCCTATGGTGCAACTCTTGGCTATCGGACCCGATGCACCTTCGGCGGGCGAATTTGCATTCGACCCGACCCCGATCGAACACTTGGACCGCACATTTCCTCCTGAGCAAATGTTTAGCATTCTGGACGCCGACTCCAGTCAGCGACGATGTATCCTCGCTGCCACTAACGGGCGAAGCTTTGTCATGGACGGGCCTCCCGGAACAGGTAAAAGCCAGACCATTGCCAACATGATCGCCGAGTTGATCGCGTCGGGAAAGACAGTGCTGTTCGTCAGTGAGAAGGCTGCCGCTCTTGACGTAGTTCGCGATCGATTGAAAAGCGCAGGCCTGCAGCAGTTCCTTCTTGAATTGCACAGCCATGCTGCGACCCGGAAACATGTGGCGCAGGAACTGTCCACGGCCTTGAAAACTCGGGTCGCGGCGCACCGAACCTTTTCCGCAGGCGACGAGGACCGCCTCGTAGCGATACGCGAATCACTGACCGGATACACCGACGCATTGAACGAGGTGCGCTCGCCGCTCGGGCTCTCAGTGTTTGAAGTCCTGGGGCGGCTTGAACAACTTTCAGGTCACKTCGATGCTTCGGCCGATGGGGGCATTACCTGGAGCGCGCTAGATGCGCGGGCGCGGTCTCAACTTTGTGAAGCTGCCTCGAGGCTTGGCAATCTATGGCACGTATCGGAACGTGGCGATGATTTTCTTTGGCGAGGGTTGTCGCGGCGGGATCTCGGCGCCCCTGAAGCTCGCGAGCTCAAACGGCTTGCTGCGCGCGCGGCTGAGAATGCACGTGACCTAGCAGTAAGGCTTGATACCGTCGATACTGCCACCGGTCTGAGACTGGCCCGAAACTCGGATGGAGTGCGGAAGCGCTCGGCGTTGTTGGCGCTTCTTGAAGACTCGAACGATGTTCCAGTTGAGTGGTTTTCACGTTCTTCTTTGCAACCGGTTCGCCTTCGCTTGTCTGAGGCAAGAACAGCAGTCGACAACATCGTTTCAAAGTCGAACGAACTTGATCGCGTGGTTGGGCCTAGATGGAATGAGCTTGACGAGGCTAGTTTGTTGGTTCTCGAGAGCGGCCTCAAAGATTCACTTCTCGATGGTCGGATGGGTCCGACCGCGATTGAGGCTCTGGAACGACAGCTGGTCGAGGTACCGGTACAACTCGCCGCTGTACAGGACGACGCGATCCAGCTGGCTGAGCTCCTAGGCGTTCCGTCTGCAGGAATTACTGTTGCTCGCGCCGTTGAACTCGTTGAACTCGCCTCCTTAGGCGGCGTTGTGGAACGCCCCGAGGGGCATTGGCTCAATGCGGCGTTGCAGAGTCAAGTCGCAGAGTCGATTCTTGCGATGGACAAGATGGTGGAGCACGCGAGGCGCCGTCAGGAGGCCATGCGCGAATACTTCACTCCTGCTGCTCTCGAACAAGATCTGGGTACACTGGCAGTTCGATTCCGAGATGTGTACAAGGGGTTTGGAAAGTTTTCCAAGGCGGCCCGCGCCGACAAGAAATCATTGAAGGCCGTGACAGTGTCCGGGAAGCTGGACAAGGCTCTCATCGCGCGCCTGGAGGAGGCCGCGAGCTGGCAGGAAGCTGTACAAGAGCTTGGGTCTGGCGAGCAGTTTCACGCGCCACGGTTGGGCAGTGCCTACCAAGGCCTGTCAACAGATTTCGATATTTTGCGAGTTGCACTGGGAAACGCGCGACGGGCAGCGACTCTCGCCGGTATTGAGGTAGACCCGGATCGGCTGTCAAAACAGCTGGCGAGCGGTGGGGTACCGGATCCCGCGTTGATTCCGATTGCAGACCGACTGAAGACAGGTTTGATTCAGTGGGACAAGACCGTTGCGGCATTGTCTGGTCACCTTGGAGATTCAGTCGTGCACTCCGGACCGATTGAGAGCATAAGCGAGTGGGCATTCGCAGGTGTAGCTCGACTAACCCCGGTACGCAATGCTCTGGTGCACGTTTCCACAGTTGCTCAGCGGGAAGTTGGATTGTACGAAGGCGTTTCGCTGATCGGAGCCGCACGGAGCGTGCGAGTTGGTCTCACGGACCTTGAATCGGACGCTGCAGCGGATCCTGCGCTTTTCGGAGACATAGGCCTCGATCTCACTACCGATTTCGAACTGGTTGCGCAGCAGCTAGATTGGGCAGAGGCGGTGCGGCGTTCCGTCGGGGTTCCGATTTCTGGCGGGGTAGCGAAAAGACTAGGCTACGTGACGGTTCCGGCCAGTGAACTAACGGGTATCGCCGCGAAGTGGGAACAGGTCAGCGCGGAGCTGGTTTCGAATTTCTCCCCGCGACGTAGCGCCGAGTTGAAGGTCGATCTGCTCGAGGATATCAACGGAGCTGCGGAGCTACTGGCAGATATGGAAAGCGGTGCGATTCCCGATATCGAGAACTGGTGCAACTATTTGCGAGATCGCGAATGGATGCAGGAGAAGGGTTTCGGAAACGTTCTCGTCGAACTCGAGAAGAGTCCCAGATCGCCCGAGTTCGTTGCGCATTCGCTCGAGTACGCGGCGCTGGAGGCCTGGGTGGACGACGTCGTTCGAATCGACGGCCGATTGGCTGGCTATCAGGCTGACAATCGCGAAGCCTTGGTCGCAGGTTTCAAAAGTCTCGACCAAACCCAGGTGCACGATGCCCGCGCGAGGGTTGTTGAAAGTTGCAATGCACGGGCGCCGCGTTCCATCAATGGTCGACCCGCGCAGGTAATTATTCGCGAGGCGCAGAAGAAGACTCGACACAAGCCGGTTCGACAGCTGCTCGATGAGTCAGGTTCCCTCGTACAGGAACTGAAGCCCTGCTTCATGATGAGTCCACTGTCTGTCTCGCAATACCTTCCGACGAGTATCAAGTTCGATGTGGTGATTTTCGACGAGGCGTCGCAGGTGCTTCCTTCGGACGCCGTGAACTGTGTGTACCGCGGCAATCAGTTGATCGTTGCCGGTGATCAAAAGCAGCTACCGCCCTCGAGCTTCTTCTCGATCAGCGATGATGCTGCGGGGGAAGACGAAGACGATGAGATTGATGTGTTCGAGTCGGTCCTTGATATCGCCAAGGGCGCCGGTGGGCTGACGTCGTTGCCACTGAATTGGCACTATCGTAGTCGTCACGAAGATCTCATCACCTATTCGAATTATCGCTTCTACGACGGAAGTCTGCACACATTTCCGGGCGCCGTGTTCGACGCGCCAAATCTGGGTGTTGAGCTGATCCCTGTCAAAGGTACGTATCGCCGTGGGACAACGCGAGATAATCCCGTCGAGGCCGCCAAAGTGGTTGAGCGCGTGCTCTATTTCGCTCAATCCTTTCCATCCGAGTCGATCGGTGTGGTGACGTTCTCGTCTGCGCAGGCGGACGCAGTCACTGCGGAGTTGGAACGTCAGTCGGCGGAACACCCGGTCCTAGCGGGCCTGCTCAGTGACCACGATCGCTTGGACGGATTCTTTGTCAAAAGCCTCGAGAATGTCCAGGGCGATGAACGTGACATCATCGTCTTCTCTCTCGGGTATGGTCCCGACGAGAATGGGAAGTTCACGATGAACTTCGGTCCGCTCAACAGGGAGGGCGGATGGCGCAGACTCAATGTTGCTATTACACGGGCTCGAAAGCGCGTGGAGGTCGTATCCTCGTTCCGTGCATCCGAGATGTCCGCGACAGTTAACGACGGTCTACGCCATCTGAGGAACTACCTAGACTTCGCGGAACGTGGGCAGAAGGCGCTGGCCCTCGATCTCGACGATGGCGATGGTGATGTGGAGAGTGTTTTCGAAGAACAAGTTGTCAACGTCATTCGCGGTTGGGGGTACGACGTAGTGCCGCAGGTCGGTGTTGCGGGTTACCGAATTGATATGGCTGTTCGGCATCCGGATCGCCCGGGGCAGTATGTGATCGGTATCGAATGTGATGGTGCGGCTTATCATTCGGCAAAGACAGCTCGCGATCGAGATCGCCTTCGTGAATCGGTTCTCCGCAATCTCGGTTGGGAGCTGCACCGAATCTGGGGGCTGAGCTGGTGGCGTGACCGCGAGGTGCAGGAGAAGCGCCTGCGAAAGGCGATCGAGGTCGCGATTGCGGAGAGCGATCGTCCGACAGCCCCAGCGCCTATTCCGGAGGTGATTGCCCAACCAATTGCGGTCGAGGAAGTGGATTTTGATACCAAGCCGGATTGGGCAACGGAATACACAATGGTAGGTGAACCGAGATGCCTCAGGCGCGATCCCAAAACTATTGAAGGGCAGCAGGATCTTCGAGCGTACTTCGTTCAAGTTGTCGAGGCGGAGGCGCCGGTTCACCGCGACGTACTCTATGACCGTTTCAAGCAGGCGTGGGGAATTCAGCGGCTCGGCGCCGTCGCGAAGCGAAGTGCTGACAGTGCTTTAGCTTCAGCCAACATCAAGGGGCGCTCGGTTGCGCCCATGAGTGATGGTGTGTGCCGGTTGCCAGACCTGGCATTGTCAGTAGTGCGGATACCGGGTGCTGAACAGTCGCCCCGGAAATTGGTTCACATTCCGGAGGAGGAGCTTGACCTCGCCGTCACTCACTTGATCGACGACGCGCGTCTGCTGGATGCAGACACCCTCGCGCAACAGGTATCCAAGTTGTTCGGCTGGSAGCGTGTGACGGAAGAAAATCGTTCGGTGACCGAGCTTTCCGTTGACCGATTGATCGGGTGTGGTGATGTGATGCGTGCTCGCGGAGGTGAACTGACTCTGGTGAGTGAGTAAGGACTTGCCGGTTGGATTGTTCCTCTGGCAGCTTGCTTGATTGGTAATCCACTTCTGCTAGCTTTTCATCGCACGCAGATCGAAATTCTCATGAAAGAGATTGGTGAAGTTCGTGATTGAGTTCAACTGGTCCGGTGGCAGGATGGCAGACGAGCCCGATGAAATTGCCGATGAGTTGGGTTATCTCCTTACTCTTGATGCAAAAGCAGAGGCTGACGACGTTCGCAGTCAAATGGAAAACATTGTATGGGAGCGTCATCCGGGTTCTACAGTCGAAACTGACGTTGTTCCCGTTAGTCACAATGTTATCGCCGTACCAAATGGTGGACAGGTCGGCTATCTGATTACCCTGATCGCAAAGATCACGGTCGAAATCGACTACAATTTCGAGTAACGAAACGAACGCTCAACAATCTTCGGACGGACGTTGGGCGTCCACTGCCATGGCCTGAGGTCGTCACGGGAGGGAATCTGATACCCGCGGGTGAGTCCTCGGCGCTGAGATCTCTTGCGGCCCCTCGATCTGCTTGACACGCTGTTGTTTTCACAGCATGGAATCAGTGGCGATCGCTGTCCGATCTACTGCAGGTACTTCGGTTGCGGAACATTCCGCTTGCGGTTCGGATTCTTCCGCTTCTTGGCTTTCGGTTGGGCGTCTTTCTTCGCCGGAGACTTCTTGGCGGCATTGAGTTGACGTTGAGCGCTCATCGTCTTCCGACGAACCTTGAGCTATTCGTCGCACTCCCACTCGTCTGACCCGTTGAGCGGTCGGAGTGCATGTTCAGCTAAGTGGCGGTGGGCATGCGCAATGACAGATTCGAAGTTGAGGCAACGTACACACCGCAACGGTTCTCGCTTCCCGACATTGCTGGTCGATCCGCGCCATGCGCACCCTTTTGCAGAGGCATGTTGACTGCGTGTGGATCGTCGGAAAGTGGGATCTGATGCGTTGGCGCCGGTAAGGTCGCTGGCACCCCACTTGGGGGTTCGTGCATCCGCAGTCGGGTTACCGGTATGAAGATTCGCCCCGCGTCGTGCACGAACCATCCGGTTGCCTCTCTCAGACCAAAGAACTACTTCTTCGTCTTGCCCAACAGCTCGGACCTCTTACCGCTCCAAGTGACGATCAGCTCGTCTCGGGCCCGGCTCGAAGCAACGTAGAGCAATGAACGCTCCCGCAGCATCGCTTCGTCACGATCCTCCGGCGCTACGGCGCGCAGCGATGCGGCAGACGGCACGTGAGCATCGTCCACACTCGCGAGAATTACTCGCGAGAACTCCATGCCTTTGGACCGGTGCATTGTCAGAACTTGTACGAACCCCGGCGTCGGGGGATTGTTGTCCAGGGCTCGTGCCTCGACGCTTCGCTCGCCCAACGCGCGGACGAAGCGTGCTCGATCGTCCTGGCTTCGGGTGAGCACAGCAATGGTCTCGGGATCGAGTCCGTCTTCGATCCACTCATAGACGTGCTGGGCGACTTTGTCGAGTTCCTCTGTCTGGTCTTTGCATTCGATCAGCTGCGGTACCGGTCCGCTGCGAGCTGAGCGGTATTCGGCAGTTGACTCGGCACCTGTCTCGAGGTCCTTGTATTCAGCGCCAGCCAGGATGCCGACAGCAAAATTCAAGTTCTGCGCCGTAGTGCGGTAGTTGAGAGTCAGTCGTCGCGAGCGGCCGACAATCTTGATTCCGAGTCGACCCAGAACTACCGGGCGTCCATAGATTCGCTGATGTGAATCTTCTGCAATGAAGAGATCATTCGGTCCTTCGTCGACCAATGCGCGGAGCAGTGCCCAGTGTGTGGCATGGAGATCCTGGGCCTCGTCAACGAGGACGTGGTCGGCGAGTCGACGTTTGCCAGCTTCGTGGGAGAGGCGCAAGGATTCCGCAGCGAGGGCCAAGACTTCTGGGAAACTGATGGCCCCTTCCATCCGGTTGTGGCGGCGGTACCCCTCGACAAGCTTCCACACGGCGATGCGTTGCGGACGGGTGAGGCGCACACCGCGTCCTGGCCGCGCTACCTTTGCATACTGCTCGAGTGTCGTGACTTTGTTGGCGAGTACAACCGCTACGTACTCGTCTTCTAGGAACGACGGAGTCGCCAGGGCAGCGTCGAGTCCGCTGTCGACTGTCTCGATAACTTCGCGCCACACTTTGTCGGAGCGGTTACGTCCACGTGTATCGACGCTGGCACCAAGAACCGCCTTGCACGCTTCGTCTACGTTGTCGGCCTGATCGAGTACCGCCTTGGCGAGTGCATCGACGCCTTTCACGTAGACACCGACTGCACCGGGCTTCGTCGCGATATCGACGCTGGGATCGAGGGCCTTGAGGTCGCTCTCGAGTCCCATCGCCAATGTCTTGTTATACGTAGTGAGAATGATCCTGGCTTTGGGGTTCTGCCGTGCCAGCTTCCGTGCTCGGTGGATGGCGACGACGGTCTTGCCGGTGCCGGCGCCGCCGGACAGACGGAACGAGCCATTCTGGTTCGCGTCCGCGTACTTTCGCTGTTCCGGGTGGAGGAAGGTTCGCCAAGCACCGAAGTCACCGCTTTCGATGACCCGACGCAGCTCCTCGTTGTCTTCGATGAATGCGAACTGCAGCTGCGACGCCGGGTGCTTGAGAGCTTCGAGGATCTGCTCGTCCTCGTCGAGGTTCTCGTCAGGTAGTGCAGCTTCGTCGAGACCATGCTTTGCACGGATGTCGTCGATACTGATGCCGGTGATGAGGTCGGTGAGAGCGCTGCCTTGCCACGCCACTGCGTTTTGCGCAATCTCGAAAACTGCGTCCTGGCTGGATGCTTCGAATGCGAGTTGTGAGATTTCCGGGTCGAGGCCCAAGCGTGCTTTGAGATCGTCGAGCGTGAAACCGAGTCCTTCGAGGTAGCTCGCCAGTGGTGAAGCGGGCTTGATCTTCTTGAGTGTGCCGTCTGGGTCAGGGACAGCGACCAGCTTCTTCCGGTCGTCCACTCCGTCGAGCTCGCCAATGATGCCTTCGAGCACCCCGTTGACGGGATTGACTCGTAGGACTGACCGCTCTGCAAGGCCATTCGCCTCGTCGTGCGGCCAGGTGCCCATGTAGATGTAGGTGGTGTCGCCGAGTTTGTCCTCTACCTTGAACAAGATTGCGCGGTAGTGCTTGTCGACGCGGGCTGTACGAACGCGAGGATCTTTCGAGGCCTGGATCGGTTCGATATGAAGGCCCGAGCCGGTGTCGTCGGTGTTGAGCTTCTCGATGAAGTCCATCACCTTGGCTTTGACGGACCGGTCGAGCTTTCGCATCGCCTTGTTGTTCGATGCGATTACCAGATGTGCCACGTCAGAACTCCCCGCTCGTCTTCAATGCTTCCAAGATTGATGCCATGTCAGGTGAGCACAGTGTCCACCCTGCTTCGGTAATCGTATTGGCCGCGTCTTCGTCGTGGTCAAACACCACGCCGACGCGGGTGGAATGCCAGGCGAGGTCGAGGACCTCACCCTCGTCTGTCTCGTACCCGAGTTCGGGTGGCGTCAGCGTCGGCGCTGCAGTTCCGAGGGCGTGAACCAAACTTCGCTCAGCTTCGGAAACAGCGTTGCGCAAAGCCTTCTGCCAGATGGGTGACAACTGCTCGGGCTCCGGTGCCGATGTAATCGGTGCTGCTATAGGTGCAGCGTCCAGCAATGTGCGGGTGGTGATCTGGTGCCGGCCTGCTAGTCCGAGCCAGTTCGAGAGACGCAGCCATTCTTTCCACGCACGACCGTCATGGGCTTCGAGCGCGTCGTTGCGGTCATCGAGCGCAAGGACTGCTGTAGCAGATTTGTCGGCACGCGATGTTACTGCGACTGTCACAGCCAACGGGCCTTCGGTCAGCGACCAGCAGATATCGGTGCCCGAGATCGAGAAGGGTTTCCCACCGTCAAGTGCAGCGAGCGCAGACGACAGCATCGATTCGGCGGTCGACTGAACTCGATTGTCAGTGCGCAGAAACAGGTATGGCATGGATCGACTCAGTGCAGTCCATGAATCGAGGTCAGGGTCCGCGACAAATGCCAGTAGCTGAGAAATGGGGTCTTTGGTGAGGAGTCGCAGTAGTCCAGGCTTCAAGTTGAAGCTCTTCGTCGCGAACTGTGTCGACTTGCTGTTCAGCCAGGAAGGCTCGTACTCGTCGTTGTTTTTGAACCTTTGTAGGTCTTCGTGCCCGAAGGACCACACGATGTGGCCTGATTCGCGGAGACCAGCGCGTTTGCCGGCGTCGTCGGTTACTCGATTGTGTAGCGACGATGCGTGATAGCGACGACCATCAGCGAAAAGTGCGACTTCGGGGATGGAGGTATCCGAGGACGTCAGCATGAAGTCTGGAACCACGAATCCCTTTTGCACCTGTGGGATCAGTGACCACCGGCGAACAGGCTTGCCCTGCAGCGTGATTGTTGCAGACGGCCCGTAAGTTCCGGGCTTTTCGACGACTGTTGCGCCCATCCCGCGAAGCCGTCCGATGAAGGAAGTGTAGAAGTCCTTTTCCAGGTGCGACTCGTCGCTGACGGGGGGKGGGGGKGGTGCATTCTCGGTGAGTGAGGTCAACCAGTCCTGGAAGTCAGGTTGGGCGCGACGACCCTCCACATCGAGGATCTTGTCGAGGACGGTCAGAGCCGTCATGCGCGAGACCTTGTCCATCTCGTACGGCGCTGCGAAGGGGAGTAAACAGCGGTGGCATGCGAGACGATCTTCCTCGCGGCAAGGGCATTCGCGCACCACCTTTCGGGCTGCGACCAGAACTTCCCATACTTTGTTCGGATCGGCGAACTCCGCGAGATAGCCTGTGCCTCCGGGAACCGTGTCGTGAATCAGAAGCGCTCGGCGGTCTGGCGCGCGGAGAGCGTCGCTGATGGTGACCACGTCAAGGTGTTCGGGAGAACCGCCAATGACCTGCCGGAGTCCGAGAAGCATTGCGGCGCTCAAGCTTGGGTGCGCAAAGGTGTCGTATTCGAGCTCCGGAGGCAAGTGCAGCAGCACGCCCTGAGTTCGCAAAGTGCGCGACAGTGCGATTTCGCGAACGTCCTCGTTCTTTGCCTTCCTCAATCGGCACCAGGTGCGATGCTCGAACTGGTTGTTGCTCCCGGCCTTGCCATCGAGCTGCCCGCATGCCGCGCACACCCGGAACAGACCGGTGTGGGATTCCTGTCCGGCGATGATGCGCTGCTTGCCCTGTGAAGTGCGCTTGCCAAGATTCAGCCAACGAATATCCATGCGGCGCAGATACTCTGCACCAAAATCTCGATCGGCGACGTACCAGGATCGTCCAACCTGGGCCGGGTCGATATCGGCCGCGACAGTGACGGTGAAGGGTTCTTGATGACGATTGTCCCGACCGTCGTTGATCGTGGCTTCGTCGCGACGTACTTCTGCAGACACGCGCGTCATCTCGACTACTTGCAAGCGTTGACTGACGTCAGCGATTGCAGTGCTCTGACAACGAGGGCATGACGCGATGGGGGCGAGAGTCGCCCCAGCCGGCGTGATCGTAACCCAGCCGCACTGCGGGCAGACCTGCCATGTGTGGATATTGGATTCACCGGTACCGAGATCGACAGCATCGATCTTGACGGCCAATCCCTGCGCGTAGAAGGTGGCGCCGGGGGCTAGCTCGGTGAGTGCGACGCGGGAACCTCGCTGGTAACTGAGTTCGTCACTCATAAATGCCGAGCTGTCCGCGTCGATCCATGTGACGCCGACATCCAAAGTGACGCTGTCGTCGAGGAGCGTGTAGTTGGGGAGAACCCCGTAGCGCTCGAGTACCGAGATCCAGTAGTCGAGGGTCATGGACACGATCTGTGCACCCAGCAACTTGATCGATCCCTGCGCGGTGCGCAGTGCACGGCGGTCGTCTTCTGTAGAGGCTGGAGAATTGAACCTGCGCTCGAACTCTGGCAGCTGCTCGGTGACGGTGTCGCGCCGAGTAGTCAGCTCGGCCAGATCCCGGTTCCACCGATGGACCGTTTGTTGAAGGTGCAGCGTCAATTCGCTGTGACTGCCGTCGGTTGCTGGTGTTGCCCACGTCTGCAGGGCGCTGATGGCATCGTCGCTGAGCAGCCCGTCGAACTGTCCGAGGAATTCTGCAGTCAGCGTTGGTGCTTCGCTGTCCGCGATAGCGATGAGGTTAGCCATCCAAGTGCCGTCGTCGAAGCTGCCGAGGACAGCTCGGGCTTCCTTGAGCACTACCGTCTGTGGATCGCGGGCAAACCGGTCGATGATGTGTGCGACGTACTGACGCTGAAGGATCTCTTCTGCACGCAGGAAGGTGGCGGGCGGGCGGACGTCGCCCTGAATGACAGACAGGGGGTCGAACAGCTTGGGTAGGTGTTCCCCGCGACCACGTATGTATGCCAGGACAAGTGAGTTTCCGGTCAGACGACCGGCGCGGCCGACTCGCTGAAGGTACGACGAGACGGTTCGGGGCATCGACCCGAGCATGACGGTCGACAGGTCTCCGATGTCGATACCCATCTCCAACGTCGGTGTAGCGACCAGAACGTTCGGTGCCTGTGGGTCTGCCCCGCCGTTCTTGAAAGCGGTTTCATACGCGAGGCGCGTAGCGGTAGGCAGGAGCGACGTGTGCTCGCGCGCGACGACGCGTTTCATCTTGGGTGAGCTGTAGAGCCGTCGGTAAAAGTTGTCGGTTCGTGCTGAGCGGCGCAATGTTCCGGGGCAGCGCACCAACAGGCACGGTGCGCCCGACATTTCCTTCGTTGTTGTGATGCTGCCGGGGACCGGTGCTTGGCATACGTCGCAGACGAGAAGGTGCTGTCCATCAAGGAGTGCTTCGATATCGGGAGCCGATACCTGCACCATTGTTGGCTGCAGCCCATAGACGGTGAGGCCGGTTTCGCTGGTGATGGTGTCGAGGATGCGCTGCTCAGTCAGGAGTGTGAACAGTGATTTGGCGAGATGCGTTCCGTCATAGGGTGATACACCAAGGCACTGAGAGGCCCACTTTGCATACCACGACAACGGTGCGGTGATCGAGTCGAATCCCTCGGGAAGCGAACCTGGCCCTGATCCGGAGGCGGGAAAGGTCGGTGCGGGACGGCCTTTCGGGAACGCCGGCATTCCTTCGCCCTTCGGCCGGCCACCCCAGACGTGGTATCGGTTGGCGTTCTTCTCTAAATAGCTGCGCAACCACTCGTGTCGGATACCACCTTGGGTTCGGATGCGCTCGACCGTTCCTCGTACCCATCGCGCCAAAGCTGCCGGGTCGATTTCTGGTTGATCTGCTTCGCCTAGACGCCCCTGTTCACCGCGGGGGTCGACGAACATTCCCTCTTGTTCGCCTGGAATCGCAGCATCAGTGAGTGCAAGCTGCAAGTGCTCGGTGTTCTCGACGGCCAGACGACCAAGTGTTTCAGCACGCCCCGGCAAACCTAGATATACCTCGGCGACCACGCTGCCGGTGAGTTCGAGTGTTCGACCGGTCCGAGACTGCAAGCCGAATTCTAGGTCGATGTCGAACTGCAAGCGGCGCTTGGCTTTTTGTTCGGCAGCACGGCGGGAACTGTGGTGTGCATCGGATTTCCAGAACGCAGTGAAGTCGTCGCGGTCGACGATGTCTGGCGGGAGTAGCTGGTAGCGACGGGTTGGGTCGTTCTCGGCGCGTGCGACCACCGACTGGGTGAGTTCCGACAGATCGATCGGTGTGGGGCCGAGGGCGCCGCGCAGAGTTGAACGCAAGCTCAGGCTGTGTGAACGGGATTGCACGAAGCCGGCGCGGTGGGCTGCATCTTGGACGCTGTCCGTGAACATCAGCGCCTTCTTTTCGCCGGCGTCGAGATCCTTGTTCCCGAACATATTCGACAGAGTCACCGAGAGTTGTGTTGCGACAGCGCTACCGAGGAACCGGATACCGTCGTCGACGCCGCAGGACGGGCACGCATCCTTCTTCGACAGCTCATCTGCGTCAGGTCCAGTGAGGGTCAGGATCGGAAGTGCTCGGGCGTCGAGGGCATCGTCACTGTCGGCGTCAGGTGCGGCGTCGAGGATCTCGCGGTCATCGATGTGGAACCAGCGCAGCCCTTCGATCTTGTTTTTCTCAGTGTGGAGCTGGGCCTCTGCTGGTGCTGAAATCAATGCGCGGAAGCGAGAAGCGCCGGCCGCGTGRTCGGCACGGATTGCCTCGTCGGTGACGTCGAGGGCCGTGCCTGTGGGTGCGAGACGTGCACCCCATCCGGAGCGTCCACAGTGTCGGCAATAGACGGCGGGCAGGAACAGTTCGTGTTGATCGGCGACAGTGCCGTCGTCTGACCAGCGGTAGCCGGCAGTGGCGTGAACGAGGCGGTCGACTCTGCTGAGTTCTCGTACCCAGAGGTGAACATCAACATTCAGCGCGCTGGGGCCAACCTCGGCCCGGATATGAGACAGCAATGCGAAGAAATAGTCGAGGAACTTCTGCTGAGCCGCCGCGACCCGGTGAGCATCGCGCTCGAGCGTTGGTGCGGTGAAGACTCGCGATGCTAGATCTGCGAGTGAGATTGCTTCAGTGGCATATTCGAGGACTGACGCGAGCAACGGATGTGATTTGATGAGGTGGAGAACGTCCTCCTTGTTGCTCATCACCTTCAAATCCGCATCGGTCAGACCATGGTCGGAATCGGAACCATCTGTCCGTTCGAACAATTCGGCCAGGACTGCGCGGGCGATCACAGGGTTGATATCGGGGACGGTATCGCGGCTTTGTTCGACGGCATTAGCGATCGTGTCAACTGCATCGCCGACAAGAGGGTCGATCGGTCTGAAGAGTCGATCTAGATCCGGTCGTCGATCTGCGAGCCATTGCACTGCAGTAGTGCGGGTTTCACCAATTACGGAATCGCTGTCGAACTCTTCCCCAAATACGGTGTGCGCGAAGCTGAGCATCGAGGTGGGATCAGACTTGGATCCCAGGGTCGCCGACGTCGCGACGGGTGTGATCTTGCCAAGCGGACGCGCTCGGTCGGCATCGGTGGCTTTCGAGGCTTCGGTCCAGTAGCTCTTGACTGTGAGGCCGAGTCGGCGAAGTAGCATGGCAACATCGGTGCCCTGCGCACCGTCATACGTGTGGAACTCGTCAAGGACGATGTACTGCAAGGATTCTGCTGATTTCCGCCACAACGCTGCGTCCTCGGGGCGGAGCAGCAGCTGATCGAGCATCTTGTAGTTGGTGAGCAGAATATCCGGCGGGGTGTCATGCATGATCGATCGATCGGTGATCAGGCCGTGTTCCGATACCTGTGTTCGGCCGGTCTTCTGCTCGCCGGTGTACAGACCGGCTGTCACGGCTCCCAACTCCGGATTGCTCGTGATGAGACGGGCGAGTCTCTCAGACTGGTCATTCGCCAACGCATTCATCGGATACAGGATCAACGCTTTGGTGCCAGTGATCCCGGCCTGCTTGGCGCGCAATACATGGTCGACGATTGGGTACAAGAAGGCTTCGGTCTTACCCGATCCTGTTCCGGTGGTGACCATGGTGGGCAATGGCCGGTTCTGGAACTTGGTTGACAGCCGTTCAAACGCCTTGGCCTGGTGGCCGTATGGCGTGAACCCGTCTGGTCGCCAATCGAGTGGCAGGCCCCAGTTGCCGCCAGCAGGAGCAAAAGGAAGCCACAACCGCGCATAGGGGCCCTTGAACATGCCGCCTTCGGGAYCGCCGATGAAGTCCGTCAGCGCTCCCTGCGCGTCAGGATCGGTGAGCGCGAATGTGGTCGCGAGGTAGTCGGTGAGACCCTCGCGGAGATGCTCGGCCTGCAGGGTTGGTAGCAGTGCCCCCATGGTTCGTTCCTTCGTGTATGCGACGCGGTGCGAGTTGGTTGATCTAGCTGTTACAGAAGGAGATCGCTGAAGTGCTTGTGTGCCAAGGACATATCGTGTTCACGATCAACTCCGACAAAGGGTTCCTGGTATGTCACACCGTCCACTGTGAGATCTGCGGGTTTGAGGAAGCCCTTCTTTCGGTACTCCGATGCGAGCTTGCCGGGGAGCTGGCGCCCGGTTATGTCGTAGAGTGCATCTCGCTCATACTTCTGGAGAACGGGGAACTGTGTGCGATAAATCGTCAGCAGCTCGTCGGCCGTAATGCCGAGCATAATTGCGACGATAGCGTCGATCTCAATGAGTGCCTGGCGACGGTCGGCTGCCCGGCGAAGCGGGGTTGCCCATTCCCAGTGCGGTTCGACAGCGCCGATTGGTGTTCGGCCGGGGTAGTTGACTCCGACCTCTGAAACCCATGAATCATGTTGCCATGAAGGGGTGTATAGCTCTTCCCACAGTTCTGAGTACGCGCGAACAAGGCAGTTCAATCGTAGTGTGCGGAGTACAAGTTGCGCTTCGAGCGCATGGTTGCGGATATGGGGGAGGTGACGGATCACGTTCTTCGTTAGATCGGCGACTCCTGCGACCTTTGCGAAGAAGTCAAGCGGCAAGGAGGCCCACTGTCCTGCGGCCAGAGCGAGATCCAGATGAGATGGAAGGACCGCAGACAGCATCAGATGTACATGCGTGGGTCCCGGGGGGATGAGTGCCGCGTGCATTGTTCTAACAGTTGCGGAATCGGCCATTCGCCGCCAAGCGAGACGGAAGTAGTCTGCGCTGGACTTGTGGTTCCACTGAGGGTAGGCGGCAATATAGTCTTCGTACGACCGCGCAACTTGGTAGTTCGTGCGTGGAATGAAGTTGTCGGAGATAGTGGTTAGGTCGAGTTCTGTGTAATCCTGCTGGTGCTTAGCGGTTGGGTTCGGTTGTTTGAACAGCGGTGTCGCACCGGTCAAGTGTGGGCCCTGGAGGACCACGTCCTTCCACCTGTTCGGCACGGCTGATGTCGACGTGAAATATCCAAGTTTCCGATCACGGTCTTCCTCCCATCCTCGTGTCCATTCGAAATGGATATCTCCAAACCTCGTAGCTGACGCGATTTTATCAAGAACTTCGGCACTGGGCCGGTTGACTGGATAGAGCATGCGTGCCTCGTCCGGTGGCGTTCCTGGCTCGTCGATGAGTGCTGCCCAGCCAGCCAAGTGGGCCTCGTTCACGTGCACAATTCGATCACGGTGAGGCGTTGCGTCCCAGCGGCCTTGGTCGGTCTTGATGCCTGGTGCAGGTCCTGAGCCATCGTGCAGGAGTGACCGAGTAATTGTCTCGGGGTGGTAAATCCAGGACGCTTGGACAAAGTCGACGTAACCCCGATCGGAACCGTAGATGTGTACGCCATATTGACGTGTGTCGTTGATTTCAGTAAACAATTTGTGTTCATTGCGGAACTGCCAGTGTCGGCGCAGACGTCGGTATGTGTCCCTTCTGAGGCCTTTCGCTCGAAGTTCGGTGAAGTGACTTTCCGGATGAATCAATCCGATGGTGCCACTCGGCGCTACCGAACGCCACGTATGTTCCATGAAACAGCGATACAAGTCCGGTTGCAGACCAGTCAGAGCGGGACGATCGATTCCGGAACCCAAATGTTCCTTCATACCGGCTTGTTCGGCTCGTTCGTCCAAGAAACCCGTTACGTTTGCAGGCATTGAAAGCGCTTCCGCGCGTTTGTCGCGCTTCACGGCTTCGGGAGGTTTGGAGGTTAACTGCCACCAAGGGTCGAATTCCGCTAAGACTCCTGCTTCGTCCCAATCGGGACGCACCCACGGCGGGTTGCCAACTTGTAGATCGAATCCGCCCTTCATAAATACTGGTGTGAAGTCAAGCTCCCAGTGGAAGTAGCCTTGATTTGCAGAGATCGAATCGGCGACCTTGAGCCACGAAAACTCACGGGTTACGTCTTTAGCCTTTTGTACGCCACTGAAGAGCAACTCGTTTGATTCGGCGGCATCAAGCTCGACCCAACTCATTTCGGCAAAGACATTGAACTGGCCCTTCTTTTCCTCGTGCGAGACCTTGATTGGCGTGCCGAGGATGGCTTCGAGACCTCCTACCCACTGATCCCAGTCTGGGGCTTCGATATCCGTCGTCAGCGGCCATGACCAGAGCGCTGCCCATGCGTCCATCACTCGACGAAGTCGCCGGTACGCGCCGTTCGGATCCTTGAGCACCGTCTCAATCTGCTCTCGCGTTACGCCCGGGGTGTGCTCGGTCTTCTCAGCGCCCCAGATGCCGATTTCGCGGCGAATCTCCGTCTCGGCAATTTCCAAGCGCCGGCCCGTAAATTCCCACAGCGTTTCGACACGTTGGGCGAGCGCACCGAGACGTTTCACGATCGTCTTGCTTGGATTTCCTCGAATTCCATTGCGCCACAACCGCAGGTCTTCACGCTTCTCCGGTGCATAAGTCTTGGCTTCTGTCGTGTCGACAACGGCACCCCAGCCCTGAGACGGGACAAGGAAGTGATGGATTCCGGCGCCGATTTCCTCGCCCAGCGGTACATCTTTCGGGACTGTCGTCAGCCACGTCTTTTTGGTGAAGTGGCTCGGCGAATAGACTGCACGTCGAGCGCCGATCAGGGAGTTGCCGCGGCGTAGGTGGAGGCCGAACCATGGAGCCTGCAGGCCGGCGACCATTGTGTCGAGCCAGAGAGAGATTTCTGCCAACTCGACGGCCGTGGCATTGAGGTCGACTCCATACACTTGATGGAGAGCGATGTGAGCCTTGACTTTTTGTAGCTCGAACTGCACCTTATCCGCATCGATCCGCTCGCCGAGATCTTCCTGCTTACGTTTGAGGTACTCAGCTGCCAGCTGGCGTACCGCTTCGATGGCGAATGCGCCGGAACCGAGGGCAGGCTCGCAGATGGTGAACTGCAGGATCTGCTCCGGGGTGGTACGTGTGTCGTCCTGATCGAGCAATTCTTCGAGGGCCTGCGACACAACAAATTTCGTCAGGACCTCAGGCGTGTAGTACGAAGCGGATTGTTGGCGCTCACGACCAGCAAGACGGAAGACGAAGCTGCCTTCCTTGTGTAGGACCGGGATTGGTTCTTCATCCGGTTCGCTCGTCATCACAAAATCAGACTTAGATAGGTGGTCCGCTCTCGTCACAGGGACTACCCACGATCCCTTTTCCGAATCGCCGTTCTTGGCGACCTCGTAAAGGTCTTCCTCAGCGAAGAATCCGGTGTAGGACATCAAGCCCTCGTACACGGCGCCGAGCTGGTTGATGCCTAGTTCGGCGTAGCTGATGAAGCCACGATCGGCGCCCTTGCGTCCTTTAGATTCCTTCGACAGGAGCAGGTGCTCAAGCACTTTCTGCGTGGTCTCGTTACCCAAGCCGACCTGATCGATTAGCGCGGTCGCCTTGGGTGAGAAGAGATCAGCGCGCAGGCTGTTGAACTCGAGTCCCGGAGCAGGATCGTCGGTGACTTGCTCGGGCGCATGCGGGGTGTGGCCGCTATCCACAAGACGGAACAGCGTCGCCAGGGACTCATACAGGTGCGTTCCGGACCGCGCCTGAGGTGAGACCAATTCCGTAAGGGTTAGCTCGCGTAAACGATCTAGGCCGTAGCCTTCGCCATACTCGGGTGCGCCGGTAGGAAGCACACGCATCTCCGGTGATGCCTCTGCGTAGAGCAGGAACAGGATTCGGTACAGGAAGCGAAGCGAGTGCTTTGCGAGTTCCTGCCCGTTGATGCCGTCGAGCGTCAGATTTTGCTCGGCGCGACGGTTCACCACCTCGTTGGCTATCAGTTCGATCGACAGTCGAATGCCCTCGCGAAGATCCTTCGATACTCCAACCGTGTGCTTGACGGAATCTTCGAGAACGCCAGTCCACCAGATGTTTCCGTCAGCATCGGGAACCAGAGACTGCCGGCCGAATATTGCTAGTGCTCTGTCGATTTCGCCGCCGCGCGCTTCGTGACGTCGCTCCGCGACTACGAGGAGATCTACTGCGAGATAGCGTCCTTCCGCCCACCGTTCAGCCTCAGCAAGTAATAGCCACTGGCCGGCTTGCACTACTACGAATGCTGGCGGTTCGTCGGTATGGAACACCTCCGATACTGCCTTGGATACGGCGCGAATCTGCTTGTTTTCAACAATTGCCGAATCGATAAGCTGACCGGACGTGGGATCGAGTAAATCATTGATTGATTCGACAGGACGTGCCTGTAAGAACAGGACCTGGTCGACACCAGCCAGTGCCGCGTTGGGGACATCAACTTCTGTTCCGGCCCGCTCGCCGTGGAAGTGAGCGAGAGTGCCTGCAAAGCCGAGTGATTCGCGAATCAGAGCGTGCGCCGCAGGAGCGGCATCAGGATCTTCGGCTAACGCGGCGATTCGAGTATGGAGATCTCGGCATGCGGCGAGGAACGCCTGCCGCACTGTGTTGCGGCCTTCCTTCGCCTCCGCATCCCAATACTTGCGGAGTTCGAGGACCTTGCCCTGAAACGACTCTTTGACAGAATCGGTCGTGAAGTAGTGCTCGCTGATCCAGTCTTCGCCGACGACGATGGAATCAAATGTAGCCACGGTTACTGATCCTTCTCGGTGGAAACCGCAGCGGAGGTATCTGCGGGAACGATTACGAGCAGTGGGCGCACCAACTGCTGGGTGGGGGCCAACATCTCGGCGAGGCGTTGCTCTTCCTTGATGCGTCGAGCAAGGCGGCTGAGTTCTGACTTCTGAGTACCAAACAATGCGAGTTGCTCAGCGTCGGAGTTCCATCGATCGGCGCGAATACGCCATTCGGCGAGACGCTTCTCTGCGCTGGTTTGCTGGGCCGACAAGGTCAACGACATTGCGTTCTGCGCCTCGACGACAGCGGTGGGTATCAGCGACTTGTATTGCTCAGCATTCTCGACTCCACCGGGATTCGACGAACCCGGTCGCAGCCCGGTCTCCTCTGTGAGGAAACCTAGATCCGCGTGTGTCTGGACCACGCAGGACGAAGGATTGTCTGGATGACGGAAGACTGCCGTCGAAAACACCCTGGAGATGAGCTGTCCACGGCGATTCATCAGCGTGCCCATCAGCAGTACCGTCGGGGCTTCTACATCGCCGCGGATCACAAAGATCTGATTGCGCCCCAGAGCGCTCAGTGCGCGATCGCTCGCCCAATCGAGGACTGGATGCAACGGGCCGAGGAAATGCGCTTCGGGCCACGTCGTGTTGTTCACACCCTTGCCTTCCTTGGCTCTTTGCAGTTGTGTGTTGCCGACTGTTGTCGACGTGGCGAGCTTGAGTCGTTCGAGAATGCGACCGTGTTGCAGATAGTTCTGCGGCAACTGGCCGAGCCGCTGACGAAGATCCTTGGGGGGTATCAGCTCAGCGATCTGGTGTGTTTTGTTGATCGTCCAACCCACACCGCCATCGTCAGGATGATTGCCCGGGGCATCATGAAACGCGGCGTGAAGGGCTTCATCTAGGAAGGTGATGTCGTCCTTGTACAGGCTTTGCCTCGGAGCATCGGGAATCTGAGTTTCGGATGCGTCTTCGGCGTCGAACTGCGCGAAAAACGCATCGAGATCATCTCCGTCGGCAACGTCCTCGGCGCTACGTACAACTGCGTCGATGTTGGCGCCCGTAGCCAACACCTTTCGAATTTCCGATTCTTCTTCTCCAACAGTGTGTTTGCCCATGAGAGATGCGACGTCGCCGAGGGCTGAATGCGCTTCGTTTTCCCGTTCGAGAAGTCGGGACAGTATTCGGAGATCGCCAGAGAAGTCTGGATCCGAAGGCTCGAGAATCAGCGAGGAAATGACGGGAGGGAACTTTTGACCGTACCTGTCGACACGACCGTTGCGCTGCTCAATCCGGATGAGGCTCCACGGAATGTCGTAGTGAATCAGGTTGTGGCACTGAGCATGCAGATTCACACCCTCCGATGCTACGTCGCCTGTGACGAGAACGCGGATAGGTGAAGTTGCCAGCTTGAAGCTGTCGACGATTGCCTGTTGTTCTACGTCGGAGAGGCCACCGTGCAGCATTGCGATGTTCTCAGGCTTGAGTTTCAGTGCCGTCGGAAGATTTTCGGTGAGCCAATGCAATGAGGCCACACGTTCGGCGAAAACCACCGCTCGCATTTCCGACTTGGGTCCAACTCCGATCTCGCGGAGACGATCGACTAGCGCGGAGAACTTCCCAGCTTTTTCATTGAGGGCTTCGGCGTTCAACGCATTCAGAGTGGTCAGTGCGTCGAGCTCGAGTCGCTGTTTCGAGTCGTGCTGATCGAGTTTGGAGCGACGCTGCTTGATCGTTTCGGCGAGAGCGGCGGGGGAGGAGAGAAATGCCTTTGCCAACGTCCACCCGAAAAGAGCCTTGGTATCACCTGAGTAGGGAGACGAAGTACCGGCTTTGGGATGTAGCCACGTGCGCGAAAGCTCTGCTGCAACGTCGTCTTCCGCCGCCGACGGTGAAATTAACTTGTGTACCGGCGCCGCGCGTTCAGCCCAGTCGCTTCCGACTTCTGCAGCCACCTCAGGGTGGTGGCGGTGACGTCGGATCAGTAGCGTGTCGACGTCCTGCTTCGTGAACGAACCGTCGGGGGCAACCATCGTCGGGTCAAGTAGGCGTAGTAGTTCCGCGAAAGACTCCGCGCGTCCATTGTGAGGAGTGGCAGAGGCAAGGATCAGTGCCTCGGTTTTCGGCGCCAGCACTCGCGCCAATTCGTTGTTCAGGCTGTTTGTGTTGGTGAGGTTATGGGACTCGTCGATTACCACCGCGTCCCAATTGTGGCGCTCGAGATGCGCCTTGTAACGGGACTTTTCAGCGTGTCGATCGAGATGATGGCGCGCTTGAAATAGGTAAAAGGGTTGCGAGTCGCGGGCAGCTTCTGACGAACCTTTTGAATGCCAGCGGAGTCGAGCCGAACAAATGGCAACGCGAATCGGCACCACAGTTCATGCTGCATCTGCTCCAGTACATGCTTTGGCGTGACAATCAGGATTCGCTCGCCACGCCCACGCCGGACCAACTCCGACAGAATCATTCCTATTTCTAGGGTCTTACCCAGACCAACTGCATCGGCGAGCAGAATTCGAGGTCGAATATGTCGCGGGTCGAGGGCTTTCGCCACGGCGGCGCGCTGGTAGCCGAGGGAATCGGCAAGCATGTGGTTCGAGACGGTCAACGACTGCTCGCCGTACGGCACTGGTGTTTTGCGCGTCAGCGCTTCGAGCCACAATCGACTGTTTCGGTATCCATCCGAGTCGTCGGCGACTACCTGAACGTGCTTGGGGTCCTGGACCTCGATCTTGTCGAGACTTGAATAGAACGCAGCGGTGGTGTCCGCGACCAGCTCGGACAAGCCGCGCACTCGGATCAACCAGCCGTCAGAACCCTGCTCGGCGGAGGTGACGAGCCACTCCTCATCGCGCACCACGACAATCGATCCGGGTGCGACATTGAGTTCTGCAGCAGTGGACGTCATCTGCGACCGCTCCGTTCGTTTGACCAGCATGTAGGTGCTATCCAACCACTCGGGCAAAATGGTATCCGTATCAGGGATGTACGGACGGTTTCTGTCGGACCGGGGTGTAATACTCGATATCGATTTAACGACAATACGAAAAACGTCTTCGAGGCATCGTCCAAACAAATCCGGCTTCAATCGTGGTGATTGTCGGTAGGTGGTGGCCTTGTGCGTCTGCTCGACTGAATTGGGAAAGAGGTGAGAACCGGTGGGGGACCCGTCGTTTCTGGAAAACTGGCTGAGTGACGAGGAATTTCGCCTCAGTCGTTTACTGGAGAAGGTTTCCCTCGTCATCGAAACCAACCTCAGTGAAGATGAAGTCCGGCGTGCTCAAGGCTTCTACGGTAAGCGCGCCGAAGGCATGCTTCGACGAGGTTTTTCGCACGCGGACGTCATCAAAAAGTACCCCGCACTCACTCTCACGATTCTGGTCGGACATGCCGCGTTGGCATACGAGCAGGGACGCTATTGGGAGGATTTCTGGGACGAACTTGGCCTCGATCGTGACCCGAACTTCGAGAATGTGCTTCGTGGCCAGCTTCGCACACTCTTGAAGCGCTACCAGCTTGCCGAGTTCGAGGATCTAGGGAACGACTACGTTCGGCTACTCACCCTGCATGCCGGAGTGCCGACGTATTGCCTGGGCGACTTGGTCGGAATCATCGGGTCCCACCTTGTGGGCGGCAGGGATGCATCTGGAGCGTCCCTAGTCGAATGGCTCAATGAACCCGGCAAGCAGTCACGAATGAATCCGTTGGACGTTCCTGTCCGGAACTTCATTCTTCGCGGCGGTGATTTTTCGCTTGATATATTGGACCGGATCTTCGAGTTCGTCGAATACACCATTTCCCAACCGGATTCGTGGGACGAGCTGACACTCGATACGTCGACAACAGGCTTACCCACGATGATGCTGGACGGGCTCATCGATCATCTGCGAGACCACCCCATCGGAGGCGTTTCATCTGGGAACGCATCGTCGATACGGCGTCGCCGCAAACCGACCCTCGTGTACGACCTGCAGGACGATCAGGTCTTTGTGTCCATCCCATACCCCACAGATGAACCTGAGGTGGCGTGGCGCGTGTCCTTCGACGGTGACACGCGCGAGGTTTACGCGGAGCGTGGTTGGGGCGTAAGCGGGGATCAGGAACACCCCCCGACGTTGGTGCCGGTAGGTTCTCCGATTCGTACTATTCAGCTGCAGCACCATCCGAGCAATGAAAGTCACCGGCTGCCAGTCGTGGACAAACGGGATCCGTTGATTCTGTTCGCGGCGGATGGTCGTTGGATCCAGCAACGCGCAACGCTACCCAAGGGGCAGGTGATCGCGCTCTTTCCCCGAGACGCTCAGCTGGTTGACGCGGTCACTGACAGCCCGATCGAATCAGGGGTCGAACCAAGTGCACCCGTCGGCTGGCAAGGTTGGACCACGGCCTTCGTTGACCTGACCGAACATCACTCCATTCGCCTTGCGCGGACGCAGACGGCCGAAACTGGCGTCGCACGAAGTGTGAGGAACTCCGCCTCGCCGACCTTCGCATTCGGCGAGTCCATTCTCGGATTGAAGGCACTCAATGGTTTGACCGTCTACTCAACCCGTCCCGAAATTACGTTGCCTGCCCACCACAGTGCAGCTTCAGTTTCCTGGCGGGTGCGCGTTCGTAGAGAAGGTGAGGCTGCTTGGTTGTTGGACGATGAGTGGATCACGGAGGCTGAGACAACCTCGTTGGATCCGTTCTCCGACGAGACATCCTCGCTGCTAGGGCTTTTCGAGATAGTTGTAACAGGCCCACTCGGATCAGACATTCGCCAGAAGGTATTTCTGGCAGAAGATCTCGCGATTTCATTCGACCGAGATTTCCGGTACCCAGTGGTGGGTGGCCTGTCGCCGATAACCGCCACAGCTGACAGCGTCGGAAAACTCGAGGTCGATCGGGTACGAGTGAGCTTCGACGTCGCGACGCGAGACGCCGAGATTCGTGTGAGCGATGAGAGCCGCAGCTTCCGTTTGGTGATGACACCTCCCTACGTGGAGATGCGGTTGGACCCAGTCGGGAAGCCGGCACAGTGGCGTACTTCCGTGCAGGTCCTCACCCCGGGCGACTTGGAGGACTACTCCATAATCGCTGCACGAATCCCTGGAGATGTCGCTGTCTCCTTCGCGCTACTCTCACGCAATGGCGACCTGCTTCAAGAGATCACTCCGGATGTACCGTCCGACAACACGTTTCAAGTCCTCTCGCGTACATTTGTCGACGCGGTTCGGACGGCTACGGGAGACTGTCGTATCGCGGCACTGGTAGACGATTCCGACGGCACGACAACGAGTGTGGCACTTGCCAATATTCGGCCGGCGGAACTGTGCAGCGGAATCGCCGTCGTCGATGGAACGTTGATCTTCGAGGATCTTGCAGCCGAGGACGACCTCGCGATCTATTTGTGGTCGACAACAGCGCCCTGGCTACCGATGCGAACGCTCGAAATCAGTGAAGGCCGAGTTGTACTGCCGGCGGAACTCGTGGATGCCGGGCCTCTCCTGGGGCAGGTCTTCGTCGACGATCCATGGGTGACTATCACTCCGCCGCGCTGGCCGGACTCCTCAGCAATCAGAATCGAACAGCGTGGGTGGGTTCGTGACGCCAACGGAACCAGGGACAAGTTGGCTCGGTTCCTTGCCGGGGAAGGCTCGCCGCCCACCTCGGGATTAGCGATGCCGGAGACCTGGGCTGCACTTGCGATGCTGCGCGAAGATGCAGAAGACGTCGCAACGCAGAGATTGCGTGCGGCACTTGTTCGCATTCTCGCGATCCACCCTCGGTCGGCCTTGGAAGCGTTGGGTAGCAGCACCATTCCTGCCGAGGAGATGGTGGCACTGCTGATCCGGACAGGTCTCGTGAATCGAAGCTTCAGCGCCGAGTACACGCTCAATGATCTCCACACCAACCCGTGGGTCGGTTCGATGGTTGAAATCGCTGACCTTCCGTCCTTGTTCGAACGGCGTGGTGCTGTCGGGGAGGAGCGGGCCGAAACAATCTCCTATCTCTCCGAGCAGTGCGGTCCGGTGCTGCTCGAGGTATTGCGAGGCAGCTCAGAGGCTCTGAATTCAGGGTACTTCGATCTGAATGTCGCACGCGTACACTCGCTTTCCAAGCCCGCGGTCGACAAGATGTTCGAGCAATTCCGGCTAGTTCCCGGAGCTCTGCTCGATCTCGATACCCGTGTGGACGCAACAATCGATGCTTTTCACCGCCGAGGCGAGTGGATGTCATCTGGAGCACATCAGATGCTCGCCTCGGAATCGTTGAAGTCGCTGCGTTTGGTTCGACAATCGTCGAAGGCGATCTACAACGTCATCTCATCCCGAAGCGAGGCGTTGGACGGAGTCGACACAGTGACGCATCCGTGGATGCTGCTGTCGATGCAATCTTTGACGCTCGCAGCCCTTGCGAGGCTGGACGCCCACGGAATGCTCGCATACTCCCCATTGACGACGGGGTTGATGGAAGCCTGGGCACGTATGGCTTGGCTGTGCCCGAAACTCGTTATGACTGACCTGCTGATCGCTGAAGCGCTGGTGACTTATGCCCATTGTGGGGACTTGATCGGAGTGGAAAATGAGTGATCGTCTAGACCCGCTGGAAACCGGGCACCAGATCGAAGACGGGTACAAACGCTATCTCAAGACACTCCTAGCTCCGAGTGATCCTGCGATCGCGCACGCGTTCTCCGGCGCTATCGACAACACAGATCTGTTGACCAAGGGGCCATTGCTCGAGCTGACACCGCCGTACGCGGCCGGCAGCACTTTGCAGGAGATGGTCAACGACGGCGTGCTGCACCCGGAATTCGTGGGGATCAACAGCCGCGTCGTCCCTTTGGATCGACCTCTGTACGTGCATCAGGAGACAGCGATCCGCAAAGTTGTGGCTGGGCGCAACCTAGTCGTCTCGACCGGTACGGGTTCTGGCAAGACAGAGAGCTTTCTGCTTCCCATCCTGAATTCGCTGATTGCGGAGCGTGCGGCGGGGACATTGGGACCAGGAGTGCGGGCATTGCTGCTCTACCCGATGAACGCGCTCGCGAATGACCAGCTCGGGCGTCTCCGCGAGATGTTGAAGGTGCTGCCAGACATCACTTTCGGACGCTATACCGGCGAGACGCAGGAAACTGCAGCAAGAGCGGAATCTCTGTTCAAAGCCACGAACCCAGGGCAGGAGCGACTGCCCAACGAACTGCTCAGCCGTCAGGAAATGCGCGAGAACCCGCCCAACATCCTGCTGACCAACTACGCGATGCTCGAATACCTGTTGCTGCGTCCGACCGATCTTGATCTATTCGACGGTCCGCACGCGGGAACGTGGCGATTCATCGCACTCGACGAGGCGCACGTATACGACGGTGCACAAGGCTCGGAAATCGCGTTGCTCTTGCGGCGACTCCGCCAACGAGTATCTGCAGGAAATGATTTGCAGTGCATCGCCACCTCAGCATCTCTGGACGGTGATCCAGCGGAAGCAATGACGTTTGCACGCAATCTGTTTGACGCCCCATTCGAGTTTGTCGACGGAGATGCCAACCGTCAAGATTTAGTGCGAGCGACGCGTCAAGCGCGAGCGGCCACGCCAACATGGAAGATGACAGACGAAGAGCTCTTCGAATGGGCTGCCGCTGACGGTGACCTCACGAAACTCGAGACCAAGACGTCTTCAGGCGATGCTGCGGACGCATTGCATAGTGAATACCGGATCGCTGAACTTCAAACGCACCTACGGGCTGAAGACGGTGAAGCGATTGGCTTACCTGTCGCCGCACAGGACTTGAAAGGTCGCCTCTGGCCGCATGATTCTGCGGCCGAAGCGAAGCTGGAAGCGCTTGTTGCGCTTGGAAGCAAAGTTCACGACGCCTCTGGCAATCCTGTGTTGTCGGCCCGGTATCACATGTTTGTGCGTGCTACTGAAGGCGCTTTCATCAGCTTTGTTGACGAAGGTCCGAAGGTGATGCTTGGCCGTCACGAAATCGATCCGGAAACCAGCCGTGCAGTATTCGAGTTCGGTACCTGCCAACGTTGTGGTGCTGTCCACTTGGCGGGTGAAGTGGAGAACCGACAGCGCCAGCAGTTCTTCATCCCGCCAAAGGACGATTCGTCTGTGCGCTGGCTTGTGCTGGCAGATGGAGACTCCGACAGCACAGTGGACGAGGACGAAGCGACCTTGTCCGACGAGGAGGCCAAGGAAGAGCCAGGTATTCGGTACCTGTGTACGGGATGCGGTCATCTCGGTGATACCGACGCAGGCTGCGGTCATTTGGACTGCCCCGGGGGCGCGGTGCGTCGTGTACGAGAACACAAGTTTGCGACCAGAGTAATGAGTCAATGTACCGAGTGCGGTGCCCGCGCAAGGCAAGTGATTCGCCGTCTGCGAACTGACACAAATGCTGCTCCGGCTGTGATCACCACCGCGCTGTATCAACAGCTACCACCAGCAACGGATTCGACGGTCGAAGAGGTTGGTGAGGGTCGCAAGCTGCTGATGTTCTCGGACTCGCGGCAGTCTGCAGCCTTTGCGGCGCCGTATCTCGAACGAACCTACGGACGATTGCTTGAACGTCGGTATCTCACTCAAGCATTGCAAGATAAGAAGTACGAGGACGACGATCTCACGGTCGAAGACTTGGCGTTGGTGGTCCGCAAGAAGGCTAAGGACGCCAGCCACTTTCCCGAGAATGCCGGGCGTGTGGCCATGGAGAAAGCCGCCAACGAGTGGGTGGTCGGCGAACTCATGACTATGGACCAACGACAGTCGTTGGAAGGGCTCGGACTCATGCGTGTCTCGCTGGCACGTTCGAAGAAGATAGCGCTTCCAAAGGCATTCGGTCGACTCGGACTCACAGAGGATGAGAGCTGGGGCCTACTCGATGAACTGGTAAAGACTGCCAGGCTTCAGGGCGTCATGAACCTGCTCGACGAGGTCGACATCAAGAGCGAGCGATTCGAGCCGCGAAATATGCGGATTCGCATGCGGCTGATGGAATCCGACCGAACCAGGAAGGTCCTCAGTTGGCTGCCTAGTGGTCGTGCAGGTACGACGAACAACCGTGTGAAGTTTGTCGACAAGGTTCTTCGCGCGGTGGGCGTCGATGCGCCTGTGGAGAAGGTTCTTGATGGGTGTTGGCGTTTCTTGCTCGATGCCGGCTACATCTCACCTGAGAGTGACAAGTTCGCAGCCGACGTTTTTCAGATCAATCACGCCAAACTGTGCGTTTACAACGGTCTTGATGTCGACTGGTATCGCTGCGATGCATGCCGCCGCGTGACGGCATTCAATGTGCGGGGCGTGTGCTCAAACAGCAGCTGCCCAGGGACGTTGGAGTCGTATGTGATTCCGTCCGTCGAAGCTGACAGTAACCACTACCGCAACATCTACCGGACTCTCAATGCTGCGCCGATGTCGGCGATGGAGCACACCGCACAGTGGGATGCGAAGGAAGCAGCCACTATCCAGAAAGACTTCATCGACGGCAGAGTCAACGTTCTGTCATGTTCGACGACATTCGAGCTCGGTGTAGATGTGGGCGACCTTCAATCCGTCGTCATGCGGAACATGCCGCCGAAGACCTCCAACTATGTTCAGCGGGCCGGTCGAGCTGGTCGACGAGCGGCTTCGGCGGCATTGGTCGTGACATACGCCAACCGCAACTCTCATGACCTGGCGAAATACCAGAGCCCTGAATCCATGATCGCAGGGAAGATGCGTATCCCGTGGGTGCCTATCGAGAACGAACGAATTGGCCGTCGGCATGCACATTCAGTTGCTCTGTCCGCATTCTTCCGGTATGCGTTCCAATCGGCCGGGACTACGTGGAAGTATGCCGGAGAGTTCTTTACCCCACCTGAGGCGCAACAGGATTCGCCAGCATCGACTGTGCGTGCATTCCTCACTCCGGTCCCTGCGGAGATCAAGGATGCATTGCGTCAGGTCTTGCCGCTGGAAATCCAGGAGGAGATCGGCGTCGAGACCAACGCGTGGGTCGAGTACTTGGACAAGCTGCTTACGCTGGCTGAGGAAGACGTTCGAGAAGACCTGAAAGTCTTCCGGCAACTGATCGACGATGCGAAAGAGGTTGACCAACTTGGCTTGGCCAACAAGCTGTTGAAAACCCTTCGGACAATCGAGAATCGTCAATTGCTGGGATTTCTCGCGAACAAGAACATCCTGCCGAAGTACGGATTCCCTGTTGACACAGTCGAACTGCGTACCCTGCACTGCCAGGAGCCAATCGGCAGCAAGCTGGAGCTGTCGCGCGACCTGAGCCAGGCGATCTACGACTACGCGCCTGGCAACCAAGTTGTTGCGGGCGGCAAAGTCTGGACGTCACGTGGGTTACATAAGCTTCCCAAGAGAGAACTCGACGAGCTCAAGTACAGGGTGTGTCGCAACTGTGCTCGGTTCCAATGCGGTCGCGAACTCGATGTCGATGAGAGGTGCCCGAGCTGCGATGCTCAGTTCGACAAGATCCGTTCCTTCGTGATTCCCGAGTACGGGTTTGTTGCGGATCGCGAAGCGCACGATGTTGGTACGGTGCCCCCTGAACGGCGTTGGCACGGAGCAAGTTACGTCGAAAATGTAGGCGACCAAATCGACATCTTCACATGGAACTCTACGGGCGGAATGGAAGTATCCGCGCGGGCTGGAACGAGAGCCACGTTGGCAGTCATCTCAGACGGTGATGGCGGCGGCTTCTACATCTGTGATTGGTGTGGGTGGGGTAAACCGGTTGGCGGAAAGCTCTCGAGTCGGAAGCATGAACGGCCGCATACTGGTCAAGCGTGTGATGGCCCACTTCGAGTTGTTTCGCTTGCACATCGATACCAGACCGACGTTGCCGAGTTCACGTTCGCGGACGTTGCCTACAGCAAGGAAAGCGAAGCGCAGTGGATGTCGGTGCTGTATGCGCTGTTGGAGGGTGCATCGGAAGCACTCGAGATCAGCCGGGACGATATTGACGGAACGCTGTCGTGGAGCGCTGACGGGCGACGAAGCATCGTACTGTTCGACACCGTCCCGGCAGGTGCGGGTGCAGCGAAGAAGATCGCCGAGAACCTCGGAGCCGTTCTGGAAGGAGCCGTGGAACGCGTCCAGTCATGCGAATGCGGCGAAGAAACGTCCTGCTATGGCTGCCTTCGGTCGTACAGAAACGCGAGGCACCACGAGAAGCTCTCGAGGAGAGGCGCTCTGGCGATCTTCCGGCATCTACAGATAGACGGTGCGGATTCCACTGGCGCATGGGGGCAGGATCTAGAAGGGACTTCAGCGTCAGTTTCCGAGTTGCTGTTGGCACTCGCTTTGCTCGGGGTTCATAAGCCGGAGATGGGAATCGAAATGGGCGACGTCGGGTGGCCGGTCGAAGCAGTATGGCGCCAACCTGCCGTCGTCCTGGTTGAAGGAATTGACGGGGAGCGCGACACCTGGCTCAAGGACGAAGGCTTTGCCGTGGTCCATACAGAAGAGACAGACACAGACATGTTGGTCGGGATGCTGAAGCAAGCCTAGCTCGGGTCAGCGGAACCAAGCTCTCGCGACAACTGGTCGTAGATGAGCGTGGTTCCTGATGACTGTGTAATTGTGAGTGGCCGTTCGGCGATCGGGGTTGGCACAGGCGCCCCGATCGCCGGGAATGATTCGAGCAACACAGCGATCAAGCGTTCTGCCATCTGCTGATCCAACTGAATGGACTGGCTGCTCTTCGGTGAAGACTTGCGATGGTCCGAACCGAATGTGCTGAGATGGACCAACCGCGCTCCAGACTCGTCATCAACCAGGTTGTAGAAGCAGTCAACCTCGCTACTGTGTGCGCGAATCGACTGTGTCCCGGGCTCGATGGTGCGGATGCGTGCCATGTCCGAATCGTATAGAGCATCCCGGGCTTCAATCAATTGAGCACCGGAATGCGCAGAAGTGCCGTCGATGTCTCGGGGAAATTCTGCTTCGTTGCGTGGCAGGTTAAGTAGCGTAATTCCTCCCTGCTAGGGAGGTATATATCTTCTCCGCGGTGGACCCAGGCGGATTCGCTGCGCCAGGAAGTAAGCGCAATGACTGGCTGCGTGAATCCCTTGATTCGCGACTTTTCCATCGACGAATCCAGGCGAATGCACGCAAAGCGTCGACCTTTGGCCGTAACCTACGCACAATGCCGAATGCCCGATTGGGGCAACTTCTGGAGAGACGCAATGAACATCACGAAGATAGCCGCATGTGCGGCTGCGACGCTTAGCGGAGCGGCGCTAGCCTTGACCGCGTGCACATCCGCTGACAACGCATCGACCGCAGTTGAGACAACGATGACGACTGCGAAGCCCGCGACAACACCCAAAACTTCGGCACCCAAAGTTACATCCAAGCCAGCGCCGGTGCCGTTGGGTCTCGGTGAGCAGGCTCAGAGCAGTTCCGGAGCGGTCACGTTGCATGGAGTCGATTACCCGGTTACTGCCAGTGGCACCGCAAGCCGGATACAAACAGCCGGTAAACAATTCGCCGTCGCTGATCTCGAGGTTTGCCCGAGTTCGAGTACCGGAATTTCTGCATCGAACTTCAGGCTCGCCGCATCGGACGCTGTCACATATACGTTCTGGAATGTTCAGGTCGGAGCGCAGGACCCCAACCTCACCAATCAGCTCCACAGTCCAGCAGTCGGCGTCTGCGCTCGGGGATTCTTGACATTCGAGGTAGACCCGGGAAAGACATTGTCGCAATTCATGCTTGTGGATGGTTCACGATCCCCGATCATTTGGTCGTTGACGTAGCCGTACGACAGACACCGGTGCGGTGACGTATACCCGCAAAAAGCCTCGAGCACCTCATCCGAGCAAAGTGATCTCGATAATTGGTGATCCTATGCTTTGTGGTCGTGACCGAGATTTGGCCAGCTGGTCGCGTAGGTGTCGGTCCTCCTCTGTACGGTATTGCGAAGTTAGCGCAGAGAACCCGTTCGAGATTTTCGGCGGTGCTCATCTTTTTCGAATCTTTGTAGCGAATAACAGTAGTGGTTTAGGTGATACCAGGGTTCGACCTTCGAGAGGGGCATGGTTGTGAAGATTGTATTTCTGCAGGGAATCGGTGACGGCGACCCGAAATCGAGTTGGCTCGACGGTCTCGACCGCGGTCTCGAACAGGCCGGTTTCGGCGCGGTCAATCGGGATATGGTCATCGCACCTCACTACAGTTCGTTCCTCACAACAAACGGTATTGGTGCGAAGCTGCCCCCGGTGACGTACAAACCGCGCGACGACTCGGCCAGTCGCCGCGGCTTTGAGCGGCGTCAGGCGAGAGTCCAGCGGATTCTGGGTCTCGAGGGCGGGGTCCGCACCTTCGGTTTCCATCGTGTGCCCGGGCAGGTTCTCGCTCCACTGCAGCAGGCCGCGATCGGATCGCTATCACTCTGGGATCTGCAGCAAGTACGCAAGTACGTTCGGGAGGAACCGGTCCGCGGAGCGATCCTGCGGCACATCCTTGACCATCTGCCCACCTCTGGCGAGATCATTCTGATCGGCCACAGCCTGGGCAGCGTCATCGCGATCGATCTTCTCGACCACCTTCCTGAAAATGTCCATGTCCGCAGGTTCATCACCATCGGTAGCCCGGCGAATGTGCAGGCCGTTCACGACAGCAGCGAGCGATTGCTCAAGAAGTTTCCGTACGGCCGGGTCGACGACTGGTCGAACTTCCTCGATGTCGGCGACGTCGTCACCGGCGGCAGGGGGCTGGCGACCACCTTTCCAGGCGCCCAGGATTTCGTCATCGACAACGGCGCATCCCATGCCTCTGGGGCGTATCTCGGACATCGCGCCCTCGCCATGCTGGTTGCAGATCTTCTGTACCCCTCGAAGGAAATCGCAATCCGCACATCGGATATCGCGGTTCGTCTCAATGACAACGAGGCCTCGGTGTTGTTGATGCTGCACTACGCGCATGCGGTCCACCGCAACCTCAAAGACAAAGCACTGGCCGAACGCTACCGACATGCACTCGACATCGTCCAGGACAACATCGTCGCTCAAATAGAGCAGGCCGCGTCAGTGAGTGGACAGCCCGTCGCAGTCGAACTACAGCAACTGAGCAATGGTCAATTGCCGATGATTCCGCATCGATGGGAGATACACGAAGTGGTCGGCGAGTTGGTGGTGCTCGCGCTGACGAACATCATCGATCCGTATGAACTCGAAATCGGCAACGCCCCCCGCGACGCACTCGCCGACATCGCCGTCGAATTGGGGTTCGTTCGTCAGCTCGGAAAGACAGTGAGCACCGCCCTCGAAGACGTCCAGAAATGCTTGGACAGTCGCGGTGGCGTCCCCTGGGGCAGGGTAATTACAGCCGCAGTCGGTCTTGCCTTGGTCGCGGCCGGACCGGTCGGGCTTATGCTCGCAGCGCCGGCTGCCGCGGCAGGTGGCGCCGCTATCGTCGGCGGGCTTGCAGCATTCGGGCCGGGAGGGATGATCGGCGGTCTCGGAATGCTTGGTGGTTTGGCCGGAGCGGGCGCGGCGGTGGCCGCGGGCGCGGCGGTAGGCGGCAGTGCCCCCGATCAGCCGATCACGGATTCGACCACGTTGATCCTGCGGGTATCGACCGAGCATGCACGCAAGATGCTCGGCCTTCCTCATGACGAAGCGCTCTGGTACCAGTTGGCGGATGTGGAGACGAAACTCTCCGCCCGAATCAACCGCCTGACGGCGTTCAGCGATCCGAAGTCGGGGCAGTTGGCTCAGCTGCAGGCAGCCAAGTCGACAATCACGAAATTGATGGCATTCATGCTCGATCGAGGATTGGCGCCGCGAGCCATCGAAGCAGCAACTGGAGAGAAGCCCTTAGCTGACATTGAAAAGGAACTCGTCGACTTCACAGCGCTGACGTGACGCGTTTCAGTGGCTGGTGAACGTCATTTCAGTCGCGAATGTACTTGCCTCACTTACTAGTGATACGGAATTGACCACACTTTTGCTTCGATTACCGGCGGACAGGTCGCGGAGCCAGTGTCGGTCTGCGCAAAGATCAATGAAGCGCACTGGGCCATTGGTCAGTACGGATACGCAGTAACGCGCAACTCGCTTCCTCCCGTCAAGGCTCTCGATCGGTCAATAAGCGTCGGAACTGGTCGATACGCCGACCACTGTCGCGAGTACCGCCAACACAAAGGAGTGCTACCGAAAACTGGTGAACGCCGAATCCGAAGCGGGAAAGCTGGCTGCGCTCAACTTCTCGTTCGGGCGGTCGTTCGGGGGCTCGGTGCTGGCGCGATGTTGTCGATCACAGGTGAGAGAGGCTCGCAACTCCGTAACGAGTTTTCGCGTCTGCCGATTATCAATGTAAGCCGAATCGCTACCGCGCGAAGGCGGCACGATGCGGAGAATGCTCACGGCGATGATCGCCGGAATTGCTCGTTCGACACAACAGCGTGCGGGAACACACAGGAGACTGACATGAAGAGAGCGCTTATCCTCGCTGTTGGCGCATTGCTCTCGTCGTTCAGTCTTTCTGCTTGCGGCGGCCCAGGCGCAGACTTGCCGTCGACAACCCCATCAAGCTCATCGGCAACAGCCGTCCCGGCAACTGAGTCCGTAGTACCTCCCCCAAGCAGTACACCCGAGGTCGCGCCGATCACCTTCGTATGCGGCGATCTCTCCCTGTACCAGTCGGGTACCGCATTGTACTCCGATGGCACCACTGGCTACGAGGCATCCTGCGACACCTATGTGCCTCCGGCAACTACACAAGCTTCGGAAAGGGTTCTACGGTACTGCGATTACCCGGGAACTGCGGTCTACACCGATGGCTCGTACTCCACGACCGATCCAGCCTGTGCGGAGATGCGTGCGGAGGCGAACACGAATCCCGGAGGCGGTTACCCATATGACCCTGACGAAGACCGGAACGGTGATGGTGTCGTAAACGGATACGAACGCTGCGGTGTTAAGTGTGGCAAAGAGCCGACCAGCGGTGATATCCAAACGCAGCACGGCTGCGAGCAGGGCTACATCACCGGATTTGCCTGCGAGCCGTACTCAGGCTGATCTTGGGGCGGCCACGCCCGCAATCCCAGTCGTCTGGTTGGTACAGCGACATCTAGGGTGGCGTTGCGTCGTTGAATTACACCGACGAAAGTAGCTGTAGGCGAGGAATTTTCGCGATTCAGGCGCGTTCGGCGTCTAAATCGGCGACTGATATGAGCGCTCTGCCAAGCCGCACAAAGGAATAGCAGGTCAGCCCGTCGTGGTCTGATTGATGAGTCCGCTGCCAGGCCGAAGGTCATTGCGCTGCACAGTAGCGAAACCGGCAGTGACGATCTTTCCGTCGTCGTTCCTGCCGCGCAGTCGAATTTCATTCGGTCGCTTTCGGTCGTCCCGAGAAGCGATGACAAACGTAAGCGTGCGTGCATCTCAGCAATCGCAGAGATGCACGCCGCAGTCACAGTCTCCGCCGCAACCGCCGGGATTGCAGTCGCCGGCGTAGCTGTCGTCATCCGCGTCGCAATCGAGGGATCCGCCGAAAGATTCAGCAAAATCGTCGTCGAGTTCGTGAGTGAAGTCGTGAACCTCGTCGATCAGGTTCAGCAGATGTTGTGGAGCGAAGGGGTCCGCGTCGAGCATCGTGGAGACCAGCAGGTGGTCACCGCTGAAGGCGAAACGGAGGCGCGGCCATTCCTGCGCGAGTTCGATCAGTCGAGTCGCAGCATGCGAGGGATTGCCGAGGCCGGTCAGAACGGAGGACCAGACGTTGATCTGGGGTCCGTCGTCGGCGACGGTCACGTAGACGACAAATCCGTGAACCGGCACGACGATGTCACCGTCGTCATCGGTGGCAGGCTCACTGCCCAGTAGTTCGGCGAGGGTCTGGACGCACAGGCGAACCAACTCGTCGCGCTCGTCCGTCACCAAGGCAATTGCGCCGTTGATGTGGAGGGGCTGGTCGGCGGTCGTGTCTTGGTCGCTCATGGATCCTCATGTTCTGTGCCAGTCCGAGCAGGCGCTGGGCACTGTTTTCGTGCGGTAGCTGTCAGGTCTACGGTAATCGGCGCACACTATTGGCAGCGCAGTGGATGATCAAAAATGCCTGGGTAGGTCCGCGTTGATCTGGACTTGACAGCCGACCAGTGACGAGATGCGAGCCCCGACAAATCGGGCAACCTTGTGGCAGTGAGTATCTCGGCTGTCGGTAGGTAGATCTAGCCTCCATACATGACGGGTCAGCGAGTTCGGCGAGCTTCACATCTGCGTTTGGTACCTGCATATCAAGCGGCGCAAAGCCAGATGAAGGTCCTTACGCCGAGGCAGATGCGGAATCAGCGTCGACGGCCGGAGGTGGCGAACTTTGTCATGCGGATCGAACTCGATTGCATCACGCCGCCTATTTGGAGACGGTTTTCGGTTCCGTCGAATATCGAACTGGACCAACTTCATTCGATTGTGCAGGCGGTGATGGGGTGGGGAGATCAACACGCTCATCAGTGGGTGAGTGTCCATCATTCAACGGACAATGGCCCAGATCGGTATATCGCGCCAGAGGTGATCGAGCGCGACGGATACCAGGAAGACGAGTTTGGTGAGGACGAAGTCCGGATCGACGAGGCAGTTACCGCGGTAGGGGAGTACGTCCGTTATGAGTACAACGCCCGCGCAAGGTGGAGTCACACGTTGGTTCTCGAGCAGATTGTCGAAGACCAGCCGATTTCTGAGCCATCCTGTCTCGACGGCGAGAGAGCGTGCCCGCCGGAGGATTCTGGCGGTCCGATCGGGTATCGCGAGTTCCTGAACGTGCAGGCGAGGACCGGACTGTTCGATCCCGAACGTTTTGTTCCCGCAGAGTCCAATGCAGCAGTCACCATTGCAGTGGCATTGCATAAATCACCGCCCGTGGAAAGCTCGCTGTTCGAGAAGTTCTTGCGCCGCTTGTCTGTTCATTCCGCGCCGAAACTGTTTGCCGCAGTTGCCGAAGCGGAGCTTCGTGGCGGATACGACAACTACTTCGAGGTGATGCGTGAAGGAGCAACCCGTCAACTGCTGTGGCTGCTGAACTCCGCGCGAGGTGGTGGGATTGTCTTGACGGCATCCGGGTCACTGCCTCCGGACCTTGTTGCGTATGCCCGAGACGAACTCGATTGGGGCAGTGACTGGATCGATGTCACGGCAGGGAGTGACTCGCAATTAGCAGTACTCGTTGAAGCCGCAAAGACACTGAGATTTGTCCGGAGACTCCGAGGCACATTGATTCTGACTCGACTCGGCGCGTCAGTGCTTGCATATGAAGGCGAGCTGTGGCGTCACATCGTGACGGCCATGCCGTTGGGAAAGGGCGAGTTGGGGCAGGAAGCCGGCCGAATTCTGTTCCTTACGTTGGCTGCCGGCTTGTCGGAGTCCGAACGTAGTGAAGTCATGATCGAAGGCCTCACGGCATTGGGTTGGTCGACAACAGACGGAACCCGCCTCGGCGACGACGATTGGACGTGGATGGTGCGAGACACTCTCGTGTACTTGCGAATGATCGGGGCGATTGTCTCCAATCCGCTGGACGAGCATGTTTCCGCCGATCCCGAGTGGGGCCGACGGTTTGCCAGGATGGTCCTGTCGAAGTAGCTGAGCGATCGAATCGAGCATCGATTTCAATCGATGCGGAGTTGTTATATGCGCTGGAAGCGCACGATTTTTCTGCTGCGGAATCATGAATCTTTTCGGGTGGGAAAATATTGGAGTTTTTGTTCGAAATTGCCATCATGCTATGGTCGATTCTCGGTTGTTAAATTGCGTGGTCGAGCCAAAGTTTGCGCAGAAGATTTATTTTGTGGAGGTTGGGTTTCCGAAAAGACGAAGTGCGTGGTGCTAGTCAATTGAATATGTGACCGGTGTTGGTATGACGGTCGCTCCTAGGGCGTGCAGAAACGAAGCGCAAAGATCCTGAACAGGGGTTTTGCGCTTTGTTCTGCCGATTATGTGCGAAGGATGTGGCATGTGACGGGGTCCGACATGGTCCAGTTCAGTACCTTGGTAATTGTTTCACTGCTTGTTGCTTTTTATGGTGGAACATTTCTGATTTCTCTTCGTATTGGTAAGAGGCAGGAAAATGCCGACGGCTTTATGACCGCCGGAAACAAGTTAGGATTTGGTGTCTCGGCCGCGAGTATGACGGCCACCTGGATTTGGGCGTCGTCGATGTACGCATCCGCCACTTCTGGATACACCTACGGAATCTCCGGCCCCATTCACTACGGTTTATGGGGCGCGTTGATGATTCTCTTCATTTATCCGTTTGGCCAGCGAATTCGCAAAGTAGCGCCGAAAGCCCACACGCTGGCTGAGGTCATGTACGCGCGGCACGGACGCTCGAGTCAGCTGATGCTCGCGGGTTCCAATATAGTCGGCAGTCTCATCAGTTTGATGTCGAACTTCCTCGCTGGTGGTCTGCTGATCGCGTTGCTTTCGCCGTTCAACTTCATCCAGGGTGTGTTCATCGTTGCGCTGGGCGTTTTGCTGTACACGCTGTGGTCGGGCTTCCGTGCTTCGGTGTTGACCGACTTCGTTCAGCTGATCGGAATGCTCGGTGCGGTAGCGGTTTTGGTGCCGTTTATCTTCTTTGCGGCGGGGTTCCCGGCAGCCTTCGAATCCGGGGCAGGCAACCTTACTGCTGAGCAGGGCAACTTCTTCTCGAGCGTTGCCTTCTTCGAGCAGGGCGCGCCGTACATCGCGGCAGTTCTTGCCTACGCAATCGGCAACCAGACCATTGCCCAACGTCTGTTCGCGGTCCGCGAAGACCTGATCAAGCCCACCTTCATCACCGCAACCGTGGGATATGGCGCAACGGTCATCGGTGTCGGAATGCTGGGTGTTCTCGCTCTGTACCTCGGAATCGAGCCGATGGATGGTGACGTCAACAACCTGATTCCGCAGATGGCCGCGTCGTACCTGCCCGGAATTTTGCTGGCTGTCTTCTTTGTCATGATCATCGGCGCGCTGTCATCGACGGCGGACTCGGACCTTGCTGCACTCTCGTCCATCGTGATGACCGACGTGTACGGCCAAGCCGTCGCAGGCAAGGCTAATGCGAACCCTCGACGGATGCTGCTCATCGGCCGAGTAACGATGATAGTTGCCACGGCGGCGGCTATCTCCTTGGCAAGTCTGCAACTGAGCATTCTGGATCTGTTGGTGTTCGTCGGCGCGCTGTGGGGCGCGCTGGTGTTCCCGGTTATTGCGAGCTTCTATTGGGGAAAGGTCACCAACAAGGCCTTCACTGTGTCGGTGCTGGTGGCTCTTGCTGCCTTCTTGCCCGTCCGATTCAGTTGGGTGCCGATGGATGGGATGTTCGGGATTCTCTCCGACATCGTTGCCGTTGTCGGTATCGGAGTGGTGCTGGGGCTCATGACATTTGGATTCTTCGGTCTGAAGGTTGCGCAGATCGTCGGTGGCCTGGCGATCGTGCTGTCCGCGCCGTTCGCGATCGGCTTCCTGCACGACTACCCAACGCTCAGCGGATCTTTGGTGGCCTATGCCGTCAGTACCGTCGTGTGCTTTGCGATGTCCGTCAATCAGCGTGAGACGTTCGATTTCGAACTCATCAAGCAGCGGACCGGAGACTTCGACGAGGAGGAGTTTCCTGCTGTCGGAGCGTCMGGAAAGTAACCGTCGAGACAAGTAGAAGGAATACGAATGAGTACAGCCCTACTGACCATTTATGTTCTGATCTGGCCGGCGTTGGTCTTGGTCGTGCTGGGAGTCATCAGCAAGGGATTCTTCAAGGATTGGGCAACTGCTCGCCGCAACGGTGAGGATCTGGTCTAACTCTTCACGCCGCCACCGACGGACTTCTTGTCGGTGGCGGCGGTCATATTGCGTCGGACACAGGGGTCGGCGTTATAGTTGCTCAGTGCAACACGACGGAGCAATGGCGCTCACCGGTCCACCAGCTGTTCATGACGAGCTGGTGCACCTCACGCGGCAGCTGATGACGGGGGATCGGCATTCCGATGACCACCCGTCGATCGCGCAGCATTCCTTCCTCTCCTTTATCGGCCGCAACGACGGCTGCAAGGCCACGGAGATCTCCGAAGTCTTCGGCGTCAACCGCTCGACCATCTCGCGCCAAGTTCGCGGCTGCATCGAGGCAGGCTGGGTGTATGCCGATCCGGGATCCGTTCGTCAGGGCAATCCATTGCACTTGACGGAGGCTGGCCGCAAATACCTCGACGCCGCCGMCGCGCGKCGGCTCGACCAAGTCGCCGGCAGGCTGCACGATTGGACCGAGTCCGAGGTCGCAGACTTCGCCCGCGCACTCCACCGCTTCAGAATCAGCATCGAATCGCAGACCAACGGAGATGACACCCTGTGAGTGAGTACAGCGCCAAAGCCCAGTTCACCATCTCCGACAACGAGTCCGTGGTGCACACCGTCTTCACTCACGCCGAGCGCACGCCCGAACTGACGGTGTTCTCCCGCCCCAAGGGAGAGGGTTGGGTAGACGTCACAGCCAAGGAGTTCGCCGAGCAGGTCACCGGCGTCGCAAACGGTCTCATTGCAGCCGGGGTGCAGGCAGGCGACCGCGTCGCACTCCTCTCCGCGACCCGATACGAGTGGACGCTCTTCGACTTCGCTATCTGGGCCGCCGGCGCGGCTACCGTTCCGATCTACGACTCGTCGTCTCAGGGGCAGGTCAGCTGGATCCTCGAAGACTCCGAGGCCGTCATCGCGATCGTCGAAACCGGCGCGCACGAGCAGCTGTTCCAGGACGCGCCAAGCTCTCTCAAGGCCGTCATGCAGATCGACGACGGAGCAGTCGAAAAGCTGACCGCACAGGGTGCCGACGTTGACGACACCGAGTTGAAGAAGCGACTCGCGGGCATCAAGGCCGACGATCTGGCGTCACTCGTCTACACCTCCGGCACGACAGGTCGTCCCAAAGGATGCATCCTCACGCATCGCAACTTCCTGTCCGAGGTGCGCGGGATTCTGACGGCATCGATCGGCAAGGTGGCGGTTCCGGGAAACCGAGTCCTGACCTTCCTGCCGCTCGCTCACGTGCTGGCTCGCGCGGTGTCCCTCGCGACGTTCGAAGCTGGTGCGTCGCAGGCGCACTGGTCCGACTTTGCCACCATTACAACTCAATTCGAGCGGTACAAGCCCAACACCATCCTCGGAGTTCCGCGTGTCTTCGAAAAAGTTCGTGACGGCGCAGCACGCAAGGCGGAGTCCGGTGGAAAGATTCCCGGCGCTATCTTCGCCTTCGCCGAAGCCACCGCCAAGGAGTACAGCCAAGCTCTCGACAAGGGCGGTCCTTCGCTGATCTTGAAGGCGAAGCACGCATTGGCAGACAAGCTCGTGTATTCGAAGCTTCGTGAGGCTCTCGGCGGCGAGTGCTGGTTCGCGATCTCCGGCGGCGGCGCCCTCACTCCTGAGTTGGGACACTTCTTCCGTGGGCTCGGAGTTCCGATCTACGAAGGCTATGGCCTCACCGAAACCACTGCGGCGCACTGCGTCAACGTGCCGGGTGCTCAGAAGATCGGAACCGTCGGACAGCCGATGGGCGGCAACGGGGTTCGCATCGCCGAGGATGGCGAGATCGAACTCAACGGTGGAGTCGTCTTCAAGGGATACTGGAAGAACGACAAGGCCACCGAAGAGACATTCGTCAACGGCTGGATGCGAACCGGTGATCTCGGTGAACTCGACAGCGACGGTTACCTTTCCATCACCGGACGCAAGAAGGATCTTCTGGTGACGGCGGGCGGCAAGAACGTCTCGCCCGGCCCGATGGAAGACCGTATCCGTTCGCATTCCATCGTCTCGCAGGCAGTTGTCGTCGGCGACGGGAAGACCTACATCACGGCGCTGTTGACCGTCGACCCTGAGGTGTTCGAGAAGTGGAAGTCGGAGAACGGCAAGCCTTCCGGCGCCACCGTCGCTGAGCTGCGCGATGACAAGGACCTTCGCGCGGAGCTTCAGAAGGCCGTCGACGACGCCAATGCCGCTGTCTCGCATGCGGAGTCGATCAAGAAGTTCGTCATTCTCGATCGCGATCTGACCGAGGAAGACGGTGAGATGACAGCGACGCTCAAGATCAAGCGCAATGTCGTCGTCGATCGGTTCTCGAAGGAGATCGAAGGAATGTACGCGAAGAGCTAGGCGCGTTTGGGGAACTGCTCGCGGTAAGCCATCACGTCGTCGAGGCGGAACCTGCGGTGGGTGCCGCGTAGTTCGATCGGGAGTTTCCCGGCGTCGGCGAGTTTGCGTACATACGTGTCCGAAACGCCGAGGATCTCTGCTGCCTGCGAGGTGGTGAGGAGTTCTGCGACTGGCCCGAGGGCGACGCTGTCCCCGGCAGCGAGGTAGGTCAGGAGCTGCACGACGGCGTCGCCGACCGACGGTGGAATCTCGATGCTCACGCCGTCGAACACCAGCGTGGTCGTGTCCGTCGAGGTTGCGGCTCTCTCGGCCAGAGCTGTCTTGATTCGCTCGGCAGCGTCACCGTCGACTGCGGAAACGATGTGGTCGATGCTCACGCGTTGTATCTCCGATCGAAGGCAGTGTTTCGCAAGCATAGACAGCGGTAGTGTCCGTCGGCACGCTGGCTAGCGCTGTGTGCGTTGCGTTACATGAGTGTCACGGGTGGAAAACTATTTACCCACGTAGATCGGAATTCGAAGGGTTTGGCGCGCAAAGATATTCGACTCGACGCATATGTAACTCACCAATCTTGGTGTACCCGCAAGTAACATCCTGAGCGTGGCTAGACGATCGGTAACGGTGAGATTCGACGTAGAGGAACTGAGGGCCCTAGAGGCCCTCCAAGAGCTCACGGGCGCGGACATTTCCAGCGTCATTCGTGAAGCTGTGATCGAGCATGCGCGTCGATGTGTCGCGCAGGGAAAGCCCCGCGACATCACCGAGCGACGTAAATCGCTGACCTTGCAGGAAGCCTTCGCCAAGTATTCCGCGTTGTGCACCGACGAGGAGCGGGAAGCGTCGTAGCGCTCTGTCGATGCGGCAGTGACTGGTTGAGTTCACAGTGATTCTGACTGTGGCGCTGGGTAGTTCGTTCGAGGAACATTGCGGCAACAGAAGTGTTGCGTAGACCTCTGACAGGAGCTGGCCAGTGACGGACGTCCTCGAACTCTCCACCGATGTATTGGTGATCGGTGGTGGCCCCGCCGGCGCATGGGCAGCGTTGCGTGCGGCCAAGGCCGGTGCAGACGTCGTCCTGGTCGACAAGGGATACTGCGGAACGAGTGGCGCGACGGCCCCATCCGGAACGGGTGTTTGGTACGTCGAGCCGGATTTGACAGCCCGCGAGCTGGCCAAGGCCGGACGCGAGGCGCTCGGCGGATATCTGGCCGACCACCATTGGATGGACCGCGTCCTCGAGCAGACCTACTCCAACATGGATCTCCTCGCGGTGGAGGGCAGATATCCGTTTCCCGTCGACCCCACCACGGGCAAGCAGATACGCACCGGCTTGCAGGGACCTGAGTACATGCGGCGGATGCGCACCTGGATTCGTCGAGCCGGTGTGCGAATCCTCGACCATTCGCCGACGCTGGAGTTGTTGGTGGACGACGCCGGGCGAGTTCGCGGAGCTGCGGGCTACCAACGCCACGAACACCAGGACTACCGAGTGTCGGCAGGCGCGGTAGTGGTCGCCAGCGGAGGTTGTGCGTTTCTCTCCGGTGCTTTGGGCACCAACGTCGATACCGGTGACGGTGCATTGATGGCAGCCGAAGTCGGAGCCGAGTTCTCCGGCATGGAGTTCTCCAACGCGTACGGAATCGCAGCGGCCGGATCGACGATCACCAAAACGGCTTACTACGCGTACGCGACGTTCTTTCACGCAGACGGAAGCGTGCTCGAAGGTGCCGGTTCGGCGAAGGGGAGGTCCGTCATCGCCAGCACGTTGCGGAACGAGCCGGTCTTCGCGCAGATCGATCGGGCCGACGCTGAGGTGCAGCGTCGAATGAGGCTGGGGCAACCCAACTTCTTCCTGCAATTCGATCGCCGCGGAATCGACCCCTTCACCGACAAATTCGAGGTCGGCATGCTCGCAGAAGGCACGGTGCGCGGCACTGGGGGAATYAACGTCGTCGATGACGATTGCGCGTCATCCGTTCCAGGACTGTTTGCCGCCGGGGACGCTGCGACCCGAGAGCGAATCTGCGGAGGGTTTACCGGCGGGGGAAGTCACAACGCCGCGTGGGCGATGTCTTCTGGTTCGTGGGCGGGAACCGGTGCTGCGCGCTATGCGCTGTCGGTCGGACGTGGGTCTACCAGTGGTCTTCGCGGAGCCGGAACCGTCGCATTGCGTAATCCGGCACGAACCGGGTTTACTGCCGACTATGTGGTGAAAGCTGCTCAGGCGCAGCTGATTCCCTTCGACAAGAACTACCTCCGCAGCGGTGATCGGGTATCCGCAGCGCTCGCTGAGCTCGAATCGCTGTGGGGTGCAGTGAGTGCGGATCTGGGCGCGGATCCAGCAGGTCGGATGGCGGCGCGGCAGGCTGCCGCGATCACGGCCGTCGGTCGCTGGATGTACCACTCGACGTTGGCGCGGACCGAGACTCGGGGAATGAGCAAGCGTGACGATTATCCCGAACTCGATGGAACGCAGCATCATCACGTTCTCACCGGAGGTTTGGATTCGGTGTGGACCCGAACGTCGGAACCTGTCGGGTCTGCATTGGTGGCGTCATGATCGAGCTGGTGTCTGCGCCTGACTGCATCGGTTGCGACAAGTGCGTAGACGTTTGTCCTACAGATGTTTTCGACCGGACACCCTCGGGCGTCCCGGTGATTGCGCGCCAATCGGATTGCCAGACCTGCTTCATGTGTGAGGCATATTGCCCGACGGATGCGCTGTATGTGCATCCGCAATCCACACCGTTGGAAACGGCCGATGCGATCGAGAACGATCACATCGGCCGCTACCGAGAGAAGATCGGATGGGGCAAGGGGCGCGCACCTGGGTCGCTGACTGCGGTGGGTCCCGAGGTGCCCCGTCCAGTCACGACCTGACGAGAATCTTGACTGCAGTGTCGTTGTGCTCGATCAGAGTGGTGAATCCTTCGGAGATCAACTCTTCGAGCTGAATACGACCGGTGATGAATGGCGCCAGATCGACGACACCGTCCTGGACCATCTTGATGACCGCTTCATGGTCACGTACGTACGCGATGGTTCCGCGTAGGTCGATTTCCTTGAGGACCAGCTTCTGCATGTCGATGGTCGCGGGCTTGCCCCAAATCGACACGTTGACAACAACTCCAGCAGGCCGGACCGTGTCGAGCATGGTGTCGAGGACCGCGTTGACGCCTGCGCACTCGAAGCCGATGTCTGCGCCGATGCCTCCGCTGAGTTCGAGGACGCGCGCTTTGACGTCTTCGGTGGTGGGATCGATGACGTAGTCGGCGACTCCACTGGAGAGGGCCTTGGCCTTGCGGGCTTCGCTGAGTTCGGTGACGATCGTCGTGACACCCAGACCCTTGAGAACTGCCGCAACGAGGAGTCCGATCGGTCCGGCTCCGCCCACAATTGCGACGTTGCCGCTTTCGGCTCCACTGCGCACGACTGCGTGATGGGCGACGCTCAACGGTTCGATGAGGGCTGCCTCGTCGAGCGGGATGTTGCCGATCTTGTGGATCCAGCGACGGTCGACGACGACCTTCTCGCTGAGCCCTCCACCGCCGCCGGCCAAGCCGATGAACCCCATCTTCGTACACAGGTGGTAGTTGCCCGCCTTGCACGGGGCGCACTCGTTGCAGACGAAGTACGGCTCGACGACAACATTTTCGCCCACCTCGACGTCCGTGACGCCTTCGCCGACCTCTTCGACGGTGCCGGAGAACTCGTGGCCCATCGTGACCGGCGCATTCTCGTGTGAGAGTGGATGCGGGTGTCCGGGTGCGGAGATGAAGATCGGTCCCTCGAGGTACTCGTGGAGATCGGTGCCGCAGATTCCGCACCATGCGACCTTCAGCTTGACTGTTCCTGGCCGCAATTCGGGCTCAGGGATCTCTTCGATCCGGATGTCTTTCTGCCCGTGGAACCGTGCTGCCTTCATTGATCCGCACCTCACTTCGTTGTGAATCCCCTGGTAGATCGACGTTAGGCCGATTGTTGGCGTGGGTGAAGGGTTGCAACGGAATGCAATGGGGTGGAACCGATCGGTGCTGGGGAGCGTCCAATACTGTGAGCGGGTCGCGAACGAGGGGGAGTGCTGTGGGAGTGAGGGGTGCAGTGGTCTTGGTCGCGGCCGCGCTGTTGGTTGGGGGTTGTTCCTCGACCGTCGAGGGCGAGGCTTTCCCTGTCGATGTGATTGGGATGTTTGATCCGTGTGAGGTTCTCAGCAATGAGGAATTGGAGAGAGTCGGAGTTGACCCGGCAACAAAAGAGGTTGACATAGTCAACACCCATATCGATGGGTTCAATATATGCAAGTGGGAAGGATCTTGGTTCTTCCTCCGTCTGACTTCCACAACACACTCGCTTGCGGACGTCGAAGCAAATCCGGTGATGCGCGATCTACATCGAATTCAACTTGCCGGCCGAGAGGTCCTGATGTTCCAGGAACACAATGACAAGGCGGACACCGCGTGCAATATCGCCTTCGCGACTGCTCAGTCCACGGCGATGATTCGAGTGGGTGCGAAAGTCGGTGACCAGCGCCCCGAAACTTCGTGTGAACTGGTTGAGCGGGTCGGTCTGACCGTGTTACCGCTGCTTCCCGAATAACGCTCGGAAGAGATTCGACTCGTAGTGAATTGGAGTATGTGATGTCCGGTTTGTATCTGGAGAAGAGGGTCGCAGAGGATCTGGCGAAGGCGTGTGATGATCTAATTTCGCTGTTCAGGTCACTGTCGGACGATGCGAACTATCTCGGGCAAGTGGGAGGCTTCGGCACTCTCGGATCCGCCCGGGCACTGCAGGTTAAGTTCGAGGAAAAGGCGGTTGGCGGCCCGGATGCGCTCATCGATGTGTTGGCGAGTCATATCGCGGTCGTGGAGGCAATGCAGGCTCAGTTTCAAGCCTGCATCGACAACGCATTGGATCAGGAGTCGTCGAACGTCTCGACTTTGAGGTCGATCGACCAACCGAACTGAGTCAGTGGATGTGTTGCTGCCAATCGGCTGGGACACGACCCTTAGGTCCCGGCGTCGGCTGATCTACGGGATGTGAAGTGGGCGCCGCCAATTCAGGTCCGTCGTACGCCTCGTTGGTTTCGAAGCTCCAGAACCAATCCTCACCGGGTTCGTAGCTCTGCATGAACGGATGCTTCGTCGAGGCCGCATGCTTGCTCGCGTGCTGTGACGGTGAGGAGTCACAACACCCCACGTGACCGCATTGCGCGCATCGACGCAGGTGCACCCACCAACCGCTGCTCGCATCGCATTCGACGCATCCCGCGCCACTGGGCGGCACGCTCGGATCGATCCCCGCTGGAAGTCCGTCGGTCATGGTCCACCCTCTCGCTGACTGAAGTCGGTCATTTCATCGTGCGCTTTGCCTACCGGCCGTGCAAGGGCGACTAGTCGTCGCGCGTATCCCGCGGTGGGCCCGCGATTGGCAACAAAACTCTGAACCGGGTGTTACCGGGCTCAGACGTGACCCGCAGCTCACCACGATGCTTGCCGACCACAATTCGCCACGAAATATCAAGGCCGAGACCGGTTCCCTCGCCGACCGGCTTGGTGGTGAAGAACGGTTCGAAGATCCTGTCGATGACGTCATCGGGAATCCCGGCGCCGGTGTCGCAGATCTCGATGCACACGCGGTCGCCATCGCGGCTTGTCCGAACGGTGAGTGTTCCCGATCCGTCCATGGCAGACACCGCATTGTCGATCAGGTTGGTCCACACCTGATTGAGTTCGGCGGCGTAGGCGTCGATCGGTGGCAGCGCGAGGTCGTATTCCTTGACCACTTCGATTCCGCTTCCGATCTTTTGCCCCAACATGATCAACGTGCTGTCAAGTAGTTCGTGGACATCGATGGTCTGGAAGGGCGCGCGGTCCATCTGAGAATACTGTTTAGCCGCACCGACGAGAGTCGAAATCCTCGTTGTGGAGTCGGCGATCTCGTTCATCAGGAGTTCGGATTCGATGGTGTAATTCAGCCAGCGAATTGCGCCTTCGAGTACGGACTCGTCAACGGCTGCAGCAACATTCTCGAGCCAAGCGGTGTCGAGACCAGCCTGCACGAAGGTCGGAGCCAGATCCCAACCCTCTCGAATCGAATGATCCTCGAACCATTCACCCAACGAATCCTCTCGATCCGAGGCTTCGAGGGGAGTGAGCGTCGGCGCCTTGGCGACAACCTCTGCAACTTCCTCTTGAAGCCGCATGAGCGTCACGAGGGCATCGCGGTCGTAGGTGCCCGATGCAACCATTCCCAGTTTGTGACGCATACCTGCGACACGCTCGCGCAAAGACGCGGTCGCTCGAACCGCTGCGGCTGCAGGGTTATTGAGCTCRTGAGTCAACCCGGCCGAAAGTGATCCGAGTGCAAGGAGTCGCTCTCGCTGATCGATGATCTGCTGAGTGTTCTTCTTGCCGAAGAAAACACCTTCGAGTAGATGAACCGCCATTGGAAACCACTCGCGCATCGCGTTGCCGAACTTGTCGGCGTCCAGGACGAAAAACGTCGAAGGAGTCGTCACTCGCATCGACCCCGCGTAGACCTGCGGTACACGATCGCCGAGATACGCCGTCCAGCCTCCCGAGTAGACGCCGCGCTGGGTGGTCCTGTTGATCTCGATGTCTTCGCCGCCCGACAGCTTGGACAGCACCACCTCGCCCTCGATGAGGACGTAGAAGCAGGTGGCAGGCTCACCTTCGAGGTAGACCTGACCTCGATCGATCTCGGTGATATGGCCTGCCTGGCACAGTGATTCGAGCTGATCGTCGGTGAGCTTCTCGAACAGGAACAGGGTGCGAAGCAAGTCTGGGCTGCATTCAGGAATGGACATCGAATCTCCCTATTGTTGAGCGAGATAGCGGTGGACGAACATCACGGCCATCGCGCCCTCTCCGACGGCCGACGCGACGCGCTTGGCCGATTCGGCGTGTACGTCCCCGGCGACAAACACTCCGGGGACACTGGTTTCGAGATGATGTGGTGCGCGGTCGAGCGGCCACCCGTCCGGTGTGACGCCTTCGGACGGAAGGTCCGGGCCGGCAAGAACGAAGCCATTTCCGTCGCGGACCACCACGTCTCCGAGCCAGTCGGTCAGTGGAGCGGCACCGATGAAGATGAACAACCACTGAGCATCGACAGTGTCTTCTTCTCAGGTGGCTCTGTTACGCAGTGTGATTCGTTCGAGGTGATCGTCACCCTCAGCGCCGACTACCTCCGTGCACGTGCGCACGGTGATCTTCGGATTCTTTTCGATCTGCTGAATCAAGTAGTAGGACATCGAGGCTTCGAGCGAGTTGCCGCGAATGAGAATGGTGACGGACCTAGCTCCGCGGGAGAGATAGACCGCAGCTTGGCCTGCCGAATTGGCGCCGCCGACTATGTACACATCCTGCTCGCTGCACCGTGCGGCTTCGGTGACGGCCGATCCGTAGTAAACCCCTCGGCCGGTGTATGTATCGAGTCCCGGCGCCGAAAGCTGGCGATAGGAAACACCGGTCGCCAAGATGACCGAATGGGCGTCGACCGACGAACCGTCGTCGAAACGCACTGTGCGGGCCGAGCCGTTGATTTCCAAACCGGTGACGTCGCGAGCGGTGATGACTTCGGCGCCGAACTTGGTTGCCTGGCGCCTCGCCCGATCGGCCAACTGTGCGCCGGAGACTCCGTCGGGGAAGCCGAGGTAGTTCTCGATCCGCGAACTCTGGCCGGCCTGACCGCCTGTCGCTCGCCGTTCGATGAGAACCGTCCGAAGCCCCTCCGAAGCGCCGTACAGAGCAGCGCCCAGACCCGCAGGGCCGCCGCCGATGACAACGAGATCGTAAAAGTCTTCGGAGAGGGTGGTACTCAACCCGAGTTTGTCGGCGAGTTCGGCGTCAGTGGGCTCGACGAGGACATCCCCATTGGATGCGATGACGACGGGAAGCCGCAGTTCGTCGGTACCGGCAGCCGAGAGCAGTCGTTGGCCTTCCGGCTCGTCCGACATGTACCAGCGATAGGCAAGTTGGTTGCGTGCCAAGAACTCTCGGACGTCGGATGATCGCTCGGACCAACGATGGCCGATCACCTTTGTTTCCTCGGCGGGGTGATGACTCGAGCTTGCCCAGGCATCGAGCAGCGCATCGATGACGGGGTACAGCTTCTCTTCCGGCGGATCCCAAGGCTTGAGGAGGTAGTGGTCGAGGTCGACGACGTTGATGGCGTCGATCGCAGCATCGGTGTCGGCGTACGCGGTGAGGAGAACGCGACGAGCTACGGGATACAGGTCCATTGCCTGTTCGAGGAACTCGATTCCACTCAAACCGGGCATGCGGTAATCGGCGACGATCACAGCGACTGCATCGCCGCGAAGTTTCATTTCGCGCAAGGTTTCGAGAGCCTGGTCGCCGGACTCCGCACGAATGATTCGGTACTTCTCTCCGTACCGCTTGCGGAGGTCTCGAACGACGGCACGCGAAACACCAGGATCGTCGTCGACGCTGAGGATCGCTGGTTTGGCCGGGGCTTTCGGTGCGCTCACTCGGTGCCTTCCCGAAGTCGTAGTCAACCTCTCCAGTATGCGACTGCTGAGCTGAGCGTCAATCGCTGGAGATGCGCTCTGAGTGAACCAGCAATCGTGACCTGGGAATTTCAAGATTGCGGGAACCGATCCGGCCTTCGATGCATCCAATACAGTGGGTCCACATCAACAGGGGGTGCCATGCGGGGGTCGGTGGGGGTTGGGCGACTGCTCATGGCTGGGATGTTGGTGTGGGCTGCGGCAGGATGCAGCTCAGTCGTGGAGGGGGCGGCTGAGCCTGCATCCGGCCAAGAGGGTTTGTTCGATCCGTGCAAGGACATCCCGGACTCGGTTCTGGAAGAAGTGGGGCTTGATCCGGCGACCGAGGAAGTTGATATCGCCGGCGTCGAGCAGCCGGGTTGGAAAATCTGTTCGTGGACTGAGTCCTGGTATTACTTGTCGATTTTTTCGACCGAAAGTTCCATCGAGACCACCAAACAGAATCCGAACTACGTGGGATTCAAGCCCGTGACGATCGGCCAGCGAGACGGCGTCGAGTTCCATCTTCAGGCGGATGCCGACCTTGTCAGATGTTTCGTCGCCTTGCCTGCTGCGCAGGGGGCGATTTGGCTCAGCGTCGATACCAAACTTGCTCTTAAGCCCGAAGGGTCGACATGCGAGCTCACGCAACATTACGCGAACCTGCTCGATCAACGTCTCCCCAGTTAAACACGTGTTCTATCGGCCGAATTGAGGATCTAATGTCTGAGACCCATACCTGGCGAACTCCAAGTGCCCACAGCATTGACCTCGACCCAAATGTTGCAGCACAGCTTACCGTCGCGTGTGAGGGGTTTCTTGCCGAGTTGCAAGACATGGCAGGCAACCTGAACAGACTTACTGCCTTGGACTGCTTTGGGACACTTCAGTCGGGAAAAGACATGGCTGGCAAGTTTGCCCAAAAGGCCACCGGTGGTGCCGATTCACTCGAAAAGTCACTTCTCAGTCATGCGCTTGTAATCACCGAGATGCGGGACTTCTTCCAGCAATGCGTCGACCGCTACGGCGAAGTCGACGACTCGAATGCGTCAGCGCTGACTAGCGCTGAGACGCCTCGATAGACACAAAAAATCTCGCTGAGTCGATGGCATTCGACTCAGCGAGACTTGGTTAACGACTAGCTGGTGGGCAGGGCCTTCAACGACTTGACGGTGGCGTCGACCGCGCGAGCAGCCTCGGCGCCCTTCTTCACGAAATGCGTGCTGAAGTAGTCGACGTGCTCGGCGTGCTCGTGGAAGTGATGCGGCGTCAAGACCACCGAGAAGACCGGAACGTCGGTGTCGAGCTGCACGCGCATCAGACCGTCGATGACAGCCGTCGCCACGAAGTCATGCCGGTAGATACCGCCGTCGACGACCAGACCCGCGGCAACGATCGCCTGGTAGCGGCCGGTCTTGGCCAACCGCCGGGCGTGCAGCGGGATCTCGAAAGCTCCCGGTACCTCGAAGAAATCAACCGTGTCCTTGGGGTAGCCGAGCTCGACGATCGCGTCGGTGAATCCGTCGCGTGCACGGTCGACGATGTTGCGATGCCACGTCGCCTGAATGAACGCGATGCGCTGTCCCTGGATCTCACTCATAACCATGAAACTAGCGCACTTGGAAGCATCGACGCGACCACCCGTCCTAGTCCTGCTGACGGGGGAAGGCGGTCGAACGACCCCATCCGGCGTCATTGGTGAGGTGCTCGAGGAGAGGCTGAATTCGATACGGAAGGGGATTGGTCAGAGCGATGGTCGTGGTCGAATGCGTGACGCCTGGAAGTGACACGATCTGCTCGGCCAACTTCTGCAGCGCCGCGTGCGTCGAGGTGGCGACGCGAACGAGCAAATCCTCGCGACCGGTTGTGGCGTGAATTTCGATCACCTCGGGCAACTCGGTCAGACTCCGAGCGACTGCGCTGATCTTGCCCTGCTCGAGTTCCAGACCGACAAATGCCTGAATTGGGATACCGACCTCGGGGAGATTGAGATTCGGCCGAAACCCGGTGAGAAGTCCGTTGGATTCCATGCGCTTCATTCGCGACTGGACGGTGTTGCGGGCGACGCCCAACGAGTTGGCCAACTCGGCCACACTCATCCTTGAGTCCTTGCTGAGCAGTCCGAGCAACTGGACGTCGAGCTTGTCGATGCTGAGCACTTTGTGAACCTCTCCTCAGTGATATGGGTCACTGGATGATCGAATTGACTAGTTCAAGAGATTTGCATTGACCAAATCGTAGCTCAGGCAGAGCATTGGTTCCACGAATTGCTCAGCGGGATTCTCTTTGGGTTATTTGTCCCCAATAGTACCCAACGCCCATTTCTTCCCAATGTTTCGACTGCACCCCGTTTATCCTTCGGAAAGGTCTATCCCACAATGACTCTCACCGCCGAGCCCGTGAACTCTGTTGTTTCCCATGACGACACTGCGGGCGTGTTCGATCGCGCCGACTACCTGCGCGATTACCCCCACGAGCAGGTGAGCTTCTTCCAGGATCCCGCGAGCGGCCTCAAGGCCATCGTTGCCATCCACTCCACGACGCTCGGCCCCGCGCTCGGCGGAACGCGCTTCTACCCGTACTCCGACGAATCCGCCGCAGTCACAGACGTTTTGCGTCTCTCGCGCGGAATGACCTACAAGGCTGCGGTTGCCGGCGTGGACCTCGGCGGCGGCAAGGCAGTCATCATCGGCGACCCCGCAACGGCCAAGACCGACGAATTGCTCGGCGCCTACGCAAAATTCGTCCAGACCCTCGGCGGCCGCTACATCACCGCTGGTGATGTCGGAACCAACTCCAACGATCTTGACATCATCGGTCGTAACACCGACTTCGTCGTCGGCCGCAACGCTACAGTCGGCGGTTCCGGCGACAGCGCTCCGATGACGGCCCTCGGCGTATTCCAGTCGATGCGCGCCGCGGCACAGTCGCATTGGGGCACTCCGTCGCTCGCAGGCAAGACTGTTGGTGTCGAGGGCACAGGCAAGGTCGGCTACGAACTCATCAAGCTTCTCCTCGCAGACGGCGCAACCGTGTTGGCGACCGACGTCAACGCCGGAGCACTCGACCGCGTCAAGGCTGACTTCCCGCAGGTGAGCATCGTCGACAGCATCATCGACGCCGATCTCGACGTCTACGCACCGTGTGCGATGGGCGCAACCCTCACCGACACGACCGCACGCTCGATCAAGGCCGAGGTTGTCTGCGGCGCTGCCAACAACCAGCTCACCGTGCCCGAGGTCGAGAACATCCTCCGCGACCGCGGCATCACCTGGACCCCCGACTACGTCGCCAACGGCGGCGGCCTCATCCAGGTTGCCGGCGAGCTGAAGGGCAACTCGGCCGAAGAGGTCAAGCTCAAGGTCGAGAAGATCTTCGACACGGTCACCGAGATCTTCGCGAAGTCGAAGAACGACGGAATCCTCGCCGGCGAGGCTGCTGACGCGGTCGCCGAGGCTCGGATCGCCGAGGCAGCTCGCGTCGCCAAGGGCTGACATCCCTCTCGCAGTCATGTAGCGCGGCCGGTCCCGACTAGTGTGGACACCAGACGAGCAGATTTTGCAGATCTGGACCACATCAGCCGGTAGACCGGCCGCTATGCGTCGGACGCCGGAAGGGCTTACATGACTGAACAATTCGCAGTGTGGACCGAGAACGACGTCGAGCAATCGGCCCGTTGGGGTTCGACGAGCAACGCCCCGGTGCCCAAGCGCATCGTCGTCGCCGACGACACGATGAAGGCCGACGACGCCTATCGCTTGGCATGCGAAGGCACGGCGTTGTTGTGGCGCGGAGATTTTCAGAACGCTCGCCAACTGTCGAAGGCCGTCGCGTCGCGCATCGACCGCAAGCCGCGCCGAGCGTCCGACGACCCAGCCAAAGCCTTCCATCTCCACCGGCAGACCCAAGGACGCCGCGCGCAGATCCTCGGTATGCTGCTCATTCCCTTGGATGCAGATCTGTCGATTCCACTCCGGCGAGCCCCGGACGCGCAAGTAGCGTTGACCGAAGCCTTCGGGATTACCGGTGAGCCTTCGGTTCGCTCGTTGCGTGACATCCTCGGCGCGATCGGCGCTCACGAGTGGCACCGCAAAGGTGTTTTCATCGAGGCTCTCGACGCACGAGTGCATCCCGCTTTCGGAGTGTTCTCACCCGTCCGCGGGGAGTATGTCGATCTTGTCGCGTCTGCTCCGCTACCGTCGACGGAATCTGCTTTCGATATCGGAACAGGTACCGGCGTTCTTGCTGCCGTCCTGGCGCGGCGTGGCGTCAAGACAGTGACGGCCACCGACCAGGACCCCCGGGCATTGCAATGCGCGCGCACCAACCTGTCGCGGCTTGGCTACGGCGATCAGGTGAACGTGGTGGAAGCAGACCTCTTTCCCGAAGGCTCCGCTCCGTTGGTGGTCTGCAATCCTCCCTGGATTCCGGCCAAGGCCACCTCGCCCATCGAATACGCCGTCTACGACCCTGCTGGAGCGATGCTGAAGGGCTTCCTGACTGGTGTCGCAGCGCATCTGGACGACGGGGGAGAAGCGTGGCTGATCCTCTCGGACATTGCCGAACACCTCGGTCTCCGAACGCGATCCGAACTACACGATCTGATTGCGGCCGGTGGGCTCACTGTTGTCGATCGCATGGACGTCAAACCGACGCACGCAAAGGTCAGTGACCGAACCGATGCGCTTCACGCTGCCCGGGCACGAGAGACGACCTCGCTCTGGCGGCTTCGCCGTCGCTGAATTCATTCTCAGTCAACGGTATTTCCCTGCCATGAAATGGTAATGAACGAGTAACAAATCGGGTCTAGCTTTCTTCGCAGTCGCACATCGTCACGCACTCCGGAGGAATCTCGATGGAAAACACTCTTGCCCGCAACGCAGCCGAGGACCTGACGAAAGGTCTTGGCCGACGCGGATTCATGAGGGCAGTCGCTGCCCTCGGTGCGGGCGTAGGAGTTGCCGGTGTGGCTTCGGGATGCGCGCACTCGAACGCGTCACCGGCTGGATCGTCCTCCTCTGCACTACCGTTCGCCGATGGCATTCCGATTCTGCAACCGGGCAGTGGAAACGTCAGTGGCGATCACTATCTGAGTTCGGATCCGTCGGACGTCATGTGGGGTTATGTGCCCAACATCCACACCCGCGAGGTGATGCGGATGAAGTCGGGTCAGACCGTCACGATCGACGCCCTCTCGCACGAGGGAATTCTCGAGGATCAAGGGCGCAATCCTCTCGAATACTTCGGTAGCAAAGGCGTTTCCGAGAAGGACGTGCTCGAAGATGCGATTGCCGTTGCGGCCGAATACAACCGAACCGAACGAAACTTCGACAAGGACGGACCGCACGTCGTCACCGGCCCGGTCTTCGTCGAAGGCGCCCAGCCTGGAGACGTACTCAAGATCGAGACTCTCGAAGCCATTCCCCGCGTGCCGTACGGCGTTGTGTCGAGCAGACACGGCAAGGGCGCTCTCGCCGTCACAGCAGACGGAACCGCTCCAGCGGGAATCACTCTGGACGAAGTCATGCCGCCGGTCGCCACAGACGGGCGCGCAACAAAGGACCCGTTGAAGTACGGCGGTGTTTCCACCTTCACGGCGATCGAAGACGGCAAGGGCGTGATGCCTTTCGGACAGTCGAAGGTGCGGTTTCCCTTGCGACCCTTCATGGGAATGATGGGAGTTGCCTATTCCTCGGATGCCGACCCGACGTCCCCGTCGTCGAACTCCATTCCTCCGACCCTGGGCGGCGGAAACATCGACATCAGGCATCTCGGTGTCGGATCAACCTTCTATTTGCCGGTATTCGCTGAAGGCGCCCTCTTCTACGTCGGTGACCCACACATGGCCATGGGCGACGGTGAGGCGGCGCTGACGGCGATGGAAGGATCGCTGCGCGGCACCTTCCGACTCAGCGTGTGCAAGAAGGATTCCGGTGACGCTCCATCGGTGGCTTTCGGATACCCGTTCGCCGAGACCGAGGAGGCCTGGATTCCGATCGGCCTGTCCGACCCCAACGGTTCGGTCGATGGGCAGAACAGTGACCTCAACGGCGCCATGCGGCGCGCGGTGGTCAACGCGCTCGACTTCCTCGAGCATGATCGCGGAATGGATCGAGCGACGGCCTACGCCTATCTTTCTGCCGCAGCGGATTTCACGGTCTCGCAGGTAGTCGATCGAACCGTGGGCGTCCACGGACAGATCTTCAAATCCCACTTCGAATAGAGGGAAGGCGATCCGTCGTGTCAGGACGGATCGTCGAAGAGACTCTGTTGCAAGGGATCGGCAAACAGGCCCATCTGCTCAGGTTGCGGCTTTGCCGGCGTCTCGGTTCGAGAATTGGGCAGGACCACCAGTCGCAAAGCCCCGCGAAGACGGTCGACCATGAGTTCCCACCCACCGACCTGATCCTCGTATCCTGCAGCCTCTTCGGCGTCCCCGCGACTGTGGGCGTCCACCGCCTGACTGCGGAGCTGAATCTGCCATTCGTTACTGATGTGGAGGAGCTGAAGAATCAGATCGCGATCGCGCCCGCAGACATCGGCTACCGCGTCGAGATCCTCGGCCACGTCCAGATCGAGATGCAGCAGGGTCTCGAGTTCGGGAGGCAGGTCCTCGGCCGTCAGATCGGGCTGCAGCGAGGAGGAGTCACCGGTCTTGTTCGCGAAGAAGAGGTCTCCGCCGACGCGTGCGGCGAACTCGTCGTCCACGGTACGCAGGAACGACGTCAAGGCTGAGCATGTATCGGTGAGTTGTTTGGGAACGAATGGTGAGCCCGCCACCTCGAGGAACACCGACAGACGGTCGTCGATCAAGACGAACTTGATGCGCGACCATTTGCGGTTGAGATCGGCGATGACCTCGGCTGCACGAGTGCGGTTGCTGATGTCCTGAACGAGTGGGGAGAACAACTGCACGTCCATGGACTCGGAAAGCGGACCGACGAACATGACAGTCGAACCGACCCGAATTGGTATGTCGCCGTCGCTGTCCCGCTCGGGAAGCGTGCCGAGCATGGGAAGCAAAGCGAGAGTGACCAACTCTTTGAGGTGGTCGACGTCGTTGGGCATGTAGGCCGCGGTGGGGTCGAGTGTCGGAAGTTCTGTCGACTCGACAACCGACGGATCGAAATCCGGAGTCTGCTCGTTGCCGGTGAGATCGCTGGATAGAAAAGCCGGGTGCTGCACACCGAACACATCACGGAACGCAGCGACAGTCATCGCTGCGAGCTGATCGGCCCAGTTCTGCGCCTTGTCGACGCAGAAGGCGGGGGAGTTGTTCGGATCGTCGAGATTCTCGGAAGGCGGATTCCAGCCGAGTGCGATCAACTTTTGTTCGTCGGCATCTTCGAGTCGATAGCGCGGATGAAGGAAGTCGTTGGAAGGAACCTCGCAGCGGACTGTGTTCTCGTCCCACACGAGGAACTGAACGCATGGCGCTGCGCCGTCAGCTGGATCGAAGTCGCCGGTGGACGATTCCACGGCAAGCACGTCGCCGTCGACCATGATGGAAATGTGATCGCCGAGGCGACGTTGAAATTCTGCCCATGCCCGGTCGACACTGACATCGAGATCGAAGCCCATTGCGCTCATCAGCCACCTCCTTCCGCAAAAGCTCAGACCTATACGGTATCGCGAGCTCCCGACAATGCTGCTGTCCTTTTCCGGTCGACCGGATTGCAGCGGGCCACGAACCGTGACGACTAGGAAGGTTGTCGCAGGTAGATCGGGTATTTGAGAGCGGCGACTGAAGTGTGCCTGTAACCGCCGTCACGCCAGGCGGTATGCAGGCGAAAGAGCGAGGACTATCCGGCGAGAACGGGCGAGACCTCGACGACGGGCGGCGTGGACCCGGTCGTGACAACTGGGGTGGTGCTGGTCTTGGTGGTCGTGGCTGTCGCGGTCGGTGACGAGGTCGCGGTAGCCGACGCGGTGGTGGACGAGACCGGTGTTGTCGTACTCGTTGCAGTCGTAGTGGACGTAGCGGAGCTCGTGCTTGTCGCGGTCACCACCAGCGGCTGATTACGAGGAGCAGTCGTCTCGTCGGCGATTCGCCAGGTCGGCGTCGGCGGGATGACAACCGTGGGAACTGCAACCGAGCTGTAGAACGCGGCCGGTTCGATCCCGGCGACGGACTCCACGGAAACCGACGAGACCAGAGCGGGAGGCTTCACCACAGGGCCGCCGGAACCGAATGCGCCGGCTGCTCCGCCGAAAACGAGGCCTGATGTCAGAGAGAGAGCGGCCACTGCGACAGCGCCGATCATGACTGTTCTGTCTTTCATGCACACCTGTCCTTCGGGAGCAGTACGGAAGTACTGTAGGCGAAAAGATGCCGCAATGGAGTATCAGGGCCTGCTGGGCGGGACGCGAATCTGTGTGGCGTAGAACACAAAAGGCCCCGGGTGCCGACGCGGACGTCGGCACCCAGGGTCGGGATGCCGTTTGCATCCGCGATGCGCTGGTACTGGTTGCCGTCACCGTAGAAACGCTCCGCGATTGCCCACAGGGTGTCGCCGCTTTCGACGGTGTAGCTCTGCGCTGCCGGAGCGGCGGGTGCAGGCTCGGGCTCCGGTGCCGGAGCGGGCTCCGGGGCAGCCTCGGCGGCCGGAGCCTCGATTGCAGTGTCCGAAGACCACAGAGCATTTCCACCGGCGGACAGAACGACGTTGCGATCGTCCTGAACCGAGAGGGAGGCACCGTCGTTGCCTGCGGTCTGCGATGCCCACACGGCGTCGGAGTCCTTGTAGATGACGAAGTTTCCGTCAGTCTGCACCTCGGCGCGGTTGGCGCCGGATCCGTTGGTGCCTGCGGCCCAAACAGCCTGTCCGCCCTCGGACAGAACCAGGTTGCCGTCGTCCTGCAAGGTGAGGGTGTATGCGCCGTTGTCGGACTTGAGTTCCTGGCCGACTCCGAGGCTTTGACCTGACTGCAGTGTGCTCACGCTGTCCCTTTCCAAATCTGTTGCGATGACTGTGCCTCCACGATTCCGCTTTACCGTCCAGTTACCTTCTGGCCGTTGGTCTCGTAGGCGACCGAGTGTACGTTACCGAAGAGTACGGAGAATTGTGCAGCGTTGACGGACTGCGTGTCGAGCGTTCGGATCTTGCTGATATTAAGGCGTTTTGGGTGAAAGTGCCGGATCATGGTACGTGACCTCGTCAGGTTTCGGTGCGCATTCTCCTGAACTCCAGGTGAACTCGAAACTCTCTCAGCGCATTATCAGTAACTACTGCATTATCAGTAACCGCTAGGGGCGTAGCGACTTGCGCGTCTCGTCGTGGAGAACGGCAAGCAGTTCACGCTCGACGTCGGCGAACTCGGGCGTGGTGATCATGTCCAGCTCGCGTGGTCTCGGCAAGGGAACGTCGACTACGCACCTGACCGTTGCCGGACGCGCAGACAGAACGACCACGCGGTCGGACAGATAGATCGCTTCACGAATATCGTGGGTGATCATCAGCACGGTCCACCGGTACTGCTGCCACACGTCTTGCAGCCAAGCCTGCATCTCGGTGCGGGTCAACGAGTCCAGTGCGCCGAACGGCTCGTCGAGCAGCAGGACAGGTTTGCCCTGAACAACGGTGCGCAGCATCGCCGCTCGCTGGCGCATACCGCCGGACAGCTGTGACGGCCGGGCGTCCTCGAATCCGGACAGGCCGAACGCGGGGAACAACTCACGAGCGCGCTCGCGTGCTTCCTTCTTGCCGACTCCCTGCACTTCCAAACCGAGGGCCGTGTTGTCGAGTACCGAGCGCCAAGGGAACAGAAGATCCTTCTGCGGCATGTACGCGGTGTGCACCTCGGCGGCTGCTTCGGATTCAGTTGCGCGCGTGCCCACACGGACCGAACCCGAGGTCGGGGATTCGAGCCCGGCCAGGACGTTGAAGATCGTGCTCTTGCCGCAGCCGCTCGGCCCGATCACCGACACGAATTCGCCCGCGTCGGCGCGGAAGGACACCGAATCGAGTACGAGACGCGATTCTCCGGCCGTGTCGAACCTCTTGGTCAGGTCCTGGATTTCGACCATTGCATCCTCGACCATCGGGTCAGTCATGTCCGCGACCTTTCGTTCATCGCCCATGGTGCAACGATGCGCTCGATGGCGAACGTCAGCAAGTACAGCGTGACGCTGATCAACGCGGTCACCAGTACGGCCGCCAACACCAGGTCGGTGCGGAAGGAGTTCTTCTGGGTGCTCATGTAAATGCCCAAACCGGAAGTAGCGCCGACGTATTCGGAGAACACCGCGCCCACGACCGCGTAGGTGATACCGATACGCAGGGCGGTGAAGAATCGCGGAATCGCCGAAGGAAGGCGGACGTATCGGAACTCCTGCCAGCGAGTGCTGCCCATACTGCGCAGGAGAGCGCCCGCTTCACGGTCGGCCGCGGCAAATCCCTCGATGAGTCCGATGGTCATGGGGAAGAACGTCGCAAGCGCGATCACCAACACCTTCGGCAACAACCCGAAGCCGAACCAGATGATCATCAGCGGCGCGATGGCGATGATCGGCAGCGTCTGCGAGACGACAAAAAGTGGTACCAGCGCGCGTGACAACCACGGCGAAAAGTCCACGACCACAGCAAGAATCCAGGCCAACACCAGTGAAACAGTGAAGCCGACCAACGTGACCTGCAATGTCGACCAGGCGTGGCCGGAGATGATCTCGCGATTGTCCCACCCTTGGGACAGAACGCGACCAGGAGACGGAAGTACCTGCGGCCGAATCCCACTGATCTCGACGTAGATCTGCCACGCCGCTACGAGGAGCACCACCACGGCGAGCGCGGGAAGCGCCCGCCGCATGGCCGAGACCAGCCGTCCGCTCACGTCAGGACGCGTCGAGATACTCATTGGTGAAGTACTCCGACCAGTCCGGCTTCTGGGTCAGCGGCTTCCCGTCCGGTCCGGCGAGCAATCCGTTGTCGAAGAGGAATCCCGAATAACCCGACCAGGTTTCGAGATTCTGGGCGCCCACGACGCCGTTGGCGTCTTTCATGTAGTCGGCGGCGAGCATCCGCTGACTGTCACGGACGAGGTCTTCGTCGGTGAAAGCTCCGGGGTTCGCGTCGATGAGATCCTGCGCGGCCTGGTCCGGGTTGTCGGCAGCAGTCTGATATCCGCGTTGAACGGCTTTGACGAACTTGCGTGCCTCGTCGGGATGGTCCTTCAACCACTGCTGGTTGCCGTTGATCACGATCGAATACGCATCGGGGAAGCCGTAATCGGTGTACTGGAAGTACCGCATCGGAGTTCCGTTTCGCTCCGCTTCGAGGCCTTCCCACGCAAAGTAGGAGACCGTGAAATCGGCCTGGCCCGAGTACACGGCTTCGTACGCGGACGTACCGAGCGTGACCGTCGTGAAGTTCCCGGTCCCGCCGTCGTTGCGGATGATCTGCTGCAGTGTCTCGACTTCGCCGGGATCGCCGAACCCGGCGTACGTCTTTCCGTCGAGATCACGCGGGCGCGTGATGTCCGCACGATCCGCCTTCACACCGATGCCGGTGGCGCGGTGCTGAAGTGGCGCGATGACGGACGTCGTGGCGGCGCCGGCCGCTCGGGCGAACGTGGCCTGACTCTGTGTGCTGATGCCGAACTCCGCGTTGCCGGCGTCGACCAGGGTGTCGGGCGAGGTGTTGTTGTACGGCAGGATCGAGACGTCCAGACCGGCGTCCTCGAAGTAGCCCTCTTGGAGTGCAACGTACAAACCGGTGTGGTTCGTGTTCGGGGTCCAGTCGAGTGCGAACCGAATGGTCCCGTCGGACGAGCCGGTGTCAGCGGCGCATCCGGTCAGAACTGTGAATGCGGCTGCGATCGCGGCAGACGTGGCAAGTGTGCGGCGCAGCGCCGCAAACGACATCACGACGCCGGCCAAGGCTGCTGGTGGAGTGCGGAATCCCAGAACATCAACTCGTAGCGACTGGCGATGCGGAATGCTTCACTCATCGCCTCACGCTCTGTCTCGGTGGCTGCTTCGGCCGCAGCATTGACCAGTACGCGGGCCTGCGCCACCGACTCGTGGAATTCGGGTGCGTCGTACGTCGTGACCCACTGTGCGTACGGATGCGACGGATCGGCGTCGAGTACCTCGCGCGCTGAAGCGGCAAGATCGCGGCCGACCTCGGCGTAGATCCAGAAGCAGGGGAGTACTGCCGCTGCGGAGACCGGGTAAGGCGCAGTTGCCGCAGTCGCCGTCAGATACGAGACGTATCCCAGGCAGGCCTGCGAATGCTCGAGCCTTCCCGATCCCGCTGGAAGAATTCCACCGGTGAGAAGTCCGTCGTGAAGCGCAGATTCCACTGTCGCTGCCGTGGACGCGGAATTCGACCAGAAGCCCGCCGACTGCGGATCCGGGGCGTGGGCCGCGACCAGGGACAACGCTTTCGAATACCCCTCGAGATAAAGCTTGTCCTGCTCGATGTACGTGCGGAACGCGTCGAGAGGCAAGGTTCCGTCGCCGAGGCGTTTGAGGAACTCCAGTGAGTCGATCGACTCGCGGAGGACCTTCGTCTCGGCCCAGAGCCGATCGGTGAACCGATCCGTCGACGGCGCTGTGGCCACCGAGTTTTCGGCAGAATTGTATGCAGGCTGCGTAGTAGCCATGACATCCCTTCGTCAGCATTACCTGATCAGGTTCCCGGGTGTGTTCTCAGCCCCGCCCATGCGGAGCACCCCGTGTCAGAACTAGGCGACCTTAACACCGAGCCTCTGCTTCGTCGGCGGCTACCTGGCAGTTGAGTAGTCGGCGCACATCGGCCTTATGTTGGTACGTTTGGTCTTGTTTGCCACACGCGCGGGTCGGGAGGGGATTCAGACATGGAGACCGACGTTCGACCGAATCTCGGCGAGGACGGAACTCTGGTGATCCGTGCCCGCGGCGGAGAAGCCCGCGGGTATCCGGATGGCGGAATGTTCGCGTGGAAGGGCATGCCTTACGCAGCAGCGCCGGTGGGTGAACGGAGATTCCGCGCGCCGCAACCCGCTGAGCCGTGGGACGGGGTGCGCGACTGTCGTGAGTTCGGGCCGATCGCGCCGCAGGGCCAGAGCCCGGCGGTTCCGATCGACCGGGCCTTCAAAATCGACGAAGACTGTCTGTCGATCAACGTGTGGGCCCCGCGCCCCGACGGCACGCCGCGACCGGTGATGGTGTGGATTCACGGCGGCGCCTACTGCCTCGGGTCCGCCGCCCAAACGATCTACGACGGCCGTCATCTGGCTGAAACCGGTGACGTCGTTCTCGTCTCCTTCAACTATCGCGTCGGTGCCCTCGGATTCCTGGACCTGTCTGGATTCTCCACCGCGGATACCGTTTTCGAATCGAACTGTGGTCTGCGAGACCAGATTGCGGCACTCGAATGGGTTCGAGACAACATCGACGCCTTCGGGGGTGACCCGAGTGCGGTGACGGTGTTCGGTGAGTCGTCCGGCGCAGGATCCATCACGACGCTCATGACCTGTCCGAGCGCCGAAGGTCTGTTCCATCGTGCGATTGCCCAGAGTCCTCCCGCGACATCCGTCTACGGGGCCGAGCGCGCCAAGACCGTGGCGGAGCGGTTTCTCGAACTGCTCTCGATCGACCCTGAAGACGCAGGCGATCTGCTGACCACGGATCTGGAACTGCTCGTCAAGGCAAGCGATGACCTGGTCAACGAAATTCCGACCCGGATTCCGGGAACTTTGGCGATGGCACCCGTTGTCGATCGTGATCTGGTGCCGCACTACCCGGTTGCGGCTTTCCAGAAGGGTTACGCGCACCGAATCCCACTGATCATCGGTTCCAACAAGGACGAGGCGTCGATCTTCAAGTTCATGAAGTCTCCGCTGATGCCGGTGAGCGCGCAGTCGGTCGAGGCCATGCTGCAACTGCTGGCGGATGATCACCCAGACATCTCCGCGACCAAACTTGCCGAGATCATGTCGGCTTACCCTGATCACGCGAAACCAAGTGGCGCGCTGGCACTGTCGCGGGACGCGGCGTTTCGCATGCCGACTCTGTGGATCGCCGACGCCCACTGCCGGCATTCCCCTACGTGGGTGTACCGCTTCGATCACGCGACGCCGATGCTCAAGGCCGCACGGATCGGCGCGGGCCACGCGACCGAATTACCCTATGTATTCGGCAATTTCGGAACACTGAACGTCGACCCCACGTTCTGGCTGGGTGGACGGAAGGCTGCGATGGAGGTAGCCGGCCGTATTCAACGGCGATGGCTGGCCTTCGCGCGGCATGCCGTGCCGGCAGCTCTCGACGGTTCGAAGCACTGGGCGCCGTACGAGGAAGAGAAGCGGTCGACGCTGTTGATCGACTCGGCCGACACCCTCGTCAGCGACCCCGATCACGGACTGCGCGTCGCCTGGGGAAACGACGTGATGGGGTTCAACTGACGTCGGTCGAGTGCCGCGGACGATCCAGTTCGCGAAGCACCGGCAGGGAGGCACAGACTGCGGCGATCAGGATGATCGGAATCGACAGGGCCACAAAGGTCGACGCGATTCCGAGTTGATCGAGCAGAGGGCCGACCGCGAGGTAACCCAGCGGGCCGGCGGCGTAGGCAGTCGACGTCATGACACCGACGACGCGTCCGCGCATGTGCTCCGGGCTGTGCGTCTGCATGGCGTAGTTGGCGATCGGGCCGACTGGTCCGTAGACGAGCCCCTGCAGTCCGGCGAGCACGAGGATCACCCACAGCGGAGGTAGAAGCGCCATTGCAAGCATCGCTATGCCGAGAACGGCAACGGCAAAAATCATGATCAGTCGCCGGGACATGATCGGTGCCAGCGGAGCGTAGGCGAGAGAGCCGATGATGCCGCCGATCGCCAATGCCATCAGCACCGATCCGAGTTGCGCCGGTTGATCCAACTCTGTGAAGTACACCGGGAACACGACACTCTCCACCGGCATGTAGAGCGCGACGACGGCCATGTCGATCAGCGCCAGAGTGCGCAGCAGTTTGTTGTTCCAGACGAACCGAAGACCGTCGAGTGTGCCGTGCCAGATCGATTTCGGACGATGTTCGTGTTCGGGGACTCCGGCGCCAGGAAGGCGGATGAAGGCAACCACGACGATCGAGAACACAAAACCAGCCGCCGTCACCCAGAGCGTGTTCACCGCCCCGATCGTTGCGATCAGGACACCGCCGATGCCAGGGCCGATCAGATATGCGACGTTGAAATTGGCCTCGTACACGCTGTTGGTGCGATCGAGCTTCCACTTGGCTGTCCGAGTTGCTGCAGGCAGCATGGACTCCCTCGCCGCCATTCCGGCGGGGTCGAACACCGCACCGAGCGCGGCCAACGCCGCGATCACCGGGATCGTCAAGCCCGCGGTGGCCGCGATGATCGGGATCGCCGCTACGGACATCGCCGAAAGAGCGTCGGAAATCATCGACGTTCGACGGCGTCCGAATTTGTCGACGAATGTCCCCGAGAACAGGCTCGACACGAGTAACGGAATGGCTGCTGCGCCGGCAACTATCGCCGCGTCGGTAGCCCTGCCGGTTCGTTCGAGAACAAGCCAGGGGAGTACGACGATGGCGATACCGTTGCCGATCGCCGAGAACAGCGTCGCGAGATTGACGAGGACGAGAGGGAGATAGCTGGGGGTAACTACGTCCTCGGATGCAGGTGGGCGCCGATCTGCTGAGGCGACCACGTTCTTTCCTTCCCCGAGATGGTGCCGACCAGGATTTCGAGAGTTTCGACGACGGCACCATCGACGCTAGCAGCGGGGGTTGCAGGTCCGCGAGTGATTTTTCGCGGACCGTCCTCGTTCGGCTATGCCTGGTAAACGGGGTTCTCTGCAACAAACTTCTCGACGTACGAGCACGTCGGAAGGATCTTCAATCCCTCGTTCCGGGTCTGATCGAGCGCTTCACGCACCACGATGGCGGCAAGCCCGCGCCCGCGAAACTGTGGGTACGTCACCGTGTGGTGGAAATCACGGACACCGGAATGGTCCGAGTACTCGGCAAAACCGGCCAGTTCGCCGTCGACACGGATCTCGAAGCGCGTTTCCGCGGAGTTGTGCGCCACTGTCTCGGTCATCTTCGGGCTCCGTTTCGAAAGGGCGGCCGGTTGCGGCGCGCCGCGTCTGCGTTCTGTGGAGCCACGCTACCTGGCAGGCGGTCCGCAATATCGCTTGCCGGCGTGAGTTCCGTTACTTAGCGCAACTACAACTGGACGACCGTTCAAGGGACCTTGGTCGTGTCGGATCAGGAAGAAAACTGGTCTGTACGTGCCGATTTGCCCGTACTTTTGTGCCCACATTGGGTGATACATATGCATCACGAACGTAAACATCCCAATATGTGGGACTCGTCACAAAGTTTTTTGTCATCTGTTCGGATGGATTAAGTGGAGGGCCTGAAACGGGCAAATTGCAGGTCAGCGGGGCGCGGATTGTGTGTCGGCGAAGGGTGCGAGCGCCCGGAAACCCCAGGGGTATTGCCTTGGTCATCAGATCGTTTCTCGGACGTGATCCCAAAGACCCGCTTGGGGGGTTAGCGTTTGAATCGTCGGGGATAGAAGAAGCGTTACAACTTCGCCAAAGAAACTTTGGTGCGGCTTCGCAACGGTTCGATTTCGAGTCTTCGTCGGACAACTTCGAGGAAGGAACGCACATGATTTTCGGGCAGCGTGAGTCGAACAGTTACTTTGCCGCAATTTTTTCGTACGACTTCCTTGACGAAGGTCTGGGATACGAGACCATCGCGCGGATCCACCGGGGCGAGATCTGCGAGTGGATTCGCGATCTCGAGGCGTCCGGGTTGTTCTCGGCTGCGGAGGTCCATGCCGCCGAACTGGCATGGCGCGAAAATCCGCGCCTGCTCCTCGACGCCCTTCTCGAGGACGCCGACGAGGTCTCGGTCAAGCGCTGGGAGATTGCGTGGACGAGGCTGGAGCGTCAGTCGCCGGCAGCCGGAACCGCGGTGGCAGAGCACGGCTGATCCAGTCGGGCCAAGTCGACTCCCCAGTCTGCGTCAAGATCAACCGTCTGCGTCAGATCAGCGGTCGACGACTATCACCTCTTGATCAGTAAGCACGGTGAATTGCGCGCCAGCAGTGGTCAGCGCTGCGACCGTCCGCGCGGTCACCTGCGGATCTTCGAGTAACGAATCGCCGCCGTGCGGCACTATCGCGAAGTCGACCAGCGCGAGCCCGGACCAGATCGGGTCGATACCGCACGTAGGCGTGACTTCAGCGGGGTCGTCCGACGCGTCGAGCCCGATCAGAGTCGGAGTCACCAGACACGCTCCCGCGCTGTATCCCGCATAGGCCACGAGGCCCGAACGAACCAGCATCTCTATGACCCGATCTGCGCCGCTTCGGGCTAGCTGAGCTCGCAGGACAAACGTGTTTCCGCCGCGAACCCACAGACAGTCGAATTCGCGAAGTCGGACTTCGAGTGCTTCCGTTGCACCCAGGAAGTCTCGGACGTCAACTTCCTCTGCCGTGAAGCCCGCGGCCCGTAGTGGAGTCAATTCGCTTGTCACTGCCGAACTGCGGGCATTGACGGGCCACGAATCTGCAGCCGCGGCGATCACCGCTATGCGTGCGCCGCGGCCTACAAGATCGACAAAAGCCTCGCGGTGGTCGCCGAAACGGTAGGACGAGAGAAACAGTTTCACTTCTCAGTACCTTCGCGACCTACCCGCCCAGCTCTCAAATCGTGAACGCCAGATTGTCGACGACGCGTGCGCCCACGGTGGTGTCACCGCGAAGCGAGATGTCGGTTCGGTGATCGGACGCCTGGACGCGGCCACCGGCAATCCGGGTGAAGAGCGGTGAGCTCATCGAGATGGTCGTGGTCGCCGGGCCGTCCAGCTCCGGGACGAGCGTTGCACGCGCATCGACCGAGATGTGAAGTGAACGGGCAAGTGGCCCTTCGAGTTCGAAAGTGATCCGTGCTCCCTCGGGTGCCTTTCCTCGTTTCCCGACGACAAATCCGAGCGCGCTGGTGATTTCGCCGAATGCAGTCTCCGCGCGCAATCCGCCTTCCTCGCCCGGAATGCCGACTGCATCTCTGATGTCGAGTTCGTGCATCCAACAGTCGAAGGTCCGAATGCGCATGAACCGGCCATAGGGCGCAAGACCGACTGGTGTTTGTGTCTCGGCGTCCCAGTCTGCGCCCGTCATCGAGCGAAGAGCGTCGGCTCGCGTGGCAGTGATATCGCGATAGTGGGCCAATAAGTCCGCGTGCGGTGTCCGCCTCAGGCCTTCGACCCAGCGCTCGTTGAACGCCGCAATCTCGTTGTGGACGTGAGGCAATGCGTGCACGTCCAGGTCGATCGACGGCGGATTGATGCCCGCGAGCAGTGATTCCGTACCGATCAGGTGGGACACGATGTCATGGACCGTCCACCCCGGCAGGTTGGACGGTGCCAACCACTGGTCACCGTCGAGTTCTGCAAGCAGTGCGTCGATGACTCTCCATTCCTCGGTCAACGCGTCGACTACTGCGTCCTGGGGCCAACCACTCATGCGGACATCTCCTGTTTCGGACGGTGCGGTTCTCCTCACTGTATGTCGCGCCGGATAAGTGAGCGGGCATTCCCATGCTTCGAGTCGGTGTCGCCAAACATCCGAGGGAGGCAGAGTTCCTGTGGTAGACCAGGATTGTCGACGCCGAAGCAGGCTCACGCGGCGTTGTCGTCACCGACAGAGGAGTCTTCGTGTTTCCAGGAAATTTTGTCCAGTCCACGCCGGACAAGCCCGCCGTCATTCGCCCGGCGACGGGTGAGTCCATCACCTACCGGGAACTCGACGAACGGTCGACGCAGTTGGCGCGATACTTCCGAAGTGTCGGTGCCAAGCCTGGGGACCACGTCGCTCTCATCTCGAACAACGATCTCCGGGCGTTCGAGGTGTACTGGGCAGCATTGAGATCAGGTCTCTACATCACTGCGGTGAACTGGCATCTCACGGCTGCGGAGACCGCCTACATCGTCGACGACTGCGAGGCGACAATTCTGGTGGCGTCGGGTCAGGCGTCGACAGCAGTTCCGTTGGACGAGAAGCTGATTCCGCGCGTGCGTCACCGATTGGTGTACGGCGGCGCCCTCGAGGGTTTCGACGACTACGAGGATGCGGTCGATGCTCAGTCCGCCGATCCACTCGACTCGCAGCCACGTGGGGCTGACATGTTGTACTCGTCCGGAACCACCGGCAGGCCGAAGGGGATCAAGGGAGACCTTCCGGAGGGCGAGGTGGACGCCACCATGGATCCGTACACCGCGGTGTTCGCGCCGATGTACGGGTTCGATTACGACACAGTCTATTTGTGCCCGGCTCCGGTCTATCACGCGGCGCCCCTGCGCTTTTGTGGCGTGATCAATTCGGTCGGCGGAACCGTGATCTTGATGGATGCATTCGAAGCCGAAACCGCGCTGGAGTTGATCGGTAAATACGCTGTGACGCACAGTCAGTGGGTACCGACGATGTTCGTTCGAATGTTGAAACTTCCGAAGGAGACCCGCGATCGTTACGACGTTTCGACGGTGAAGGTCGCCATTCATGCTGCTGCTCCTTGTCCGCCTGAAGTGAAGGCGGCAATGATCGACTGGTGGGGGCCGGTGATCCACGAGTACTACGCCTCGACCGAGGGTTCGGGCGCCACCTTCATCAACAGCGAGCAGGCCTTGGCGCATCCGGGTTCCGTCGGTCGTGACGGAGTGATGGGGATCGTGCACATCTGTGACGACGCCGGGCGTGATCTTCCGGTCGGCGAGATCGGTACCGTGTTCTGGGAGCGGGAGACTCTGCCATTCCGGTACCACAACGACCCTGAGAAAACGGCTGCCGCGCAGCATCCGGATCATCCGACGTGGACGACGAGTGGAGATATCGGCTATATCGACTCCGAGCGTTTCCTTTATCTGACCGATCGTGCGGCATTCACGATTATCTCTGGTGGCGTCAATATCTATCCGCAGGAGTCCGAGAACATCCTTACCTTGCATCCGAAAGTGTTCGACGTGGCGGTCATCGGTGTTCCCGATGAAGAAATGGGCGAACAGGTCAAGGCGGTTGTCCAACTGGCGGAGGGAGTCGAGCCGAGTGCCCATGTCGCCGAGGAATTGCTGGAATACGTTCGCAGCCAGGTTGCACATTTCAAAGCTCCGAGAAGCATCGACTTTGCCGACGAATTGCCTAGGACCGCGACAGGAAAGCTCGTAAAGCACAAGTTGCGGTCTCAATATGTGAGCAGTTGATCCTCCGGTGAAATACTAGGACATCAGAGTAATTCTGCGAGATAGTCGGCAAGGACCTGCGCGTGGCTGTATGGCAGGTCCTTGCTTGCTGTCAGTAGAACAACGGGTCGAGAATCCGATGCCGGTGCGATGCGTACTGCAGGTTTTCGCGTTTGACGCCGCGCGGCCAGAGTCAGTCGACGAGGAGACGGACGGCGTTACATTCGGAAGCTGGTTCGTAAACTCGCTCGACGGTGATTATTCGGCGCGTCATTCTCATGCCTTTTCGTCTTTCGGCCGTTTCAAATAGTGGAATAGCCCGCCATTCGAGTGTGATCGGCCTCACAGTAGGCTTCTTGGGGTATGTCCAAACATACTGTTCGGACTCGATTCAGATGGAGAAAGTGCGTCGTCGGTTTCCCTACGCCGCGGTAACTCTGGCTACTATCAGTCACCATTCACCCAAAAGCGGGTCATCTTCCGCTCATCACATGCTGGTTGCCGCTCGTCGCAGCAGGCGAACCACCAACCGCAGAAGGTAATGGAAAATGGAAACATCGAAGAGCGCACAAGTGCGTCCGACGGTCGGCGTCCCTCGAGAATCGAGTGATGGTGAGCGTCGGGTCGCATTGGTGCCGAAAATTGTGTCCGCTTTGATCGGCAAGGGCGTCGACGTGGTCGTCGAGTCCGGGGCCGGTCTCGGGGCGTTGATTCCCGACGAGTTGTACACCGCTGCCGGCGCGAAGATCGGCGATCCGTGGACTGCTGACGTCGTGGTCAAGGTTGCGCCCCCGTCGACAGAAGAGATCGCCCGGATCAGTACCGGCGCGAAGCTCATCGGTTTCCTGAATCCGCGTAATGCGGACAACCGCATCGCCGAGTTGAAGGCCGCCGGCATCGAGGGATACGCCGTGGAGGCGATTCCTCGTATCTCCCGCGCGCAGGTGATGGACGCGTTGTCTTCGCAGGCGAACGTGTCGGGGTACAAGGCTGTTCTGTTGGCAGCATCGGAGTCGACGCGGTTCTTCCCGATGCTCACCACCGCTGCAGGCACGGTGAAGCCTGCGACCGTTCTGGTGCTCGGAGTGGGTGTGGCAGGTCTGCAGGCGCTGGCGACAGCCAAGCGCCTCGGTGGCCGCGCTACCGGGTACGACGTGCGTCCTGAGGTCGCCGACCAGGTGCGTTCGGTGGGTGCACAGTGGCTCGACCTCGGAATCGATGCGGCGGGTGAGGGTGGATACGCCCGCGAGTTGACCGACGACGAGCGAGCGAAGCAGCAGCAGGCACTCGAAGATGCGATCAAGGGCTTCGACGTTGTGATCACCACTGCTCTGGTTCCGGGTCGTCCGGCGCCGCGCCTGGTCACCGCTGCCGCGGTCGAAGGCATGAAGCCGGGCAGTGTCGTGGTCGACCTCGCGGGTGAAACCGGTGGTAACTGCGAGCTGACCGAGCCGGGTCAAACCGTCGTCAAGCACGGCGTGACCATTTGCTCTCCGCTGAATTTGCCGGCGTCCATGCCTGAGCATGCGTCCGAGTTGTACTCGAAGAACATTTCCGCGCTGATCGAACTGATGCTCGTCGACGGTGCATTGGCGCCTGATTTCTCCGACGAGGTTCTGGCCGGTGCGTGCGTCACCCGTGAAGAGAAGGGCGCCTGATGTACACATCACTTCTGGCGAACATCGCGATCCTGGTGTTGTCCGGGTTCGTCGGTTTCGCTGTGATCTCCAAAGTTCCGAATACCCTGCACACCCCGTTGATGTCCGGCACGAACGCCATCCACGGCATCGTCGTCCTGGGTGCGTTGGTCGTCCTGGGCAAGGTGCACGATCCCTCGATCGGGTTGCAGATCATCTTGTTCGTCGCGCTCGTCTTCGGAACCGTGAACGTTGTCGGTGGTTTTGTGGTCACGGACCGCATGTTGGCGATGTTCAAGGCCAAGCCGGCCGCCAAGTCTGTGTCGAAGGATGGTGACCAGTAATGGAATACCTGGTCAATGCGCTCTACATTGTCGCGTTCTCGATGTTCATCTACGGCCTCATGGGCCTTACCGGCCCGAAGACCGCAGTCCGCGGCAACCAGATCGCCGCGGTCGGCATGCTCATCGCCGTCGTTGCAACTCTGATCTCCATTCGTGATGCGGAAATGGGGAACTGGATCCTCATCGCTGCCGGCCTTGTCATCGGTGTCGTGCTCGGCGTCCCGCCGGCGCTGCGCACGAAGATGACGGCCATGCCGCAGTTGGTGGCACTGTTCAACGGTGTCGGCGGCGGCACGGTCGCGTTGATCGCGTACGCGGAATTCCTGGACTCGGACGGGTTCACCGCTTTCCAGCACGGCGAGTCGCCGACGGTGCACATCGTCATCGCTTCGCTCTTTGCTGCGGTGATCGGATCGATCTCCTTCTGGGGCAGCGTGATCGCGTTCCTGAAGCTGCAGGAAACTCTGCCTGGTCGTCCGATCGGAATCGGTAAGCTCCAGCAGCCGCTCAATGCGCTGCTGCTCATTGCCGCCGTCGCATTCTCGGTAATCATCGGTATCAAGGCGATCTCACCGGAAGGCCCAACCAGCTCACTGTGGATCGTCGGCGTGCTCGTACTCTCGGGCATTCTCGGACTGATGGTCGTGCTGCCCATCGGCGGCGCGGACATGCCCGTCGTCATCTCGCTGCTCAACGCTCTGACCGGTTTGTCAGCTGCTGCTGCAGGTTTGGCGCTCAACAACCAGGCGATGATCGTCGCCGGCATGATCGTGGGTGCTTCGGGCACCATCTTGACCAACCTCATGGCCAAAGCCATGAACCGGTCCATCCCGGCCATCGTGGCCGGCGGCTTCGGTGGCGGCGGCGAAGCGCCGACCTCCGACGGCGTCGTGCGCACGGCAAAGGCGACCTCGGCCGCCGACGCGGCTATCCAGATGGCCTACGCCAACCAGGTCATCGTCGTACCCGGATACGGTCTTGCCGTCGCGCAGGCTCAGCACGCGGTCAAGGACATGGCGAAATTGCTCGAGTCGAAGGGCGTCGAGGTCAAGTACGCCATTCACCCGGTCGCCGGCCGTATGCCTGGTCACATGAACGTTCTTCTCGCAGAGGCGGATGTCTCGTACGACGCGATGAAGGAAATGGACGACATCAACGACGAGTTCTCTCGTACCGATGTCACCTTGGTGATCGGCGCGAACGACGTCACCAACCCGGCGGCGCGCAACGATCCGAGCTCACCGATTCACGGAATGCCGATCCTCAACGTCGACCAGTCGAAGTCGGTCATCGTGCTCAAGCGTTCGATGAACTCCGGTTTCGCCGGTATCGAGAACCCGCTCTTCTTCGCCGAGGGCACCTCGATGCTCTTCGGTGATGCCAAGAAGTCGGTCTCCGAAGTAACCGAGGAGCTCAAGGCGCTGTAGCGCTCGAGCTCGGAAGGGCGTCCACTCGTAACCACGGGTGGGCGCCTTTTTCGTGTCCCTGTGTCGAAACGGCTTCTTGTGCTGAAACGACTTCTTGAAACGACAAAGGCGCCTGGTCCGAGACGAAACTCGGAACAGGCGCCTCTGGCGACGTTTTACGGGACCTCGGGGGTTTCGGGGTCGGAAGAGAAGCCGGAAAGTAGTTCGATCAACTTCTGGATCAGTTCGAGCGGGTTCAGATCTTCGAGGCTCACGGTAAAGACTCCTTCGCTGTGGAACTACTTGATTCGGACATTTCAGAACATACGTCATGCCCCGCCGTCGCGGGAGGGCTTAACGGCGAGAATCTCTGAATCACAAAGATTTAGGACTAAAGTCGGATGCTCCGGTGCCTTGAGAACGCGATTGCTGCCGTATCCGGGCGTAGCGCTTCACGTTTCGCGGCGATGGGCGATCGTGCCATCAAAATGGCTGCAGCACAGGCCCATACCAGAGCGATCAGAACGCCAGCTATCACTCCGAAAAGGCCGCTCAACTCGGCGGCCAGTGCGCTGGCACCGATCGCAGCAACCCCCACGAATCCGAGACCGGCGACCACCGGACGCCACTGCGGGGCGGAGATCAAGATCGCCGAGCAGTACAGCGCGGTCGCCGCTGCGACGTGACCGCTGGGCAACAGGTCCTGGGGCACATCGGGGAGCCAGGAGCCGAACGCCGCGTTGGTGAGATTGGCGCCCATTCCGAGGAGCAGGATCGCGCCGATGCCGTATGGCAGTCCGCGGACCATCGAGACGACGGCCAGAGCAGTAGTGGCTGCGAGTACAGCGGTGACGTCGAATCGGCCTACCGTCCACTCGGCAAGTGCGCGCACCTGTTCGGGGACGCTCACCCCAGGCGAGGTGGGTCGCACGAAATACAAGACGCCCAGCGCTACGACGGCGATCGCAGCAAAGACGAGGAAGCGAGTGGTTGTGGAGGGAGCGGGGTGCTGGGTGGAGGTCGAGACGGTCACGAGTACCAGCATCCCTGTTGAGTCTGTGCCGATCGTGAGGATCAGCTGTGAGGTCTGTAGGCGGTCGGAGAATCGCGCCGAACGACACCCGCACAAGCCGCTGCGACCAGGACGCATGCAAACGGGATCAACATTGCTGTGGTGAGAGGCACAAGCGTGGTGACCCAGCCGATGGTTGCCGGACCGGCGAGGAATCCGATGTATCCCATGCCGACGACGCGAGACATGTTGGTGCCGGCCGAACCTGAGCCCAGATTTCCCGCCGTGGTGAAGATCTGCGGAATGCATCCCGACAGGCCGGCGCCGAACAGCGCCCAACCGAGCAACGTCAGTGGTAGCCAGCCCGACACCACGACGGTCAGCATTCCGATGGACGAGAGCAACGCACCGTAGCGAACCACTGCCACCGGGCCGACTGCCGCGCTGATCCGATCCGCGGTGAACCGGCCGACGGTCATCATGGCGGAGAATGCACCGAACGACAGTGCAGCAACGGCATTCGAGACACCCAGATCTTCCTTGACCTGCAGTGCGCTCCAGTCGTTTGCCACTCCCTCGGCCAGCATCAGAACAAAGGCGAGGGTTCCGAGGGCAAGTACGCGAGCCGAGAATCTGCCGTGTGTCTTTCCGGTAGTCGACGCGGTTTCGGCATGCACGTCGACGTGAGGGAGCAGGGGTCGCGAGCACAACCAGACCGCGAGCAAGCCGATTGCCGACGCGATGCTGAGCGTGACGTACGGCGGAAGATCCAGTGCGAGAGTGCCGAATCCGATGACGGACCCTAATACGCCGCCGACCGAGAACATGCCGTGAAAGGCCGCCATGATCGGGCGCCGGTACAACTGTTCGGCCTCGACAGCCTGCGAGTTCATCGACACGTCCAACGCGCCGTTCGCGAAGCCGAATACAACAAGTGCAGCACCCAGTTGCCAGGTGTTCGTGGCAAATCCCGGGCCGAGAGTGGCGAATGCCAGCCCGCTACCCGCCAGGATGACCATGCGCCTGCTGCCGTATCGATCGGCGAGCGGACCGCTCAATTGCATACCGGCAATGGCTCCGACAGCAAGAAGGAGAAGCAGTGAGCCGAGCGTCGAGTGACTGATTCCCACACGGTGTTCGATGGACGGAATGTGGACGACCCACATCGCGAGCAGAAATCCGTTGATGCCGAAGATGCCGAAGATGCCGGCCCGGGCGCGTACCAGGGCGGAGGTGGGGACTACTCGGTCGGTGGGGTTGACGCTCACTCGTTCCTTTTTACAGGTGAGACAGCAACAGGTCCGGGTCCGCGAGCATCTGTGCGACAAATGAGAGGAATCTCGCGGCCTGCTCACCATCGAGTATCCGGTGGTCGAACGTCAACGTCAGTGTCGCGACGCTCCGCGCTTCGATCTTGCGCTCGATTACCCAGGGACGCTCGCTCACTGTGCCCAGGCAAAGGATGACGGCTTCTCCCGGATTGAGGAGCGGAATGCCCCCGTCGACGCCGAAGACTCCGACATTGGTGATCGTGACGGTGCCACCGGTCAGGTGATGGACGTCGGTCACTCCCGCGCGGGCAGCGACGGTCAGTTCGGTCACCGCGCGTGCAAGTTGGACCAGGCTCAGCGTCTCGGCGCTTTTGATGTTGGGCACGGACAGTCCACGTTCGGAGGCGACGGCGATGCCGAGATTCACGTGATCGTCGATGACGGCGTCGCCGCGGGCCTCGTCCCAATGCGCGTTCACCATCGGGTGCGACGAGATCGCCGTAACCAAGGCCTTGGCCGCGAGAGTCAGCGGAGTGAGAGAAAGCCCGGTGAATGCGTCCGAGGGACGGAGCCTGCCGAGTAGTTCCATCGAAGGCGTGACATCGGCGGTGAGGAAGACGCTGGCCTGAGGGGCACGGGTACTGGCGACCATCGCCGACGCCATCTGTTTCCGCATGCCGGACGAGACCGGCTGTTTCTGTATACCGGATCCGGCCGGCCGCGGAGCTTCATTCGACGCGGCCTTCACGCGAAGCGCGTCTGCGACGTCCGCTGCCGTGACGGCACCGTCGAATCCACTTCCGGTGATTTCGCTCAGGTCGATGCCGACTTCGCGGGCCGCGCGCCGCGCCGAGGGTGTTGCGGGCCGACGCTCGGTACTCGCCGCGGTTTGCGAGTGTGGCGTAACCCTGTTCCGTCGTCGGCTCGGTCTCTCGGCCGCGGGTCCGTATCCGACAAGCACACTCGGAGACTGTGAATCACTTGGAGACGGTGAATCTGCAGGCTCCTCGATTCGGATGATCGGAGTGCCGACCGGGACGGTAGAGCCAGGTTCGACGAGGAGTTCTCTGACAACGCCCACGTAGGGCGACGGCAGTTCGACAAGAGCTTTGGCTGTCTCTACCTGGGCGAGAACTTGATTGAGTTTCACCTTGTCGCCGATGCCGACCGTCCATTCGACCAGATCGGCGGACGTCAGGCCCTCGCCGAGATCCGGCAACCGGAATTCGTGCCCTGTACTCATGCTGCCAGCGTCCGGTCGAGTGCTGCGAGGATCCGGTCGGCGTCCGGAAGGTGAAATCGCTCGAGCTTGGCGGGCGGGTAGGGGATGTCGAATCCGGTGACCCGCAGGATCGGTGACTCGAGCTGATAGAAGCAGTGTTCCGCGACGTGTGCTGCGATTTCGGCGCCGACGCCGAGAAACTTCGGCGCCTCGTGGACGACGACCAGCCGTCCTGTCTTGTTCACCGACGCCTCGATCGTGTCGAAGTCGAGGGGGGAGAGTGAACGCAGATCCACGACCTCCAGATCATGGCCTTCTTCTTCGGCGATCCGCGCGGCGTCGAGCGCGGTGGCGACCATGGATCCGTACGCAACTACTGTCGCGTAGTCTCCAGGGCGAGCGACGCGGGCACGGTGGAGCGGAAGCTCGGGCGCGGCATCGGTATTCACGTCGGCGGTATCCCAGTAGCGCCGTTTGGGTTCGAGGAATATCACCGGGTCGTCGGCCGCAATGGATTGGCGGATCATGTGAAAACCGTCGATCGGATTGCTCGGGTACACCACCCGCAGTCCCGCGGTGTGAGCGAAGTACGCTTCCGGCGACTCCGAATGATGTTCCACCGCACCGATTCCGCCGCCACTGGGAATCCGAATCGTCAGTGGCGCAGACGCAGCGCCTCGGGTGCGGTACTGGATCTTGGCCACCTGCGAGACGATCTGATCGAAAGCCGGGTAGACAAACCCGTCGAACTGAATTTCGCAGACAGGCCGATATCCGCGCAAGGCAAGACCGAAAGCTGTTCCCACGATCCCTGATTCGGCGAGGGGCATGTCGATCACCCGAGTATCGCCGAAGTCCTTCTGCAGGGCGTCGGTAACCCGGAATACACCGCCGAGACGGCCCACGTCCTCTCCCATGATGACAACGCGACGATCGTCTTCGAGTGCGCGTCGAAGGCCGGTGTTGAGCGCGGTCACCAGATTCATGACGGTCATGACGAAGCCCCTTCCATGCTGCGGAGATACGCGCGATGCTCTTCGCGTTCAACGTCGATCAGTGGGTGTGCCTCGGCGTAGACGTGATCGAAGAGCGCTGACGGGGGTGGATCGGCGAGCGCGATGGTTGCGCGTCGCAGTCCAGCTGCGACGCCGTCGGCCGCCGCCGCGATGGTGCTGAGTTCGTTTTCTCCGAGAAGATCGCGACGGCCGAGGAACAGACGCATTCGCTCGAGCGGATCGCGGCTTCTCCACTCCGACATGTCCGTATCGGCGCGGTACCTGCTCGGATCGTCGGACGTCGTGTGCGGGCCCATTCGGCAGGTGATCGCCTCGATGAACGTCGGGCCGCTGCCTTCGCGTGCGCGATTGAGCGCCGAGCGCGTGACTGCGAGAACGGCGAGGACGTCGTTGCCGTCGACGCGGATCGCGGGGATGCCGTAACCGATCGCCCGATGTGAGATGGGCGTGCGTGACTGGAGGGATACCGGTTCACTGATGGCCCACTGGTTGTTCTGGCAGAAGAAGACAACGCCGACACGGAAACTGGCGGCAAATCCCATCGCCTCGGCGATGTCGCCCTGACTTGTGGCGCCGTCGCCGAAGTACGCGATCGTTGCGATCTCGGCGCCGTCCAGGTGTGCGCCGAGTGCGTATCCGGTGGCGTGCAGCCCTTGGGAGCCGACGACGATCGCCGGATTGGTGACGTTGAATTGTTCTGGATCCCAACCGGAATGGGAGATTCCTCGCCACATGGTGGTCAGCAATTCGGGGGGAACTCCCCGGCAGTACGCGACGGCATGTTCGCGGTAGCTGGTGAACGCGAAGTCGTCTGGGGCGAGTGCTCTCGCGGAACCGACCTGGGCGGCTTCTTGGCCGAGCATCGGAGCCCACAAACCTATTTCGCCTTGACGCTGCAGGGCAACAGCTTCGGTGTCGATTCGGCGACTCACGACGAGATCGCGATACAACGACAGCAGTTCGTCAGGCCCAATGTCTGTTATCAGGCGGTCGAATTCGGGACGGCACACTCGTGCGCCGTTCGGTTGGATGAGTTGGACCGGATAATCGAGGTTGTCGATCATCTTCGCTCACCTCGGTTTCTGCTCATGCCCGGCGCGCCTCGTGAGTACGCCGCACAATCCCGATGTGTTGTATGCAGTTGTCGCTCTACCATCAGGATCCCCCTGATTGGGAAATCCGCAAGTATTTCCACTGCCGTATCAGGACCGGAACTGCGAACTGGCGAGTAACAAACGTGTCGGTACGGCCAACCGATCGGAATTCAACCGCTAGCATCGGTGCGGTGACTGCAGTCGGTTTGAACGAAGAAGCTGTTTCCGCGTGGATCGCCGAACTGGGGGTCGGCGCCACGACACCACTGACTTTCGAGAGGATCGGTAACGGGCAATCGAACCTGACCTACTCCGTGACGGATGCGGGCGGAGGACGGTGGGTACTGCGCAGACCTCCACTCGGCACGTTGTTGGCGTCCGCGCACGACGTCGTTCGCGAGCACCGCATCCTGTCCTCGCTCCAGGGAACCAAAGTGCCGGTTCCGAAGATCCTCGGCATCACGGAAGATCCGGAGATCACGGACGCTCCGCTGGTCCTCATGAGCTACATCGACGGCGTTGTGATCGACGGCGTTCCAGTGGCGCAGAAGTTGACCGAGGACGAGCGTCGCGCGGTCGGATTGGCGATGCCGAAAACCCTTGCAAGCATTCACGGGGTTGACCTGGAAGAGACCGGCCTCGACGATCTGGCCAGCCGCAAGCCCTTTGCCGAGCGTCAGCTCAAACGGTGGTCGGCGCAGTGGGAGAAGTCGAAGACCCGCGATGTTCCGGACGTCGACAGGTTGGCCGAGATTCTGCACCGAAACATTCCGGAACAGAACGAAGTGACCTTGGTTCACGGCGACTTCCACCTCAACAACGTCATCACCGACCCGGTCGAGGGGCGCATTGTTGCCGTCGTCGACTGGGAGCTGTGCACGTTGGGGGAGCCGCTCGCGGATCTCGGTGCGCTACTCGCGTACTGGCCGGAAGCCGGTGACAAAGTTGCCGGTCCGTTCATGGCGTCCACGCTGGAAGGCTTCCCGAACCGCGACGAGCTGGTCGCTGCCTACGTCGAGGCGACCGGCCGCGACGTGTCAGCGGTCGGATATTGGCACGTACTCGCTCTGTGGAAGCTCTCGATCATCGCCGAGGGCGTGCTGCGACGCATTCTCGACGATCCGCGCAACAAGGCCGAGCACGGCGGCCCGACGGTCGCGCTGATCGACGGAATCGTTGCACGCGCCGTCTTGACGGCAGATCAGCTCGGTCTGAGCTAGTTTTCGGTCAAGGTCCCGGCTGCTGATCTGATCGCAGCCGGGATCTCCACCGGCTTACGGGTGTCGGCATCGACGTAGACGTGCACGAAGCGACCAGTCGCGGCAGGTTCCCAATGGCCGTTTTCGACCTCGTGGAATATCGCCAGGGCGTAGACGATGCTCTTGGTGCCCAGCTTCTCGACGGAGATACCCACCTGCAACTGCTCGGGGAACGACAGTTCGCTCAGGTACCGGCACGACGTCTCGGCGACGACGCCGATGGCAGGCAGATTGCGGATGTCGGTTCCAGTGGAAGACATCAGCCAGGCGTTGACCGCGGTGTCGAAATACGAGTAGTAGGTCACGTTGTTGACGTGGCCGTAGTGATCGTTGTCGTCCCACCGCGTCGGGACGGGCCAGAGAACGGGAAACTCGCTGATCGACGGGGGCGTCTGCGCTGTGCTCACGGCTTCGACTGTAGTGAGGACTTTCGCGAGAGTGAGGGCAGGGTGGTGCCCTGTAGGACTGCACGCACGATCAGCCCCACCAACAGTGCCCAGAATGCCGAACCGATTCCCAGGATACTGACCCCGGATGCGGCGATCAGAAACGTGACCACGGCGCCTTCACGTTCACTCGCCTCGCTCAGCGCCGACGTGAGGGCGCYGGCAAGCGTTGCCAGGAGCGCCAGTCCGGCAACAGTTTCCACGACTCCGGCCGGTGCGGCGGCTACCAGAGCGGCCACCGCGGCCGCGCCGGCAGCGAGAACGAGATACGCCCAGCCTGCGGTGAAGGCAGCGATCCATCGACGTTTGGGATCCGGATGTGCGGTGGGGGCGGCGGCCAGGGCCGCGCTGATCGCCGCGAGGTTGATCGCATGGCCACCGGCCGGTGCGCCGACGATGGTGCCGATACCCGTCACGATCATCGACGGCCGCCAGGGAACGGTGTAGCCGAACGAATTCATCACGGCCACACCGGGAATGTTCTGCGAAGCCATCGTGACGATGTAGAGGGGAATCGCAATGCCGATCATTGCCTGCCAGGTCCACGACGGCGCGGTGAGATCGATGCGGGGAATCATGGCGCCGGCGTCGAGCACTCGATCCGACGTGACGAGGCTGATCCCGATCACGACCGCTGCTGTGAGAAACGCGAGCGGAACCGCCCATCGCTTGGAGAAGCGCTGCGCGGCAAGCCAAACCAGGATGACGGGCGCGACCGCCGCCGGTGCGTCCCGGACGGCGATGATCGGCGCCAGGCACAACGGCATCAGAACCCCGGCGAGCATCGCTTGCGCGAGGGGCGTCGGGATTGCCGAGATGATCCTTCCGAGCGTCGGCCACAGTCCGGTCAGCACGATCGCGATTCCGACGACGATGAATGCTCCGACCGCGGCCGGCCACCCACCCTCGACCGCTCCGGCGCCGGCGAGCAGAGCGGCACCGGGCGTCGACCAGGCCAGGGTGATCGGCATCCGATACCGGCGTGAGAGCCAGAGCATTCCCAACGCTTGGGTCACACACAGAACCAGCAGTCCGGACGCCGCCTCGGTTGCGTCCGCACCGACAGCCGCGAGGCCGGTGAGCACCACCGCGAACGAACTGGTGAAGCCGACGAGGGCCGTGACGATGCCTGCGCTCATCGGTTGCGAGTTGCTGCGAACGGCTTCCGGTTCGGTGGTATCTGTGGAGTCCGACATGGTCAGTGATTCTGCCCGACCCGCCCCAGACCCGATTTACCTGTCCGGTCGGATGGGTGAGGTGACCGCTTTGCCGTAGATGAGGTGCGTTTGGGCGTGCCAGACCTCGGGATGTGCGGCGAGGTGGTCGATCAATACTCGCTGTAGATGAGCACTGTCACGGACCGCGACGTGGAGGAAGAAATCCTCAGGCCCCGAGACGTTGAAGAGCGCAAGCGTTTCCGGCAGTGCTAGGGCGTCGGCGGTGAACCGGTCGACGAGGTCGCGGCGGTGTGGTCGCAGTTGAACGGCGATGATCGCCTGCATCGACCGGCCAACGGCTGCCGGATCGACAACCGCGTGGATACCGCTGATCGTTCCGTTGGCACGTAGGCGTCGTACGCGCTCGTGGCACGAGGAAGTCGCCAAGCCGACTCGATCGGCCAACACCTTGTTGGTGATCGACGCGTCGTTCTGCAATTCGGCCAAAATCTTCCAGTCCACCGGATCCAGAGGCTCATTCTTCGTCATCTGCCGAACTATATCCGGAGTCGTTTTGAACTTCCCGGATCCAGTTGCACACTCCTGGCATGAACATGTGTCTCGAATCAGCTCGGGTGTGAGGTATTTCGGATGAGTGTCGGTCAATGGCTCGCTTTCGGCTCCCTGCTATCCATCGTCCTGTTCACGCCGGGACCGGATTTTGTCCTGATCCTGCGTCATTCTCTGGCAGATCGTCGGACCGGCGCGGTGGTGGCCGCCGGTGTGATTTCCGGGCTCTTCGTTCACACCGCTGCCGCGTCACTTGGTCTCTCCGCACTTGTGGCGACACGGCCACAGTTGCTCTCTGCGCTCACATACGCCGGGGCGGCATATCTGACCTGGCTCGGCATCTCCGCGATTCGAAGTGCTTTCAAAGCCCGAGCCTCGGACGAGGGAATTCCGGCAGCGAAAGAACCGATCGCGGTCACCACGGCATTTCGCTACGGCTTCCTCTCGAACCTGCTGAACCCGAAGGCGCTGTTGTTCTTTCTCGGGCTACTCCCGCAATTCATCGAGCCGGGTGAAGGCGCAGGGCTGCGCACGTTGATGTTGGCGGGCGCGACGGTGGTCGCCGCGGCACTGTGGTGGGCGATCGTGGTGGTGTTGGCGGCCGGAGCCGGCAAGAAGCTGCGTCGTCCTGGCGTCGGCAAGCGAATCGACGTGGTGACGGGAGTGTTGTTGGTGGGTCTCGGTGCCTTCTTCGGGGTTGCATGAGTGGTCGTGTCAGGATGGGTTCATGACACTTCCCGTGCTGATCGACGTCGAAGAACTGTCCGCTCTCATCGAGGCCGGCGCTGCGCCGCGATTGCTCGATGTCCGATGGGCGCTGAGTGATTCGAACGGCGAGCAGCATTTTCGCGACGGCCATATTCCCGGCGCGGTCTTCGTGAACCTCGACGAGGAACTTGCCTCGCCGCCGTCGCCGGACAAGGGAAGGCATCCGCTGCCGAGTCTCGAAGACCTGCAGGACGCTGCGCGTCGTTGGGGAATCGACGACGGTGATTCGGTGGTGCTTTACGACGCCACCGGCAACACGGCCGCTGCCCGTGGTTGGTGGCTGCTGCGGTGGGCCGGGCTCTCGGATGTCCGACTGCTCGACGGCGGGCTACAGGCCTGGGAGTCCGCGGGACTGCCGTTGGCGGCCGGTATCGGTGAGTCGGTCACTCCGGGCAATGTGACTTTCACCGGCGGCAACATGCCGACGGTCGACATCGACGGCGTCGGCGACTGGACGCGTGCGGGCGGTGTGCTTCTCGACGCCCGAGCGGGGGAGCGGTACCGCGGCGAGGTCGAGCCGATGGATCCCGTCGCGGGGCACATCCCCGGTGCGGTGAGCGCGCCGACCGCGGAGAACATCACCGGCGACGGGCGGTTCCTGGATGCGACCCGCCTGCGTGAGCGGTTCGCCGGACTGGGCGCCGGAGACAGTGTCGCGGTGTACTGCGGATCCGGAGTAACTGCAGCGCATGAGATTGCGGCACTCGCGATCGCCGGTTACGACGCGACGCTGTTCCCGGGCTCGTGGTCACAGTGGTCGAACGACAGCACTCGCGCCGTCGACACCGGAGCCTGAGTCAGCTCTTGGTGCGATCGATGAATGACGGCACGAGAAACCACAGTGCCGTGAACATGATCGCGGCGCACGCTGCCAAAACCTTTGCGGCAACTCCGCCGACGGCGACCTCGGCGATCAACAGGACCGTGCCGGTCATGGAGGCGGCCAGAAAGGCTATGCCGCACAGGGCGAATCGGTTGGCCACGGGCAATATGTTCTCGCGGTGCCCACGGCGGAAGAGCATGCGATGCCAGACCGCGGGTGCCATCAGGAACCCGAACGAGATGGCAACAAGTATCACCGTCACCAAGTGGATGCCGCGGATGTACGCCGACGCTTCCTCGTAGCGTTCGGTGAATGCCACGGCCAGCAGGAAGGCAAACAGGATCTGAACACCAGAGAGCGCGACGCGCAGTTCTTGCAACAACTCGTTGAAGTTCCGCGCGAGTTGTTGAGGTGGAGTCTCCCCGGTCTCGTTCACGGCGACGTGGTTCCTACGCCCGTGAGTATTCCGACGCTCGCTGGATCTGCTCCGCGCTCGGACGCACGCCGGTGTAGAGCACGAACTGTTCGGCGGCCTGAAGGGCAATGACCGACGCTCCCGTGATCGCCGTCTTGCCGAGTTCGGTCGCCAACGCGATCAGTGGCGTGTTCGCAGGCATCGCGACGACGTCGAAGACGACATCGGCGGCGCGCACTGCTTGTTCGGGGAACGACAGTGCATCTGCTTCTGCGCCGCCGGACATACCGATCGGAGTGGCGTTGATCAGCACACCGGGACGAAGCTCGCCGAGTTCGGCCTGCCAGTCGAAGCCGTACTGCTTCGCGAGCGACGACCCCACTTGCTGGTTGCGGGCGATCACGGTGACGTCGGTGAATCCGGTGTCGCGCACCGCAGCGACGACTGCTTTTGCCATGCCACCGCTGCCGGCGACAGCGACGGACAGGCTCGTGTCGACCTCGTTGTCACGCAGCAGATCGGCCACCGCCTGATAGTCGGTGTTGTAGGCGTGCAGCACTCCGGACTCGTTGACGATCGTGTTCACGGAGTCGATGGCGCTGGCCGAATCGTGCATGACGTCGATGTGCTCGATGACCTGTTCCTTGAACGGCATCGACACCCCGCAGCCTCGAATCCCGAGTGCTCGGATGCCGCCGATCGCGGCTGGCACGTCTTCGGTGGTGAAGGCTTTGTAGACGAAGTTCAGGCCCAATTCCTCGTAGAGGTAATTGTGAAACCTCGTGCCGATGTTGCTCGGTCGCCCGGAGAGCGACATGCACAGGAGCGTGTCCTTGTTGAGGTCGACGGTCATTGTCCCCACTCTAATCGCGAGTTCGGCGTAGTTCTTGATAGACGAGTGCACCCATCCGGATGTCCCGCAGCGCCGAATGTCGGGTATCCGATCGAAGCACCACTCGCACCGACAGAGCCGAGACGACATGGTCACACAGAACATCGACGAGCACCCGAGCACCGAATCTCGTCCACCGCGTCGTAGATGGGCTGCTCACGCGATCTCCGGAGTGTTGGCCGCGGCTGTCGTCCTGGGCGTCGGTGAACTGGTGGCGCTGCCGATCAACCCGGATGCGTCGCCCTTCTACGCAGTTGGCGCGACCACCGTCGACCGAACCCCGGCGTGGGCTCGCGAGTTCGCGATCGACACCTTCGGCACCAACGACAAGCCGGCGCTGTTCATCGGAATGTCGATATTGATCGTTCTGCTCGGTGCGGTGGCCGGGCTGTTGGAACGGCGACGCCGCCCGATCGGCAGTGTCATCCTCGTTCTTCTGGGCGCGGTTGGTGTGTATGCGGCGATGCAGCGCCCGACTGCCGATGCGATGTACGTGTTCCCGACGCTGGTCGGTGTGGTGGCGGGCGTCGCAACCTTGCGGTTGCTGATCACGCAACTCGAGGTGCCGCTCTCGCCTGGCGTCGCCGACTCGTGGTTGCCTCGTCGTCAGTTCCTTCTGCTGGCAGGTGCGGCGTTGGCAGTGGCTGCGGCAGCGGGTGCCGCCGGGAAGTTCGTGGGGCAGAGAATCGCCGGAGCAGTAGCGAATCGTGAAGACTTTGTCGTGCCCACTGCCGCTGACCCGGCGCCGCCGATTCCGGCGGGTGCGGACATCGCGATTGCGGGTGCGTCGACGTACATCACGCCCAACGACGACTTCTATCGAATCGACACTGCACTCCTCGTTCCGCAATTGACGACGGATTCGTGGGAACTGCGGATTCACGGAATGGTGGACCACGAGATGACGTTGTCGTTCGACGATCTGGTGGCGCGAACGCCCATCGAGCGAGTCATCACGCTGACGTGTGTTTCCAACGAGGTGGGCGGCGTTCTGGCCGGGAACGCGAAGTGGATCGGTTATCCCATGAAGGACCTGCTCGACGAAGTCGGTGTCCATCCCGACGCCGACATGCTCCTGTCGACCAGCGTCGACGGCTTCACAGTCGGCACCCCGGTCGAGATAGTCACCGACGGACGTGACGCGATTCTCGCCGTGGCGATGAACGGTGAGCCGTTGCCGTTCGAGCACGGCTATCCCGTTCGGCAGGTAGTTCCCGGCCTGTACGGTTTCGTCTCCGCCACCAAGTGGGTGACGGAGTGGGAACTCACGCGTTTCGACAAGGTCGAGGCCTATTGGACCCAGCGCGGTTGGGGTGCGCAGGCACCGATCAAGACGTCCTCGCGTATCGAGGTGCCGGCAGCTTTGGCGCCGATCGAGCCGGGCCAGGTGCTGGTGGCGGGAACGGCCTGGGCGCAGCATCGCGGGATCGAGAAGGTCGAGGTTCGCGTCGACAACGGCGAATGGCAACCGGCGACACTGGCGCAGGAGTACTCGATCGACACCTGGCGTCAATGGTCGTGGATGTGGGATGCAGGCTCAGGTTTGCACACCGTGCAGGTCAGAGCGACGGATTTGGACGGGAACGTTCAGGTGGAAGAGCGCACTCCGCCGATTCCCGGTGGAGCCACTGGATGGCATACGAGGTCGTTCACCGTGAAGTGACAGGTAGATCCGAATGGGATTCGGTATACAGGCGGACGACGCACTGGGCCATCCATCCAGCGATCAGCGTTCGCAGGCCGAAGTCGAAGGTGTCGTCGGTTCGCAGTGGGTTCGCGRCCTCACGCGTGACCTCGCTCGGGTTGGAGGATTGAGTCCACGCGACATCCGGCGTCGAGAGTTTCACGACGGATCCGAGAACCAGACTGTCCAGCGTGGAAATTGCGTGACGCGTATCGGTCGAATCGAAACCCCCGTCCGAAAATGCTTGAACGAGTGCAGTATCAATATCAAAAGTTACCTCGGTGCGGACGCTGCGTGTCATGAGTAGCGGGATGAGGCGCCAATGTTCGACGGCAGCTCGGCGATATGCCCACCCCCACGCGCTGATCCGTTCGCTCCATCCTGCGGGTGGGTGGGGGACAGAGATCGACGACATCACGCGGATGCGCATGAGTTCGACGATCTCGGATCGACCCGAAATATGTGTGTAGAGCGAAGACGGAGTCACGTTCAGTTGCTTGGCGATCCCGGGCATGGTGAAGTCGCCGGTTGCGTCGACAGCATCCAGAGCCGCGTCGGTGATGTTTCGCGTGGACAGTATCGGCTGAGTGGGACGCGGCATCGATTCTCCTGGTGAGGGATTCGTCGGCAATCTCGGACTTGATCGATTGATGACAACTCCTTGATTTCGGGAGCCGGTATGCATCATACTAACCGAACCCTATTCGGTATGTCGGCGGAATCTTCCGGCGATCGGTACACGTCGGAGGAACATTCAATATGTCTGTCGTATGGCTGACCGGTGCAACGATCATCGACGGCACGGGCGCCGACCCGATCGAGAACTGCGCTGTTGCCGTGGAAGATGGCCGCATCAGTGCACTCGGTGGAACGCCGCCCGCGGGGGCGGAGGTGCTGGACTGCACCGGGCTGACAATCACGCCCGGCCTCATCGACGCGCACGTTCATCTCGGTGGATCGAGCGATCTCGCACCGAGCCTGCGGCGTCAGATCTCGGTAGCCGAGCTCGCTGCAGACATGTTCGCGACCTGCGCATCGACCCTCGACGGGGGATTCACCACTGTTCGTGACTGCGGCGGAATCGACGGTGGACTCGCCGGAGTTGTCGCCTCGGGCAAGATTCCGGGTCCGCGGATCATTCAGTGCGGCCCGATCCAGTGCCAGACCGGTGGACACGGACACCTGGCGGCCGAGTGGGAGCCGACTTCGGACTGGTCCGATCATGACATCCCCGGATTGCGTTGTATGTCTCTGCTTTCCGACGGTCCGCTCGAAATGCGAAAGAATGTTCGCGAGACGTTCCGCAGGGGTGCGGACTTCCTCAAACTGTGTGTCACCGGGGGAGTGGTATCCACTCATGACAAGCTCACCGATACCCAGTTCACGGTCGACGAGATCGAAGTTGCCGTCGAGGAAGCCAATGCGCGCGGTACCTATGTCACGGTGCATGCCCACAACAACGAGGGAATCCGAAACGCTGTCACTGCCGGCGCGAAATGCGTCGAGCACGGCTCAGGTATCGACGACGAGACTGCCAAGTTGATGGCCGAGCACGACGTCGCGTTGGTGCCGACGTTGGCTGTGGTGCAGGCACTCTCGGACAGCGCGGCGTCAGCAGGTCTACCCGAATCGATTTCGGCTCGGATCGGCCAGATGATGCAGGGTCAGATCGACGGGCTTCTTGCTGCTCGAAATGCCGGCGTCAGAGTGGGATTGGGATCGGACCTCATCGGTACCGATCAAACAGGCCGGGGGATGGAGCTAGTCCTGCGCGCCAAGGTCGAAACCCCGATGGACGCATTGGTTTCCGCTACCCGGATCAACGCCGACATTCTCGGCATCGCCGACGAGGTCGGCACCATCGAAGTCGGCAAGTTCGCCGACCTCGTTGCGTTCCGCGGCAATCCGTTGACGGATCCGTCCATCTTCGCCGATCGTGAGCGCATCGCACTCGTCATTCAGAGCGGTCGAGTGGTGAAGGACGGCCGGTAGCTCAACAGCGAGTGGTGAGTTCTGTCAACGCCGAGTGATCCGCCCGGCTGACCGGTAAGCCGTAGGAAATCGCGACGGTCAAGTACTTGCCGGCGTAGAAACATTGGTATGCAGGATTGGGCGGCAACCACTCACCGGGCGTGCTGTCGCCTTTCGACTGGTTGTCGGGGCCGTTGACGGCCAACAGGTTCAGTGACGTGTCGTTCGCGAACCTCATCCGAAGCGCGGGCGTCCAGGAGTTCGCGCCGAAGTCCCAAGCCGCGGCGAGTGGGAAGACGTGGTCGATCTGGACGGACTTGGCCTGGCTGCGTTCGAATTCGATGCGATCACCGGAGTACGGGTCGGTCATCGCGCCCGACAGTACGACGCAGTCACGTGTTCCCGGTTTGAACACCACGTCCGAGAGATCTTGGGCCAGAACGTTGTTGCGGGTATCGCACCCGTCGTGGCCGCCAGGTGCGTCCTGGTCGTCGGACCAAGCGGGGCCGAAGACGCAGGCCTGGCCGTTACCGCAGCCGCGCTCGTATCCACCCGGATGTGGTCGGTTGTCGACAATCGCGGTCCGGGACAGCAGCTCTTCCAGTTCCGATCGTGTCGGGCTGCCCGGGGCCGAATCGAGACGCTCGTCCCCGAACCATCCGCAGGACGCGACGAGACATACGAGCGCGAGCGTCGACAGGATCGCAGATAACCGTGCAACCACCTGTGCCCCCGTCCGTCGTAGACGGTGATTCAACGCCGCCCGTCGTAGACCGTGATTGAACCATCGGGGGCCGACAGAAATCAGCCGAACTCGATCACCACTTTGCCGGCTGAATGGCCGTCTTCGACTGCAGCGAGCGCTTCCCCAGCGCGGGAGAATGGGTAACGGCCGGACACGGACGGGTCGAGGGTCCCATCGGCCACGAGTGCCGCGACCTCCGTGAATACTGCTGTAGTTCTTCGGCGTTCGACACCACCGCCGCCGAGTCGGCTCGCCGCCAGAGGATCGGCGATGCTCAGGATCGGCGCGTCCGATCGGGCGAGCTCAGCGCCGCGAGTGAGAGTGTCCCCGCCGACCAGGTCGAAAACCGCGTCCACTCCGTCTGGGGACAACGCGGACACTTCGCCTGCGAAGGCGTCTCCCGACGCAACCCACCGTGCTCCCGCTCCCTCGATCGCGGTTCGCTTGGACTCACTCGCGACGCCGATGACGTCGATGCCGCGAGACACCGCAAGCGCGGTCGTGCTTCGACCAACGCCGCCGCCGGCACCGAGGAGCAGGAGTGTTGCCCCGGGTTTCAGATCCAGACCGTGGAGAGCGTCGTAAGCCGTTCCCGCCGCAACCGTCAGCACCGAGGCATCGGCCCAGGACACGGTCGGCGGCTTGTGTGCTGTCGAGGAGACGTTGAGCAATGTCGACGCGGCGTAGCCGCCGAAGCCGGTAGCGGTAGCGCCGAACACTTCGTCGCCGACCTCGAACTCGGTGACCCGCGGACCTACTCCGATGACAACACCGGACACTTCGCGGCCCAGAACCGCAGGCAGCGTCACCGGGACAGTATCTTTTCGAGTACCCGCGCGAACTTTCCAGTCAGCTGGGTTGACGCCCGCCGCTCGGACCGACACCAGCAGTTGGCCGGCACCCGGTGGGGGCAGGGTGACGTCGAAGTAGGACTGTGTGTCGGGTCCGCCGTACTCGGTGAAGCCGTATGCCGTCGTCATGACTGCCAGCCTATTGCCCAGCCAGATCGGAAGGACGGTCCGGAAGGGTGGTGACGAAGAGCGGTGTCGGTGGCACCTGATTGGATGGTCGGATGCTGCATGGACTCTGGTCACCGGGATCGGGGCTCAAACTGTGGGTCGACGGGCACGACGGTGCCGGAACCGACGATCCGCGAGATCCGGTCAGTGCTGTCCTGCATCGTAAGTTCCGTCATCGTGTGAATGTCGCTATGCCGCCCGTGCCTGGCGGGCCTTTGCAGAGTGAGTACGCAAGTGTTGCGTTAGCGCCGCCGGACGCAGTCGATCTCCTGCTGCGGTTCAAGGCCGACGACCAGCGAATCGCGGGAGACCTGCACTTTCTCGTGCACGTGGCGCGAGGAATCGACCGTTGGGTGCGCGCCGGCCGGGTGGTGCCGGCGCTGACGCGAGCCGAGGGTAGTTGGTGGCCGCGGTGGCAGTTGTCGGTGGGGGAACGCCAGCGCGCCTGGATCGGCGAATTGGTAGTGGCCATGCCGCCGGTGCAGCGGGCGGTCGGCTCGCCGAGGGCGACGATCGAAGACATCACGAACGAACTCACGGACCCGATCGTCCGTCGTGTTCTCGGTGACTCGCATCCGGTGGTGCAGACCCCGCTGTGGCAGGCCGTGTTGTCCGGGGACGCTTTCGACGACGTGTCGGTACGAGCGGCCGAGGGACTCGCCGAATGGGGGTCGACGTTCACCGCCGGAGAGCCGGACCTGGTTCTGCGGCTGATCGAGCCTGAACTCGACGATAATTCCGATCCGGACGACGATGCGCTGTGGCGTCTGCAAGTGTGTTTGCGTCCCGAAGGTGAAGCGCCCGAACGTATTCGACTGCACCGGGCAGATCCCAAACGTATCCAGCTCGGCAGCCGCAAACTCGAAGAGGCGATCAAGGCTTACCCACGTTTTCGCGACGTGCCGCGCGACGAGGACAGTCTCGACCTGTTGCTGCCCACTCCTGTCGTGATGGACCTGGTCGGACACGGCGCGATAGTCCTGCGAGAGCGAGGGATCACGCTGCTGCTTCCGCGTGCCTGGAACGTGGTGTCTCCATCCCTGCGTGTGCGGGTGACCTCGGCGGCGTCTCCGATCGTTGCGGAGAATCGTACGGTCGGTATGGACCAATTGCTGGAATACGATTGGGAATTGGCGCTCGGAGACAAGGTGCTCACCGCCGAGGAAATGACCCGACTGGTCGATGCGAAGTCCGATCTGGTCCAGTTGCGCGGCGAGTGGGTTCAGGCGGACAAAGACGTCCTGGCCCGCGCGGCTCGTTTTGTCAGTCAGCGGCATTCGAGCGGGGACCGAGCGATTGTCGATCTGATCAAGGATTTGATCGCCGACGACCTCAAAGACCTGCCGGTCGAGGAAGTGAAGGCAACCGGATGGGCTTCGGCACTGCTCGATCAGTCGGTAGCTCCGCGGCAGGTCGCGGTACCGTCGACGGTCAACGCGACTTTGCGTCCGTATCAACGACGCGGTCTCGACTGGTTGGCGTACATGAGTGCCCTCGGGCTCGGCGCGATTCTGGCCGACGACATGGGTCTGGGTAAGACGCTGCAACTGTTGGCGTTACTTGCGCACGAGAAGTCCGAGACAGCAACACTTTTGGTGTGCCCGATGTCGGTCGTGGGAAACTGGCAGCGTGAAGCGGCGCGATTTGTGCCGAGCTTGCGCGTCTACGTTCATCACGGTTCGGATCGCGCTACCGGGGCGGAGTTGGAACAGGCAGTTCGTGAGAGTGATCTGGTGATCACCACCTACGCGCTCATGACCCGCGACGTCGCGGCGCTCAAGGATCTCGACTGGCGGCGCGTGGTGCTTGACGAAGCTCAACACATCAAGAATGCCAAGACATCTCAGGCCCGCGCTGCTCGCAGCATTCCTGCGGACCACCGCGTTGCTCTGACCGGAACGCCGGTGGAGAACCGGCTGGACGAGTTGCGGTCCATCCTCGATTTTGCCAATCGCGGGGTACTCGGCTCTGAGCAGATGTTCCGCAAACGGTTTGTCGTACCGATCGAGCGGGAAAAAGATCAACTTGCCGTCTCGAGACTGCGAGCCGTCACGTCCCCCTTTGTGCTGCGACGGGTCAAGACCGATCCCTCCGTGATCGCGGATCTCCCGGAGAAGTTGGAGATGACGGTTCGAGCGAATCTCAGTGAGGAACAGGCGGCGTTGTACCGCGCCGTGGTGGACGAGATGATGGCGCAGATCAAGGGAACGGAAGGGATGAAGCGCAAAGGCGCCGTCTTGTCTGCGCTGACCAAACTCAAACAGGTGTGCAATCATCCGGCGCACTTCTTGCGTGACGGTTCGCCGGTGATGCGCCGCGGGCAACACCGTTCGGGAAAGCTCGGACTGGTCGAAGATATCGTCGAGTCGGTCATCGGCGACGACGAGAAGGTTCTGTTGTTCACACAGTTTCGTGAGTTCGGCGAATTGGTGGTGCCGTACCTGGCCGACCGGTTCACCACCGAGGTTCCGTTTCTCCACGGCGGAGTGTCCAAGGCTGGGCGCGACGCAATGGTCGAGGCATTCCAAGGTGAAGGCGGCCCGCCCATCATGGTGCTCTCGCTCAAGGCCGGCGGCACGGGTCTGAATCTCACGGCGGCCAACCATGTGGTTCACCTCGACAGATGGTGGAACCCGGCGGTAGAGAACCAGGCGACGGACCGTGTATTCCGCATCGGTCAGAGAAAGAACGTTCAGGTCCGCAAGATGGTGTGCGTCGGAACTTTGGAAGAGCGAATCGACACGATGATCGCGAGTAAAAGTGAACTCGCCGAACTTGCAGTCGGGACCGGTGAGAACTGGGTGACGGAGATGAGCGTCGAACAATTGGACGAGTTGTTGCGACTCGGCGACGACGCGGTGGGCGAATGAATCCGCGCGGCAAAGGCCCCGATTTCAGCGAATACACCGGGCCCCGGCGGCGGGCACCCGCGCCGGTCAAGCCTCGTCCAGCGTTCGGGAGAACGTTCTGGGGCAAGGCTTTTGTCCGCGTCGTCGAAGAGATCGGCGACAAACCTCGTGTCACGCGTGGGCGAACGTATGCGCGTTCGGGTCATGTTTTGGCGCTCGACATCGAACCGGGAGTGGTGACGGCCGAGGTTCAGGGCAGCCAACTTCAACCTTTCGTTTCCACGCTGTCGATCGACACTCTTGATCAATCGGATATCGACGACATCATCACCAAGATCCGCCGAGTGCCGGGAAGCCTTGCCGCGCTGGTGTCCGGCACTGTCCCGGACATGCTTGCTGCCCAACTGATACCGGACGGCCCGTCGGCTTTCCGTTTCGACTGCACCTGCCCCGATGACGGTTGGCCGTGCAAACACGCTGCGGCCGTGGCGTTCTTGACTGCCGAGCGGATCGACTCCGATCCGCTGAGGTTGCTGAGACTTCGCGGGGTCGACCTGGAGCAGCTGATCGGGGGAGTGGAGGACGAGTCGACTGTTCCGGTAGACGTCGAGAATTGGTTCGGAATCGCTGCTGCCCTCCCCGCGCTACCGAAGGTGCAATTTCGACCGGCGATAGACGATCTGGATATCCGCCGTCTGCGTGAGGCGGTGGCGGCACTGGGATTGGACATGGCTCAGCAGAACGTCGCCTTGGACGAAATACGGTCCATCTACCGACGGTTGGACGGTTGAAATCGGACAACTCCGGACTGATGCTAGTTTCCTACCGTGAATTCCAGTATCGTTAATTGGACCGGTCCGGTCGGGACCTGCCCGCGATTTCAGATCGTTATCGTCGGCGAATAGACGACTATTCATTTCTCGGAGGGACAGTCGCTGTGATGCCCGTTCATTTGCGCGACAGCGCAATACCCAAACATGAGCAGTTGCGCACCATTCTCCTGCGCAAGTGCACCCAAGAACTCCAGCCTGGTGACTTGATGACCAGCGAGCGAAACCTGATGCAGGACTACGGCGTCAGTCGGATCACTGTTCGCGAGGCCATCGGCCAGTTGGTCAATGACGGACACCTCGTGCGTGTGCGTGGCAAGGGCACCTTTGTCGCGCACCGCGCTGTCCAGTCCAAGCTGCACCTTGCGTCGTTCACCGAGGAGATGAGGGCCCAGGGGCATCACCCCACCACAGTGGTCCTGGTCAGTGAGCAGGGGCCGGTCCCCGAAAGCACTGCTGCCGCACTGAATATGAGACCGGGTTCCGAGGGGTATCACGTCAAGCGCTTGCGCCTCGCCGACGGCGAGCCGGTGAGTGTGGACGACGGCTGGTTCAATCCGGAACTGTTGCCTGGTCTACTCGACATGGACTTGACGGGTTCGATCTACCGGGCGACCGCTGACAAGTACGACAAGCCGATCGACCGGGCAGAGCAGACTGTCAGTGCAGATGGTGCCAGTACGGAGATCGCGACTCTCCTCGGCACTCGTAAAGGCGCTCCGGTTCTGTACTTCGATCGAGTGTCGTTCAGTGAGATAGCACCGGTCGAACACACTCGCAGTTGGTACCGATCCGACCGCTACCAGTTGCAGATGGAAGTCCAGGGCCAGGCGCGGCCCAAAACGCGCGGCGACCAATAGCCATCGTTCGAAACGAAAGGGGGGAAGGGGATTCGACGGTGTCCGGTTTGGAATCCATTACGACAACCGGGCAGATCGCCGAGTAGCCGGTCGTGTCGATGTGCGCTGGATCGAAGCTGACAATGGGATCACCCGCATCGACGGTGTCACCCTCGGCGGCGATGAGCGTGAATCCGTCGCCTTCGAGCTTGACCGTGTCGATGCCGATATGGACCAGCACGCCGGTGGCCTTCTCGCCGAAGATCACAAACGCGTGGGGGTGCAGTTTCAGGATCTTTCCGCTGATCGGCGCCACGACCGTGAGCGGGCCTTGACCGCGGGCGGGTTCGATCGCGACGCCCGAGCCGACCATCTGCTGAGCGAACACCGGGTCCGGGACGTCCGCGAGTGCGACGACCCGGCCGGGCAGCGGGGCGAGGACGACCGTCACAGGATGTCCTCGATGTCCTCGGCAAGGGTGTCGGCCTCGGGCCCGACGATGACCTGGACAACCGTTCCGGCTTTGAGCACGCCGTGTGCGCCGGCAGCCTTGAGAGCGGACTCGTTCACCTTCGCTCCGTCCTTGACCTCGGTACGCAGGCGGGTGATGCAAGCCTCGATCTCGACGATGTTCTCTGCGCCGCCGAGGCCCTTGATGATTGCTTCCGCTTTCGACATTTGCTGCTCCTGATTGTCGGGTTGGTCGTGATCGTTGAACGGTCGTACAGGTGGGCTGACTAGTTGCTGGTCAAGGCTATCCCGGTTACGTATGTCACATTTGGGTGTTGACAACTCGCCTCGACCAGGTAAAACTACAACTGGTTATGACCGGACAGTACCCGTTGGAAGTCCGGCTCCACAACAGTTTCGACAAAACGGTTTTGCCCTCACTTCCGAGCATGAACCGTGACCTGCATTTTCACGAAACCTGCACGTGCACGACACCCGAATTTCCAGAACCAGCGGCCGATCGCGACGCGGCCCGGCGAACGAAGAAGGTCCTTGATGACTCTCGAAGACACCCCGAAGAAGGAATCGAAAGTGTTCGCCGGGGTTCAACGCCTCGGCCGAAGCCTGATGCTTCCGATCGCCGTTCTGCCGGCTGCGGGAATCTTGCTCCGCCTCGGCCAGGACGACCTGCTCGGGCGATTCAGTTCGATGCACAGTGCTGCTGCAGTGATCTCTGCAGCAGGACAAGCAGTCTTCACGTGGCTGCCGCTGATCTTCGCCGTCGGTATCGCGATCGGCTGGGCCAAGAAGGCCGACGGCTCGACTGCCTTGGCAGCCGTCGTCGGCTACATGGTGATCGACGGAGTGTTCAAGGCCATGTCGCCCATCGTCCTCGAAGGGAAGACCGACCCGAACGGGGATCAATCACTGATCAACTACGGTGTGCTCGCCGGTATCGTGATGGGCTTGCTGTCGGCGATCTTGTGGCAGCGGTTCTATCGAACGAAGCTTCCCGATTATCTCGGATTCTTCAACGGGCGCAGGCTCGTTCCCATTCTGACAGCGATCACAGGTCTCGTCGTCGGTGTCCTGATGGCATTCGTGTACCCGTTGTTCAACTCCGGATTGAACTGGGTCGGTGAAGCAGTTGCTTCCAATACCGTTGTGGGCGGCGGCATTTACGGCGCAGCGAACCGCCTCCTGATCCCCACCGGCTTGCATCACATCTTGAACTCCGCCGTGTGGTTCCTGATCGGCGACTACCAGGACGCGAGCGGACAGATCGTTCGCGGTGACCTCAACCGGTTCTTCGCCGGCGACCCATCTGCCGGCACGTTCATGACCGGCTTCTTCCCGATCATGATGTTCGCCCTCCCCGCTGCAGCCTTCGCAATCTGGCGCAACGCCAAGCCTTCTCAGAAGAAGCTCGTCGGCGGCATCATGCTCTCCACCGGCCTGACTGCTTTCCTCACCGGTATCACCGAGCCGCTCGAATTCTCCTTCATGTTCGTCGCGTGGCCGCTGTACGTCATCCACTCGCTCCTGACCGGAACGTCGATGGCCTTGGTCAATGCGCTGGGGATTCACGACGGATTCACGTTCTCCGCAGGCTTCTTCGACTACGTGTTGAACTTCGGCAAGGCAACCAACGCATGGATGTTGATCCCGATCGGACTCGGCTACGCCGTGATCTACTACTTCCTTTTCAGCTTCGTCATCAAGAAGTGGAATCTGCGCACGCCGGGACGAGAAGAAGAGGTCGAGGTGGCCGCAGGTGAGCCCGACGCCGCGCTGCTCGAGGCCGAACTGGCACTGGCTGCCGAAGGTGACAGCCGCACCGACGCCCCGCTCGTCGCCGAACTGGAAAACAAGCTCGACAAGGAACTGGGAGGACGCTGATCATGGCGATCGCAACCACGACAATCGGATCCCGAGTCGGGCTCCACGCACGACCCGCAGCGCTCTTCGCGCGCGCCGCGGCCGACCTGCCGGTCGACGTCACCATCTCGCTGGGCGACGGCGAACCCGTCGACGCCTCCAGCATGTTGTCTGTCATGACTCTCGGAGCCGCATTTGGGGATTCGGTGACGTTGCGTGCTGACGGTGACGGCGCCGATGCTGCGGTCGGTTCGCTCGCAGAGCTTCTCGCCTCCGAACTGGACGAAGCCTGATGACGGCGAGTGTGGACAACCGCATCGCGGGTATCGGAGTGAGCGCGGGTTCGGTCTGTGCGCCGTGGTTGCGATTCTCCACGCCTGAGCCGACTTCGGCGTCGGACCCGATCACCGGCAGTCCCGAGGCGGAGCTGATCAGGATCCGTGAGGCACTGGACGCCGTCGCGGAGGAACTGCTTTCGCGTGCAAAGACAGTCGAGGGCGTATCGGCGGAGATCCTGACGACGTCGGCTGCGATGGCGCGCGATGCGGGCATCGTGAAGGCGGCCAAGGCGAACCTGGAATCGGGGCTGCCGACTGCACACGCCGTCGCAGTTGCCTTCGACGCATTCTGTGAAAAGCTCACGGCGCTCGGTGGGTACATGGCCGAGCGGGCAACGGATTTGCGCGATCTCGGGCAGCGAGCCGTGGCCGTTCTTCGCGGGGAACCGATGCCAGGAATCCCCGCTCCCGGTCATCCGTACATCCTGGTGGCGCGCGACCTCGCTCCGGCAGATACAGCGACGTTGGGCAACAGTGACGTGGTCGGATTGTTGACTGCCGAAGGAGGTCCGACCAGCCACACCGCAATCTTGGCGAAGTCGCTCGGAATCCCGGCCGTGGTCAACTGCTCGGGAACCGATCTGCTGGCGGAGGGAAAACTCCTCATCCTCGACGGCACCACCGGGACGGTCACCATCGATCCCTCGGCAGAAATGCGCGAGCGCGCTGTCCTCGAAGCATCGTTCGTGGCAGAGCAGTCAGCTTCGGCACATGGTCCAGGACGCACGCGTGACGGGTTTGCGGTGAGGTTGTCGGCCAACATCGGAACCCTCGAGGACGCCGCGCGGGCCGGGGCGGCGGATTGTGAGGGCGTCGGACTGTTCCGTACCGAATTCTCGTATCTCGGGCGCCACGACGCACCTTCGGTGGAGGAGCAAGCGCAGACGTATGCGTCGGTGCTCGGGCACTTCGCCGGACAGAAGGTGGTGGTCCGCACTCTCGATTCGGGTTCGGACAAGCCGTTGCCGTTTCTCGATCTCGGGGTCGAGGAGAATCCGGCCCTTGGTGTCCGCGGGCTCCGTGTCGGCACGGTCTATCCCGACACCCTCATCAGTCAGCTCGACGCCCTCGCGGCGGCAGGCACCGCGACGGGCGCCGATCTGTGGGTGATGGCGCCGATGGTAGCCACTGCCGACGAGGCGAAAGACTTTGCAGAACTTGCGCGTTCGCGGGGGATCGGCAAGGTCGGAGCAATGATCGAGATTCCAGCTGCAGCGTTGCGAGCGAAGGATATCCTCGAGCACCTCGATTTTGTCAGTATCGGCACCAACGATCTGAGCCAGTACACCTGCGCCGTGGATCGTATGGCCGGAGGCCTGGCGCAACTGCTCGATCCGTGGCAGCCGGCGGTCCTCGATCTGATCGCGATGGTCGGTCAGGCGGGCGCCGACGCCGGGAAACCTGTTGGTGTGTGCGGAGAATCCGCGTCGGACCCGCTGTTGGCTCCGGTTCTGGTCGGTTTGGGCGTGACGAGTCTGTCGATGTCGGTCCCGGCATTGGGCGCAGTTCGCGCGCAACTGGCCTCTCTCGATCTGGCGGTGTGCAAGGACATGGCCGCTGCGGCGCGGGGCGCGCGAAACCCGCTCGAGGGTAGAGCAGCTGTCGCGCGGATTCGCGAGTCAGCATGAGTACATCAGGCTCGGCTGCTGTCGGCGATCCGCTCGTACTGCGGGGAACGGTGATCGGATCTCCGATTGGCAAGATTCACGACGGAGTTGTGGTCGCGGACGGTGAGAAGATCAGCTGGGTCGGCTCGGCTGCGGACTACGTGGCGTCCGCACCGGTCGTCGTCATTCCGGAACGCACCGACACGGTGATCATGCCCGGCCTGATCGATGTGCACAGCCACGGCGCAGCTGGTGCTGGTTTCCCGAACACCGACGCCGATGGTGCGAGCCGCGCTGCGGCGCACCATGGTGAGCACGGCACGACCGGAATGCTGGCCAGCCTGGTCTCTGCACCGCGCGCAGATCTGGTCCGACAAGCAACGATGCTCGCCGATCTGGTCGAACGCGGAGAACTTCTGGGTATCCACCTCGAGGGGCCGTTCATCAACGGCGTTCGCTGCGGTGCCCAGGATCCGGCGGCGATCGTGCCCGGCGATCCGGACCTTCTCGAAGCCGTCTGTGACGCTGCGCGGGGGACCGTGCGGTCCATGACCTTGGCGCCCGAGACCGAGAACTTCGAAGAGTTGCTCGCGATCATGCGTCATCGCAATATCGTGCCGAGTTTCGGTCACACCGATGCGGACGCGGCAACGACATCGGCGCGCATCGATGCTGCGGTGCAAGGGGATTGGGCCGGTCAGATCAGCGCAACCCACCTCTTCAACGGGATGCCGCCCCTGCACCATCGATCTCCGGGTCCCGTCGCGGCGTGCCTGGCGGCTGCCGCGAGAGGCGAGATGGTGGTGGAACTGATCGCAGACGGTGTGCATCTTGCGCCCGAGACCGTGTCGATGGTCTTCGACGCTGTCGGACCGGACCAGATCGCCTTGGTCAGCGATTCGATGGCCGCGGCCGGAATGGACGACGGCGACTACCAACTCGGTGCGCTCGACGTCACGGTTGCCGAGGGAGTGGCAAGACTCGCGACCACTGACGGCAGTTCCGGTGCCATCGCCGGAGGGACTGCAAGATTGCTCGACGTGCTTCGCAGCACTGTCTTCGACGGCGGGGTCGCGCTGGAAGACGCTGTCGCAGCGGCAACTCGGAGCCCTGCGCGTCTGCTGGGGCTTGGCGACCTGATCGGATCGCTGGCCGTGGGCTGCCGAGCCGACATCGTGGTCACCGATCGTCACTTGCGCCTGGGGCATGTACTACTCGGCGGAAAAGCCGCCGGAAAGGAAAAATCATGGAAATCGTAATTCAGCCGACACCCGCGGAGGTCGACTCGACCGTCGCGGACATCGTCGAAGGCTACGTCAGAGCCGGGGCGACGACGCTTGGGCTTGCAACGGGGTCGTCGCCGATCGGAACCTATCGTGAACTGGCAGCGAGGCATCGCGATGCCGAACTCGACTTCTCGCTGGCTCGGGCGTTTCTGCTCGACGAGTACCTGGGATTGCCGAAACGCCATCCGCAGTCGTACTACTCGGTGATTCGGTCGGAGTTCGTCGATCACGTCAATCTGGATCCGGCGATAGTGTCGAGTCCCAACGGTGAAGCACCGTGCCCGGAGAAAGAGATCGCACGATACGACCAGAGCATCGCGGCGGCCGGGGGAGTGGACGTGCAGTTGCTCGGCATCGGCACCGACGGTCACATCGGCTTCAACGAGCCCGGATCGTCGTTGACTTCGAGAACTCGCGTGAAGACGCTGACCGAGCAGACCCGGATCGACAACGCACGGTTCTTCGACGGGGTGGACGACGTCCCGCACCACGTGCTGACCCAGGGTCTCGGAACCATCAGCGATGCAAGGCATCTGGTGATGATCGCGACCGGAGAAGGTAAGGCCGATGCGATCGCCGCTGCCGTCGAAGGTCCGTTGTCTGTGTTCTGCCCGGCTTCGGTGATGCAATTGCATCGCCATGTCACCGTCGTGATCGACGAAGCTGCGGCCAGTTCGCTCAAACTTGCCGACTACTACCGGTATGCGCTCGAGCACAAGCCGTCGTGGCAGTCCTTCTGACATGACGGTTCTGGAGCTGGCGGTGCAGGACGTGCGGGGGGCGAGGATCGCACGTTCGGTAGGAGCGACTCGAGTCGAGTTGTGTGCGGCGCTCGGTCCGACGGGGGGATTGACGCCAAGCATCGGAGTGATCGAGGCAGCGTCGGAAGTGGGGATCGCGGTTCACCCGCTGATCCGTCCGCGCGCCGGAGGTTTTGTGTTCTCACCCGACGAAGTGTGGGTGATGGAGCACGACGTACGTGYGGCCGTGGCCGGTGGAGCTTCCGGCATCGTGGTCGGCGCACTGACAGAAGACAATACGATCGACACCGTCGTGCTGCGTCGCATCATCGGATGCGTGGACCGTGCGAGGGTCGAGGTGACGGTACATCGTGCGATGGACGTGGTGGCCGACCGACTGACCGCGCTGGACGAACTGATCGACCTGGGCGTGACCCGCGTGCTGACGTCCGGGGGTGCGGATACCTGCAGCGAGGGTCTCGACGAGATCGGTCGCATGGTCGAACATGCCGCGGGCCGGATCCAGATCATGGCCGGTGGCGGAATAACCGTCGACGACATCCCGGCAATCGCCGCCGTCGGCGTCGATGCGGTGCATCTCTCGGCACGCAAGGTTGTCGCGGGGTCCGGTGGCCCGGGCGGGGGATCGGACGGATACGACGTCACCGATGCAGTAG
>NZ_JBFUJN010000023.1:0-84957 GCF_056401335.1 Rhodococcus sp. P4_F3_2
CCGTTGACGTGGACCAATGTGAAAGATCGCCACCGATGCCCCGCTGCGCCCGTTTCCAGATCTACGACACCATCAGCTTCTGCCCCGCACAACGTCTTGGCTCACGGCGTCGCTGAATCGCACGCACTTGCGGCGTTACTGAAGGAAAACTGCCTCGACAAGGGGAAACCAAGGGGGAACTTGGCATCTACTCCGGTGAAGGGTCCTGTCGCCAAACCTCTAAATGAGATGGGGAACAATGTATTACAGCAGTGGAAACTACGAAGCGTTCGCGCGGCCACGCAAGCCTGACGGGGTGGACGGCAAGACTGCATGGTTCGTCGGATCGGGGCTTGCATCGCTTGCCGGTGCAGCATTCATGATCCGCGACGGCCGGATGGCGGGAAACAACATCACCGTCCTGGAGCGGTTGAAATTGCCCGGCGGTGCACTCGACGGAATCAAGGAACCGGAGAAGGGCTTCGTCATTCGCGGTGGCCGCGAGATGGAAGATCACTTCGAATGTCTCTGGGATCTGTTCCGCTCTGTCCCCTCGATCGAGGTCGAGGACGCCAGCGTGCTCGACGAATTCTACTGGCTCAACAAAGACGACCCGAACTATTCGCTGCAGCGCGTCACCGAACGTCAGGGTGAGGACGCGCACACAGACTTCAAGTTCAATCTGAACTCGAAGGCGCAGAAGGACATCATGAAGGTCTTTCTTACTCCGCGTAGCGAACTCGAGAACAAGCGCATCAACGAGGTGTTCGGCAAGGATTTCCTCGCAAGCAATTTCTGGCTGTACTGGCGCACGATGTTCGCGTTCGAGGAATGGCACAGTGCTCTCGAAATCAAGCTGTACCTGCATCGATTCATCCATCACATCAAAGGCCTGCCGGACCTGAGTACCCTCAAGTTCACGAAATACAACCAGTACGAGTCTCTCGTGCTGCCGCTGTACACGTGGCTGCTCGATCGGGGAGTGAATTTTCGGTTCGATACCGAAGTTACCGACATTGACTTCGATATCACGGGTGAAGTCAAGCGGGCCAAACGCATTCACTGGAAATCCGAGGGTGTTTTGGGTGGGGTCGACCTCGATGACGGCGACCTGGTGTTGACTACCATCGGCTCGCTCACCGAGAACTCGAACAACGGAGACCATCACACGCCGGCGAAACTCGACGAGGGCCCCGCTCCAGCGTGGGATTTGTGGCGTCGTATAGCAACAAAAGACCCCGCATTCGGACGACCAGACGTCTTCGGTGGGCACGTCGCAGAAACCAAGTGGGAATCAGCGACAGTGACCACGTTGGATGCCCGAATCCCAGAATACATCGAAAAGATATGCAAGCGTGACCCATTCAGTGGACGCGTAGTCACCGGCGGCATCGTGACAGCACGAGATTCGAAGTGGTTGATGAGCTGGACCGTAAACCGGCAACCGCACTTCAAACAACAACCCAAGGATCAGGTCGTCGTCTGGGTCTACTCACTATTCGTCGACGTCCCCGGTGACTACGTCGACAAGCCGATGCAGGAATGCACCGGCGAGGAAATCACCCAAGAGTGGCTCTATCACATGGGCGTTCCAGTCGAGGACATCCCGGAACTCGCGGCCAATGCGGCGAAGACCGTTCCAGTGATGATGCCCTATGTCACTTCCTTTTTCATGCCCCGTCAGGCCGGTGACCGGCCTGCGGTTGTACCGGATGGTGCTGTCAACTTCGCCTTCCTCGGCCAGTTCGCGGAAACAACACGCGACTGCATCTTCACGACGGAGTACTCGGTCCGCACCGGGATGGAGGCCGCGTACACCCTGCTCGGGATCGAACGCGGAGTCCCGGAAGTTTTCGGCTCCACCTACGACATCCGCAAACTTCTCCAAGCAACCTACTTCCTCAATGACAAGAAGGAGGAGAGCGTGCCGTTGCCGAAGCTACTTCGCCGCAGACTGGACAAGAAGCTCGACGAGAACGAGATCGGACAGCTGCTGCACGAATACCACATTCTCCCCCGAGAATGACGCGGGTTTCTGAATGTCTTTGTCAATGAGGGCTTCTGAGAGGAAATGCTCGTTCGGGTGTGGTCGAAGGGGCGTCTCGGAGCTGAATCTCGGTCTGGACCTCGGGGCTGAACATCGGGCAACTATGAAGTTCTCGAAAAACTACGGAAGGCAAAATCAATGTGTACCAGGGTGATGTGGCCTGATGCGGCCGGATCTGTTCTTGTCGGACGAAATATGGATTACCATCGGGACACCGGTACGAACCTGTGGTCGCTTCCGCGTGGGATCAAACGCGACGACGGCGTAGGCGGTTCTCTGAGTTGGACTGCCGAATACGGCAGTGTCGTGGCCGGCGCTTTCGACATGATGTCGGTTGACGGTATGAACGAAGCGGGATTAGCAGGTCATGTTCTGTGGCTAGCGGAATCGGATTACGGTACTCACGATACGTCGAGACCGGCTCTGAGCATGGCGGTCTGGCTGCAGTACTTCCTGGACAACTTCTCCACCGTTGCCGATGCCGCCGCGTGGATCAGCGAGGTCGACGTTCAGGTTGTCCCACTGGGCGATCCCGCGACCGGCGAAGTGCCTGCAGTTCATCTTGCATTGGACGATGCGACCGGTGATTCGGCGATCATCGAATACTTGGATGGCAAGGCCACCGTCTGGCACAGCCGCGAACACCTCGTGATGACAAATTCCCCGGCCTACGACAAGCAGATCGAACTTCTCAAAGAGGTCGACGGCTTCGGGGGCACTACGCCTCTGCCTGGCACCACACTCGCAGCCGACCGGTTCGCCCGCGCCGCATACTACGTAGGCCGACTGCCCCAACCCAAGAGTGAAATCGAGGCCGTCGCAGGGATCTTCAGTGTCATCCGCAATGCGGCGCAACCTTTCCGCATCCCTGACCCGGACAAACCCTATGCATCGCAAACGATCTGGCAGACGGTGGCAGACTTGACCAACAAGCGGTACGTCTTCGACTCGACCACGCGACCCAATGTCGTCTGGGTGGACCTGGACAAGTTGAACTTCAATGAGGGTGCGCCTGCGGGCAAACTCGACCTGATGGGAGATACATCCCTCGAAGGAGGGCTCGCCGGCAAYGTCTCCCGCCGATTCGAGAAGACAGCAGCGATGCAATTCCTGACCCTGGCGGCCTGATCGAAGTCAGCCGTTCGCAGGGAGGATGGCCGCCCACGCAGGTGGCCACCCTCGCTGGCACTGTTCGTGACCGAGGCACTGTCATATTGGCGAGCTGGCCGGGCGGCAGGCAGCACAGTCGCACGCCATTGGTCTATCAATAGACCAGTGTTGCAACGATTGATCGTCACTAACCAGTGTATTTCTATTGCAGTAAGCAACTTCTCGAACCGGGCCGTACCCGGCGGCACAGGAGTGAGATGGTTGACGTTCAAGCGTTCGGTGTTTCACGCAAATCGGTGATGACGGCTGCCGGTCTCGTCCTGACAGCGGTGATCGTGATAGGCAGCATTGCGTTCGTCGGCGGACCCCATTTCGCAAATGCTGCCTACCTCGGGATGATGTTTCTGGTTCCAGCGATTCGTCGGCTGTCCCGACGCCAGCAACTGCTCGCCGCACTATGGGCCAGCGCGGTGAGTTTCCTGGGCGTCCAGATGGCCGGCAGCGACAGGTGGTTGATCCTGGTCGTGCTGATCGGCGTGTGCCTCGTGCAGGGCGCGTTCGCGAGTGGCAGCGTGGCCGCGATCTCGGGGTCACCGGTGAACTTCGTAGTGTTCAGTGGGTTCGAGCCGGGCTCCTCGCCGTGGCAAGCCGCGGCGGGGACCTTGCTCGGTTCCCTGCTCGTCGTTGCGGCGGCATACATTGCCCGTCTGACCCCTACCCGGCACGCGTTGCCTGCACGGCAAGCATTCGAATACGGCATTCTGCTCGCACTCGGCTGCGTTTTGATTGTCGGTCTGATGGATCTGCTCGACCTACCCAGAGTGACCTGGGCATTGCTTGCATTCTGCCTGATCTTCGTTCCAGATCCACACGAGCACCCCGGACAGATCAGTGAACGCATCCTCGGGACTGCGATCGGCGCTATCGCCGTCACGGCATTGGCGTCGTTTCTCCCGACGCCGCTCGTGGTGGTACTGCTTCTCGTCTGCGCGATACTGACGCTCGCCTACCTCGAGGATGACAAACGGCTGCTCTACATCTCGTTGCTCACACCGACGGTGATTCTCATGGCTTCGTTAACCGGATCGTCGAGAGTGGTCGATCTCGGAGCACAACGCGTTGTCGCCGTCCTTGTCGCCGGTGCGGTCGCTGTCGTGCTGTATTTCGTGCTCCGCAACTATCACAAGTGGCTGAACCGGGATCACACCCACACAGAAGCGTGAACGAGGTCGACTTAAACATGCAGTTCTGCAAGGGATTTCGGCCCAAGGCGAATCGAGTCGGGAACTGTACTCACTTTGATGCACTGGTTGATCCGGCATCGGCATTTACGATTCCGCAAGGAGGCGGTTTCCGACTCTTGCTTGCCCCGTTAGCGATCCGTCCGCCGTTGCGGGCGATCTCGCGTGCAATCGTGGACGGGGATCTTCCGAGTGACTTGGCGATCTCCGCCCACCTCGCTGAAATCTACGGCGCCTCGGTCTCGAAAGAAACCATCTCGCGGATCACCGACAAAGTGATCGACGAGATGCAGGACTGGTCCGCCCGACCGCTCGACGAGGTGTACGCAGCGATCTTCATCGACGCAATCGTCGTCAAAGTTCGAGACGTGCAGGTCGCGAACCGGCCGATCTACGCCGCGATCGGCGTCAATCTCGACGGACACCGCGACGTGCTCGGATTGTGGGCCGGAACGGGCGGCGAGGGCGCCAAATTCTGAATGTCCGTGCTCACAGACATTCGAAATCGGGGCACCCGGGACGTGTTCTTCCTGGTCTGCGACGGATTGAAAGGCCTGCCGGAGGGCGTAGAGAACGTGTGGCCGGCCGCCACGGTCCAAACCTGCATCGTGCACTTGATCTGAAACACTTTTCGGCTCTCGGGTCGCCAGCACTGGTGTGCGCTCAAACACGATCTCAAGCCGATCTACACCGCCCCGACCGAGGCGGCCGCTCATGCGGCGCTGGACGATCTCGCCGAGCATTGGGGCGAGAGATATCCGGCGATCATCCGACTGTGGACCAATGCCCGGCAGGAATTCATCCCGTTCCTCGATCACGACATTGAGATACGGCGAGTTCTCGGCTCTACCAACGCAATCGAGCCCCTCAATGCGCGGTACCGTAGGGCGGTGAAGGCGCGTGGTCATTTTCCTATCGAGGCTGCTGCGCTCAAGTGCCTCTTTTTGGTGACGCGTTCGCTTCACCCGACAGGCAAGGGTCAGGCACGATGGATCATGCGGTGGAAGCCTGCTCTGAACGCGTTTGCGATCACGTTCGCCGATCGTTGGCCGGGATCGGAAACTTACTGATGGAGACCGACCGAAACACCGTTAAAGAGATAGACCCCAATCCCTTGGCGATCCAGGCGATGTGGGAGATTCAGGGGCGGTCGAAGGCGCGATGCACGCACCAGTGCGCGAACACGCGTTGATCGGTCTCGTCGAGTTGTTCGATACGTTCGACGAGTTCGCGGTCGAATCCTGCTATGTACCGAGTTGAGCAGAGCGATTCGAGTTCCGCTGGTATGCGAAAGGATTGACGACCGGTGAGAGCAGTGCTCGCTTCGCCAATATCTATGGCGTGTCGGTGTCCAAAAGGCTATTCCTAGAGACCATTTCTCGGATTACCGACAAGGTGCTCGAGGAAATGGCGGGGTGCAGGGCAACCCCCTCGGTGTCGATGTCCATCGAGAGTGGTCGAACAGGAAAATTGGCCGTGCCTCCAATCATGATGGGAGCACGGCCGGCTGTTCAGGGACGGGATGTGCGGATGGTCAGCTGCCGAAGATTGGTCCCAGCGATCCGAGGGATCCGATGATAGGTGGGGCGATGGCCGGTTCGGTGGTGACGGTGAAGGTACCGATGCCTGTTGTCGGGGTGTCCCCAGTCACGCTGGTGACGGCGCATGTCACGATGGTTGTGCCGACAGGAAAGACTGTCCCGGAGGTGGGTGTGCAGGTGCCGAAGATCAAACCTAGGGGCATGGCGGGGTCGGTCCAGGTGGCACGAGCGCCGTCTGCGGATTCGGCGATCACGGTGATGTTGTTCGGAAGCGCTGAGGTGCCGGTCAGGTTCGCGCCCTCGAGATTTGTGCCGGTTAGATTTGTGCCGGTCAGGTTCGCGTTCTCAAGATTTGTGCCGGTTAGATTGGCGCCGGTCAGGTTCGCGTTCTCGAGACTTGTGCCGGTTAGATTGGCGCCGGTCAGGTTCACACCTTCGAGGTTCGTACCGGTCAATTCCTTACCGGAGCAATTGGTATAGCTCTCGGGGGTGGGGTTGGAGACGTAATTTCCGCACACCCTGGTGATGATGTGGGCAGGCGTCTCTGTGACATTGATGGTTTGGGTTTCCTGCGGGGCCGCGTTCCAACCGAGTGCAGCGGCCTGATTCGCGGCGACGATGCATTCACCTGTACTTGTGAAGGTGACAACCCCGGCTGTGCTGATCGCGCAGCTCCCGGTGGCGCCGAACGTGACTGGCACATTGGACGGCGCTCCCCACGCGGTAGGGGTGTAGGTGTCCCCGAGAAGTGGGTTGGTCGGCGGAGTGGAGGTGAACATGATGGTCTGGTTGCCCTGTTCGATGGTGATGGTCTGGGTGACCTGCGGCGCGGGTTTGTAGGTCGCAGTGCCCGCCAGATCGGCGGTCACGGTGCAGGTGCCGATGCCTGTGGACGTGACGAATCGGCCGACGATGCTACACGGTCCGGTTGCACCGAAAGCGATGTTGTCTCCGCCGATCGCAGCGAGGCCGTAGGTGTATCCCACCCTTGACGGACTGTCCGGGCGGGAGGTAATTATGATGCGCTGTTCGGCACGTTCGACGGGGAAGCTCTGGACTTGTGGTGGAGCGGGCAGGGTGAACTCGTCGCCGGGTTGGGTCGCAGTGATTGTGCAGGTGCCGGCACTGGTGAACTCCACATAGGGGAGGTAGTGCGGATCGCTGCTGGCTGTGCATGCCCCGGACGCTGAGAAGCCGACCGTCAGAGTGGAAGTGGTGGTTGCTCGTGGTGAATAGTGCTCGCCTTGAAAAGATGCGTCTGTCGGTGGGGTGGAGGTGAACGTGATGGTCTGCTCGGCTGGCTTGATGTAGGTGATGACAACCTGGCCGTTTCCTGCGGCCACTCCGTCGGTGACTTCGATGCTCGTTGCAGAAGGTGAGACGTAGTTGGACCCGCCGCCACCGCCCCCACCGCCAGAGCCCAGTGTCTTGGCGTGGGTTCCGTTGTAGCTGGCGCCGCCGCCGCCGCCACCGCCGCCACCGTAGTAGCCGCCGCCACCGCCGCCGCCGCCGCCGCCCTCGCAGTTGTTGTAATTTGCCGCAGCTCCGTTGCCTCCCGCTCCCAGTGTTCCCGACGAGCCGGGGTAGCCAGGGTCTTCGCCGTCGCCGCCGTGGCCGGGGCCGCCGGCGTGGCCGGTTCCGTCGGCCGCTGTAGCGCCGGCGCCGCCGCCGGTGCCGCCCTTCGAGTCCTTGAACATGCCGCTGATATTCTCTCCGTGGCCGCCGGCGGCGCCGCTCGCACCGCCACTGCCACCGTCTCCAGCGTGGGACCCGTATCCATGGCCGCCACCACCGCCCCCGCCGCCGGCGATCAGCGCAACACCGTTCGGCTGTACGGTGCCGAACTGTGACGCGCCGCCGCCGCCGACAGAAGCGTCGGCGTGACGGCACCCGCCGGGGCGGCCGCCGCCACCATAGCCCCCCTGGTATATGTCCGTCGGAGTGCCGCCGACCTGTACCGGGTATGTCTGGCCGGCGACCACGGGCGCGGTGGCGGACACATGGGCGCCGTGGCCGCCTGGTACGCCGTCCGGCGTCCATCCGCCTTCGGCGCCGAACACACTCACCGTCGCCACAGTCACATTGGCGGGCGCCACCCAATTCTGGAGTGAGCCCGTGAAGGTGAAGGTTTCCGTGCAGTGGACTTGATCGGGACAGACAGCGGTAACGGTATCCGCGGATGCGGTCCCGACCGCACCACTGAAGGTCATGACAACCGCAAGCGTGCCGACGCTGAATGCTGCGGCGGATCTGTACCGACGTGGGGGTGGGTGCAATCGCTCGAGAACAGTCACAGGTACTTGCCTTCCAATTGTCTACGCCCCGTGTCGGGATACGAAGAGCAGTCGCGAAAGGCGACCACTACCGGAAGGTATAGGGCGATTCGTCAGAGAAGTGGGATTTTCGGGTGGCCACTATAGGACATTCCTTTACTGGGGCCGTAAGTGGCCGAATCTGGCCGCTCGCCCCGATGCACCGATCGTTGCGGGGATCGGTTGCGGTTCATAGGCGGCTGATGGTCAGGTAGAGGTGGACGGCCGAATCGAATCTCGATCTATGCCTGAGTGTGAGCGAGGGTCGAAAGCTAGTCCAGTCCCGACCCGGTGGTCTTAATCGATCGTTGCAACAGGCCTGAGATTCTGGGGTTATGTTGTCATCGTCTCGTCTCGTCTTGTCGTGTTAAGGGGGGCAGGGCCGGCGCCTACACTCCGCCAAGCGCCGCCGCTTCATGGAATTGGAGGCCGTGAATGGAGCATCCGTGCAGCCGCCCGCGAAGTTGGAGTACCCGCTCGTCCGGAACCAACTGGGCCCGCGCCTATTCGGTCTATCGCGCCGGGCAACTTGTCATAGACGATCGGCCGTGAGCGTCTTCGTCAAAGGCTCACACGAACTGGCCGCCGGAAACCATTGGTCACCAATGGCTATCGATTACAAATCGCTGTACCTGCGCCCGCGTCACAAACTCGCTACCGAACCGGAGCCCATGGGCGTCGAGTGCGCCGACTCTGACGGCTTCTACCAGGCCGCCCTCGCCGTGACTGGCAACGTCGAAATCCTGGCTTGGGGCACAACGGTTTTAGAGGAGTCCACGGAGATGATCGGCGCCGGAGCCGCGGACCCCTTCGCGGAGATCGACCAGAGTGATTTGAATTTCATTCTGCACCTATGTGATTACGCCCAGGACGGTAAGCGTCAGCTGATCACCTCCGGTTATCTGAAGGCCTCGCGCCGCGAGTTGGACGAGCGAACCACCGAGGGCAATCCGCACCACCCGCACTCCCGTACGGTGGCGCTGTCGCTTTGATCCAAAAATATAGCGGCACATCTAGTTTGGGGCAGATTGATACCGGACACCGCCGGGCCGTTCACCTTCAGGCGGCGGAATATGTCGCGGTGGTCTCCCGCCAGGCTGCGAATCGGTCGGCCATCTCGGAACGCCATTCGGCGGCGGTTAGCAGGTGTCGGCGCCGCCGGAAATGTGGCGAGATGCTGCTGAACGCGGACAGCAACCGTTGCGCGTGCCCAAGTGAGTTGAAGCGTTTCATCGCACGTTCGCGTTGTCGGGTCGGTTGGTGCGAGTTCTCGGCTCGCTTGTTCAAATACTTCGACTGGCAATGCTCGACCGTTCCCTGCATCTCGCGGTGCGCCACCTGGTAGCTGCCGATCTTGTCGGTGACGATCACCCGCAGCGCATACTCCACACCTTTGAGCAGCCTACGGAAGAACCGTTTGGCCGCCAACGCGTTTCGGTGTGACTGAACTAGCACATCGAGCACGTCGCAGTCCTGATCGACAGCACGCCACAATAATGTTGCCGACCATTGATCCGAATGAAGCCCTCGTCGAGGTGCCACTTGTCACCGGGTTGTAGGCGCCGCCGGCGAAGCTCGTTGGTGTAGGCCGGCCCGAATTTGGCGCATCACCGCCGGACCGTCTCGTAACTGACCACGACACCGCGTTCGAGCATAAGTTCCTCGGCCTCACGGAAACTGAGTGGGAACCGAGAGTACAACCACACGCAGTGGTTGATGATCTCGACCGGGTAACGGTGGCCTTTGTACGACGGCATCGGACTGGTCACGCCATATTCTCCCAGTTTTGCCCCATTCAACAACGTGACGGTGCCATCGGCGATGCGATGTCAGTGCGCCTCCGCCTGGCGGAGAACAAGGATCAAACGTCCTGCGCGAATTGTGCACGAATCGAGCACCTGAGCCGGTTACGTCGATCTCCCGTCAAGCTGCACATCCGGTACCGACCCTGCGCCTGTCGGGCGATTGGCCCCGTACGATCATCGTCAGCCACATCGAGGGATGTGAGTTCACGACACGAAGTAAGCCGAACTGCACGCTGAACGACAGTGCGGAATCCGAAATCCGCACTACTCGCACGAGATACCTGACGAACACCGGACGAAGGGACCCGCATGAACCGGACCGCCGAACTCGCAGAGTTTCTCAATACGGCATTACGCGGCCGGATCGAGTCTGTCGCCGAACTCGCCGCCGCAGTGGGTGCGTCACCCGAAACAACCGAACAACAGGTTCAACGACTCGAAGAACTCGGATTCCTCTCACTCTCAAACGAAATCATCACCTACCGACGCCCCGACAACGCAGTCGCCGACGTCACCCACCACATCCTCACCAGCTTGTCCCACAATCTCGCCGATACGATCACCACAACCCAAGGAATTCTCGCCACACTGCCGAAACTGTTGCAAGCCTGGCAATACGGCGACACCGATGCCCACGGTCTGCCCATCGACGTCATGCACGGCCCATTCGCCGCCGCAGACATGTACAAACTGCAAGCCTCACGAGCGAAACCCCGCACCTCCTACGCATGCATGCCCGACACCACACCCCTGTACACAGCGCTTCTCGAACAGGAACCCGGATCCTACTGGGAGAAAAACGCCGTACCCGATCACGACATCCGCCTGATCGTCAGTACCGCCGACGCGAACTCCGATCTCGGACGCAACCAAATTGCCCACGAAATCAACGCAGGCTCACACGTTCGGATGCATCCGAACCCACCGAGCTTCTTCTGGATACTCGACCACACCCGCATCGGAATCCCCCTCACTTGGGGACAAGCATGGYCAAGCAGCATCATGGCCATCGATTCCCCCACCCTCGCGCAGACGATGACCTGGATCTATCACCGCATCTGGGAGGAAGCAATACCCGTCACCGCGCACGACCAGCCATGGGAAAACCCCTGGGACCCCATTTTGCACCTGATGAACTCCGGCATGACGATGGAATCAGCATCAACCGCACTCGGAATGACCACCCGAACCGGGCGCCGCCGAGTCGCCGACGCGATGAACCACTACGGCGTCGTCAGCCACTTCTCCCTCGGCGCCGCCTGGAGCGCATCACACCACCGCCAACACGCCGGCACATAGCAAACAGCGACATCCGAAACAACTTTGCCCTTCGGCCCACGTAACACGTTGGAAAGTAACGTCGTTAAGGATCCATACTCGATCAACTGCGAACAGTCGGGGTCTATCTCGGTAACGGTGTTTCGGCGGTTTTCCAACAGTAAGTTTCCGATCCGGGCCAACGATCGGCGAACGTGATCGCAAACGCGTTCAGCGCAGGCTTCCACCTCGTTATTCATCGTGCCTGGCCCTTGCCTGTCGGGTCCAGTGAACGCGTCACCAGGTAGAGGCATTTCAGTGCGGCAGCTTCGGTGGGAAAATGCCTACGAGCCTTGACAGCCTGCCGGTATCGGGCACTAAAAGACTCAATCGCATTGGTAGAGCACAGCACTCGCCGTATCTCGGTGTCGTAGTCCAGGAACGGGATGAACTCCTGTCAGGCGTTGTTCCACAATCGGATGATCGCCGGATACTGCTTGCCCCAACGGTCAGCGAGATCCTCGAACGCTGCACTCGCGGCGGCCTCGGTCGGGGCAGTGTAGATCGGCTTGAGATCATGTTTGAGCGCATCTTAATGCTGCCGTGACGACAACCGAAACGTATTGCGGATCAAATGGATTACACACGTTTGCACCGTGGTCGCCGGCCACACATTCTCGACGACCTCCGGTAGACCTTTCAATCCGTCGCAGACCAGGAAGAACACGTCCCGGGTGCCCCGATTTCGGATATCCGTCAGCACGGACATCCAGAATTTCGCGCCCTCACCGCCGGTTCCCGCCCACAAACCGAGCACGTCGCGGTGCCCGTCCCTGACTTTGACGACGATCGCATCGACGAAAATCGCAGCGTAGACTTCGTCGAGCGGTCGGGCAGACCAGTCCTGCATCTCCTTGAGGACCTTGTCGGTGATCCGCGAGATGGTCTCTTTCGAGACCGAGGCGCCGTAGATTTCAGCGAAATGCGAACTGATCTCACCAGTCGTTAACCCTTTGGCATGCAACGACAACACGATCTCATCGACCCCGTTCAATCGACGCTGGCGTTTCTTGACGATCTGCGGCTCGATCGTTCCTTCCCGATCACGAGGGACCTCGATCGGAACGTGGCCGCTGGCCTCGGTCAACACCGTTTTCGACCGAGTCCCGTTGCGAATATTCGTCGAGCCACGTTCCGGCGGGGCTTGGTTCTTGTCGTGCCCGAGGTGCTCGGTCATTCTCCTCGTTCAACGCGGTTTCCAGAACGGTTTTGGTGAACTGCTTGAGCAAACCGTCCGGCCCGGTCAGCGACAGACCCTGCTCCTTCGCCTACCTGACCAACTCCGCAGCCGCCGCAGCTTCCGCAGAGGGCTCGGCCCTCTTCTTCGTCACATCTTCCAGTGTCGTCATCTCGGCACCTCCTCACTGAGCATTCACTCAGCTAGTCGGGCCGAAACACCGATTTAGAGACAGTCCCCGTAGATCGGGGTGGACCGACCCTCCGGAAGTCCGACGAGTTTCGAGAGGGCGGTGACGACAGTGTCCATGTTGGCCGGGTCGGCGATGTACGCGGTGGCTTTGCGAATTGCGTCGTAGAACCGCTGCACCGGTTACGGTGCTTCTGTCCATGACGTCCTTGGTCGTGGTCAAGACCGGATTTGTTGCGATGGACGTGGTCAGGGTAGTGCTGCGAGTGCTTCGTGAAGTCCTGGGTAGGTGGGGTCTTCGGCGAGGATTTTTTCGATGCTCTTGCGTGCGGCTGCTTTTCGGTTCTGGGCGAGATCGACCTGGGCGCGTTCGAGGAGAGTGCGGTGGCGCACTTCGGAGGCGCGGGAGCGGACTCGCAGTGCTTCTTTGAAGCTTTCGCGTGCAGCGTCGTTGTATCCGAGCTGAGCGAATGCTCGCCCGCGTAGAGCGAGCAGTAGCGCGGTGGCGTCGTCCTCGTTGGTGATGCCGTTGGTCAGATCGACAACGTCTTGGTGTCGGTCGGCGGAGCTGTAGAGGTCCGCCAGCGAGAGTGCTGCGTGGGCTGTGGGGGTCGCGTATTCGACTGTCCAGATCGCGGCGGGGAGGTTGTCGGCGCTTTGGTGCAGTTCGGCGGCGGCGAGGATGAGGACGTCGTCGCTGATGCGCAGGGCAGCTGTGACGCCGTGGACGATTTCTACCGGCCACCTGCGTTCGGGGATGTATCTCTGCACGAAGGGGTCTGCGGACAGGTTGACGTGTTGGGCGACGACCCATCCGAGGAGTGAACGTGCTCGGTGGGCGGCGGCGGGGTTGGTGTCGGCGAATTCGAAGTGCAGCAAGCCTTCCAATGCTGCGGCGAGGATCCGTATGTTCGGGGCGATATGCCCGTGTCGTTGCGCGACGCCGACGTAGTCGGCTGGTGTCCGTGAGTGCAGGATCTGGAACAGTTCACGCTCCCATGCCGGCGCATGGGGAGGCGGCATCACCGGCGCCGGCGGTTGAGGTGGGAGTTGGGAGACCGGCGTCGCTGCGGCAGTGGGARTTCGGCGGCGGGGAGCGGATGTGCTGGTCGGTCGGGATCGGTTGCCCCCGATCGTCGTTTGATGCGAGAGCCCGGTACCTGGCACGGAAAGGGTGCGGCTGACGCGGCCGTTGGCGTGTTTGGTGATTCGGGCGCCCTTGACGCCTGCGGAGTACCCGATGCCGCTGCGGCTGACGTTGACGCGAACCCCGGGGACGATCTGGATGCTTTTGCGGAATCTGAAACCCATGATCGGCTCCTACAGTTCGTATCCGGCGGGGACGGGCGGGTTGGACCAGTCGATGGGCGGTGGGCCGTGGACTACTGGTGGTGCAGGGGATTCGGAGGTCGGGGCGTCGGTGTCGTCGTCGACGGTGACACCGAAATCGCGGGCCAGACCTGCGAGTCCGTCGTGGTAGCCCTGGCCGACGGCACGGATCTTCCAGTGGTGGTCGCGGCGGTAGATTTCGACGGTGACGGCCGCGGTTTCGCTGCTCCAGTCGTCGATGGTGAATGTGGCGAGTGCGCTGCCGTTTGCGTCGCGAACGGCGATGTCTGCTTGTCCCAGGTCCGCGAGAGTTGCCGGGGTAGGCGCATCGAGACTGAGGACGATTGCGATGCGCTCGATCTCCTGATCGAGGCGGTACAGGTCCACTGTGATGCGGTCTTCCATCGATGTTCCGGCACTTCGTTTGCCTCCGTGGTGGGTGGAATCGTCTCTGGATTCGGCCTGGTTGTAGAACACGAAATCGAAGTCGCCGCGGACCTTCCCGTCGGGGGTGAGCAGGAGCGCTGATATGTCGGCGTCGATCTCGGGGCGTTGGTGCCATGTGCAGTGCACAGTGATCTCGGCCTGATCGAGTGGAGCATTCTGTCCCTTGCTTAACTGCACGTGATGTACTCCCTTGTGCCGGCTGAGCTACATCAAATCAGGAAGTACCTCCAGCCTGCTCGACCGCCGGGTAGTTCAGACGGCGCGGCGGACATCCTCGACCGGTGGCCGACTCGATGCGAAGCAGTGGAGACATCGTTAACCGGTGGTTAGAAACATGTCACAGTCCGGATGGAAACTGCTGCAGCACATGCAGCACTGCGCAGCGGCCCCCTTTCCGTTTAGTTGTTGGGTGTAGCTGCGAGACGGCCGAACGGAGCACCTTGCGGTACATCATCGTGAGGATCGCTTCGGCGTGGTGAGGTCGGCGAGTTCGTTCACAGGCTCCTAGCTCACGGCATCGCCCAGATCGAACGCGTGATCACCGGCACGAATCATGTTACCGGGCAGCATATTTCACCGCTTCATTCCGCGAGGCCCGGCACTACCGAATCCGGCCGTACACGCCGAAAACAACGGAAAAGTGGAACGGTACAACCGCATCCTCGCCGAAGAACTGCTGTACTCCCGCGAATACACTAGCGAGACGCAACGACGGACCACCATCGAGATCTGGAGGTTCACTACAATTATCACCGACCGCATTCAGCACGCGGAGGACGACCGCCCGCAGCTTACCGCCGGCACCGAGTTACCAACGTCCATGCCTCATACAGCTAGTGGGCTGGCGATATTGCGTCGCCGAAGCGCGTACTCACTGCGGTTGTTGTGATTGGTTCCCAACTGGATATGTGCTGGATTGCCGCATCCGGCGAAATCACGTTGAGGAATCAAGTGCTCACGCCACATTCTCCCAGTTTGCCGCGTTCAACAACGTGACAGAGCCGTTGAGGAGGGTGCGGACTTGGTGTTGCCAGTGTGTGCGGCTGGTCCAGGTGGGGGTGTGGGCGTAGGTGCCGCCGGGGATGGGGAGCGACCAGGAGTTTCCGCGTTGGTTGCTTGCGCGGTTGAGGTCTTCGATGCGGGTGACGTTTTCGGTGGCTTATTGTACGGCGTGTGCCCATTCGTCGTCGGAGGTCCTCGACATCGACGCGAGGAGCGCCCACATTGATCCATCGCTGAACTTGGCAGTTCGAATCGAGTTCGGCGACGCGATCGTCAGAGCCGCTGTCGCCGATTGCGTACATCCCGGTTGTTGTGGTGGTGAGTCCGGACAGCTCGGAAAGGCCCGCATCGGTGGGTGTGCACAGAGCGTCGAAGCCGCGGAGATCTATGGTTCGCCGAATGAATGTGGGTGCCGGAGGGGATACTCGACTCACCGGAGATCGGCGACAACGAGCAGGAAGTGACGAAGCGATGGCGAAGAGTGATTCCGAAAAGCAAGGCGCAGACTCCCCGTCTCAGTTGATCGACAAGCGAATCGAGGAACTCGGAGACTGGCGGGGCGAGACGCTCTCGCGGATACGCACCCTGATCAAAGAGGTGGACCCGAATGTAGTGGAGGAATGGAAGTGGCGAGGAGTCCCGGTGTGGTACCACGCCGGAATGATCTGTACCGGTGAGACTTACAAGAGCGCAGTCAAGGTGACTTTTGCCAAAGGCGCATCGCTCGAGGACGCCTCAGGCCTCTTCAACTCCAGCCTCGAGGGCAATACCAGGCGGGCGATCGACTTTCACGAGGGTGAAACCGTCAACGAAAAGGCGTTCAAGGCACTCGTTCACGCCGCGATCGCCTTGAACACCTCGAAATAGTGACTCCCTGTCAGAGCTGATGTTCAGCGAGGTCGAACGCGCTGAGTAGCGTGCGGAATTTTGTACTGGTCTCTCGCAGCTCGGTTTCAGGATCGGAAGAAGCGACGATGCCGCCGCCGGCGTACGCCCGCGCGGACAGACCGTCTGCGGCGATCTCGGCGCAACGAATGGCTACCATCCACTCACCGTCTCCGGTGCGGTCGCACCAGCCGATCGCACCGGCATAGAATCCGCGATCGCCCTCGGTTGCGGTGATGTGCTCGCGTGCAGCGTCCGTTGGTGTTCCGCAGACAGCGGGAGTCGGGTGCAGCGCCATTGCCAGTTCGAGCGAGGTCAGGCTCGGATCGGTCAGGACTCCTTCGATCTTGGTCCCGAGGTGCCACAGTTGCGGTGTCCGAAGCAGTTCCGGAGCTCTGGGTGCAGTGAACGACGTGCACAGCGGTCCGAGGATCGCGCTGATGGAATCGACGACAAAAGCGTGTTCTGTGAGATCTTTGGTCGAAGCGCGGAGTTGCTCGGCATTCGCCTCGTCCTGATCCGAATTCGGATGCCGTGCAATCGAGCCCGCCAACGGGTGGCAGGTGACGACGTCGCCTCGCCGCTCGATGAGAACCTCTGGTGTCGAGCCGACCAGCGAACGTCCGCGGTACCCGCCACCGGCGGGGGACAGGTCGACGCAGAAGCCGTTGTGCGCGTGGTCGAGTGCAATCAGATTCTCGGCCAGAGCGGAGGGGGAGATCGCGGACTCGGCTTCGATGGTCAGTGAGCGTGCGAGGACAACTTTGTCGAGTTCGCCTGCTTGAAGACGGACGATGGCGCTGCGGACCCTGTCGGTGTGGATCTGCGGGCTCGGTCCGAATCCTGCTACCCGCGAAGAGGGAAGTTTCGGAGTGTTCGAGTGATATAGATCACCGCGGACTCGCGTGAAACTCAGTGGCGCAGTGAGGGCGGACGGTGTCTCCGGGGAGAAGGGCAGGGCACCGACGACCGAGTCGATACGCCCCGTCTTGAGGGCTTCAGCCGCGTCGAAGGCCGAGTCGAATTCTTCGACTACTCCCGAAGTGCGGATCGACGTTTCCCTACGTGAGAGCAGGAAAACGGAGTTCGTTCCATTGTCAGTCCGGTTGTTGCGCAACGGGAATTCGGAGACTTCGGCGAGTGCTGGCATGGACACCCTTCCAGTTCGACAGGATTACTTGCTATGTTGAGGCTACCCTTAGTTTGGGCGAATGTGTGTCGTGAGCGTCCGGGTTATGTACTTCCGTACCGTTATGGTTAGGCTGGCCTAAAGTCAAGGCGTGCGGACGGGGTCGACACGAGGGTGGGTTGGCTCGATCTGAGCGCGTCGACCACTACTCGAGGAGACCGATGAGCAACACCGTGGACCGTGACCAGATCGTGCGCGACGTCGCCGAGGTTCTGTCGATGAGGGCAGAACAACTCGGCGACGACGCGGACCTGGGTGACGAGGGCCTGGACTCGGTTCGTTTGATGACGCTCGTCGAACGGTGGCGAGGAGCGGGCGCGGATGCCGACTTCGCCGAGTTGGCAGAAGAACCCACGATCAATGCCTGGGTCCAGGTCCTGTGCCCGCAGTGAGCGCGCACCGAATCGCCGTGGTCACCGGTGCGGCGGCAGGTATCGGCGCTGCAGTTGCCCGGACTCTTGCGCGCGACGGGTATTCGCTGGCGCTTCTTGATCGCGACGACGTCGAATTGAAGTGGGTAGCTGCGGAATTGGCAGAAACCATCGCCGATGGCGCCTCGATCGAGTCCCACGTCGTGGACGTGACCGACCGGCAAGCAGTCGATGCAGCAGTGGCCTCCACGATGGACACGTTCGGCCGGATCGACGCGCTCGCGCACGTCGCAGGAATTCTCGACACCGGATCGGTGCTGGACTCTGATCCCGATCAGTGGCGGAAGATCTTCGGCGTCAATGTCTTCGGTTTGCTGAACGTGCTGCAAAGTGTGGGACTGGAAATGCGTCGTCAGCGGACCGGGTCGATCGTGGTGGTCTCGTCCAACGCAGCCGGAGTGCCACGTATCGGGATGGGTGCTTACGGCTCGTCCAAAGCTGCTGCGACGATGTTGGTTCGAACCACTGGACTGGAGTTGGCCGCCGACGGGATTCGTGTGAACGTGGTCGCTCCTGGGTCCACCGACACCGCAATGCAGCGTTCGTTGTGGTCGGACCCTACCGACGATTCGGGTGCCGACGCGGTCATCGAAGGCAATCTGGCGAACTATCGCCTGGGCATTCCGCTCGGAAAATTGGCCACCGCAGACGATATCGCGGACTCGGTGCACTTCCTGCTGTCCGACCGGGCGGCCCACATCACCATGCAGGCGCTGTACGTCGACGGTGGTGCGACGCTCAAAGCGTGAGACGTATTTGCTGACAGTACTTTCGAAGAGGAGTCACTTGCATGACCTCGAGGATCGCTCGCGAGCCCTTGGCGCCCGTCGCACAGTATCCACCAGAATTGGTGACACACTATCGGGAACGAGGCTACTGGACGGACGAGACGCTGGCCGGTTTCATCACGGATGCGGCCGCACGACATCCCGACAACGAAGCTGTGTTCGGTAGCGATGCCGCTGGAGCAAAAACACGGTTGACGTATTCCGAGCTCGATCGTCGTAGTTCGGCAGTGGCCGGAGGCCTGTTCGCGTTGGGTGTTCGTGCCGGTGACCGTGTGCTCCTGCAGCTACCGAACATCGTGGAATACGTCGAAGCATTGTTCGGCGTGCTGAAGCTCGGCGCACTGCCGGTTTTCGGGTTGCCGGCGCATCGCCGAACCGAAATCGGATACTTCTGCCAGTTCGCTGATGTCGCTGCCTATATCGTGGCCGACCGTCATGGCGGGTTCGACTACCGCGCATTGGCGCGCGAGGTGAACGAAGGCCTCGAAATTCCGCCTGTTGTGATCGTGGCGGGTGACCCCGAAGAGTTTGTCGGTTTCGATTCGCTGCGCGGATACGAGGTTCCCGTTCTTGCCGACGTCGATCCGTTGTCGGTCGCCTTTCTTCAGCTTTCCGGTGGCACGACCGGTGTTCCGAAGCTGATTCCGCGGACGCACGCCGACTACCTCTACTCGGTGCGAGCATCCAACCCGATCTGCGGCGTGGACGACTCGACGCGCATGTTGGTGGTTCTTCCTGCAGCGCATAATTTTCCGATGAGTTCGCCAGGCATCCTCGGTGTTTTCCACGCGGGCGGCTCCGTGGTTCTGGCGCCGGACACCATGCCCTCCACAGCTTTCGGTCTGATCGAATCAGAGCGAGTCACGCACGCTTCGTTGGTTCCACCGATCGCTTTGGCGTGGATGGCCGCCCCCAGTAAGGTAGATCACGATCTGTCGAGCTTGCGGGTTCTCGGCGTCGGCGGAGCGAAATTCAGCGCCGAAGCGGCTGCACGGGTACCCACGGAGTTGGGCTGCACCCTCCAGCAGGTGTTCGGGATGGCCGAGGGGCTGGTCAACTACACCCGCCTCGACGACACGCAAGAATTGATCGTCAGCACGCAGGGTCGGCCCATTTCACCCGACGACGAGGTTCGTGTGGTCGACGACGAGGGCGCGCTCGTCGAGCCCGGAACCACGGGCCACCTGCTGACGCGGGGGCCGTACACGATCCGCGGCTACTACCGCGCGGATGCGCACAACGCCGAGGTCTTCGATGCCGAAGGTTTCTACCGCACCGGCGATCTGGTCAGCGTCACCGCCACGGGTCACCTGATAGTCGAGGGGCGTGCAAAGGACCAGATCAACCGCGGCGGTGAGAAGGTTGCAGCGGAGGAGATCGAAAACCACCTGCTCTCGCATCCTGCGGTCCACGACGCGGCCGTCGTGGCTGTTCCCGACGAGTACCTGGGCGAGCGAACGTGTGCAGTCCTGGTGATTTCGGGAGAATCGCCGACTGTCGGCGAGATCAAGCGATACATACGAGGCCGAGGCGTTGCGGCGTACAAGGTTCCGGATCGAGTGGAATTCGTGACCGAGTTCCCCGTCACCGGCGTCGGAAAGACCAGTAAGGCGGCCTTGCGCCGTGTTCTCAGTGAATCGATTGCGGCGCAGACGCTGTCGAGTTGATCGGTTCTCACTCCCACTCTCTCGAGGAGATTTTCATGGCGCTACCCACCGCAGTCCGATACGAGATGCCCACCGAGTTTCCGCAGAATCGGGTCGACTGGACTCTCGATCCTTCCCGAGCGGTGCTGCTTCTGCACGACATGCAGGAATATTTCGTGAACGCGTACGACCGAAGCGTCGACCCGCTCCAAACCGTGGTTCCGAACATAGACCGGCTTCGTTCGTCGGCGCGAGCTGCCGGAATCCCGATCGTCTACACCGCGCAACCCGGAGATCAGGATCCCGAGGAGCGTGCGTTGCTGTCGGATTTCTGGGGACCGGGTCTGAAGGCAGATCCCGCTCACACCGACGTGATCGCCGAGTTGGCTCCGCATCCGGACGACGTGATGCTCACAAAATGGCGCTACAGCGCCTTCATCAAAACGGATCTGCGTGAGCGGCTGCACGAGAGTGGGCGTGACCAGCTGATCATCACCGGAATTTATGCCCACATCGGTTGCCTGACTACCGCTTTGGACGGGTTCATGCAAGACGTGCAGATCTTCTTCGTGGGCGACGCGGTGGCCGACTTCTCCCTAGGCGAGCATGTCGGCGCCCTCGAGTACGCGGCCGGGCGCTGCGCCTCGGTCACCCGAACCGATGACCTGGTCAAGGCGATGAGCGCGGAAACGGTTTCGGCGTAGGCGTGAACGGCGACGGGTGCGCCACCCGTCGCCGTATTGTCAGGTGTGTGAAGACTTTGTTGGTGGTTCACCACTCGCCCTCGCCGACAACCCACGAATTGTTGGATGCAGTCCTTGCCGGTGCTCGCGATCCGGAGATCGAGGGCGTCGAGGTGAAGGTGGTGCCGGCGTTGGCGGCGACGGTGCCCGACGTACTCGCTGCTGACGGCTATCTTTTCGGTACCACTGCCAATTTCGGATACATGTCGGGTGCGCTCAAGTACTTCTTCGACACCACGTACTACCAATGTCTCGGTGCGGTGTCGGATCGGCCGTACGGCCTGTGGGTTCACGGCAACAACGACACTGCTGGTGCCGTGTCGTCGGTGCGCAAACTCGCGACAGGGCTCGGGTTGGTCGCGGTGGCGGATCCGCTCGAAGTGACTGTGAGCGTGGACAAATCTGTCCGCGATGGATGTTATGAACTGGGCGGAACCGTCGCCGCGACCTTGATGGACTAGCTCATTCACTGGTGCCGACCCGACTTCGAGGGAGTGCGACGTGGACACGAGTCGAACAGAAGCGGCCGGCAGGCGACGGCAGCGCGGTTTTCTCACGCTGCCGAAGCTCGCTCACCGATCCAGAGACCCAAGGGAAATGCTGCTGTAGCGCAAAGCGATTCGGATCTGTTGTAGCGCTCAGGCAGGTCGAGGTGCGCAGTCGCGGTTCGCGGCGCGGTAAGTCACGTTGAGTGAGACGCCTGAACGGCGATATTGCGATCGGACGCCCATGCCGAGTGGGCCATGCGGAAGCCAAGTCGGCGTGTCATGTCGGGATAGGTCTTGCAGAGCGAGGTGTAAGCCGGCTTCATGTTTGTCGAATGGACGAGCTTAGTCACCAGCAGTAGTTCAAATGCGGCAGTTTCGATCCAATCGACATTCTTCGTGTATCCGGCAACCGCGCGGGCACCCGTTCTGCGACAGAAGTTCGTCAATACCTCGTCTGGCGCTGAGAGCACGCTGCACGAACCGAAGTAGACGACTTTGCCCTGACATCGCCCGTCGATCAATTCTGCGAGGTCGTCGAGTGACATTTGTTCGTGACCGACATCGAGTCGCTCGGCACTCCCATGAAATCCCAAGTATCCGAAGTCATATCCCCGGAGTCGCGTGTTGAGCCACCGATCCAAGTAGTACTCGAGTTCTGCGAGAGTAGCAATGTCACGGTGAACCAGCCGAATATCGTCGCGAGCCTCGAGCAGACGTAATGCAGGCTCAATGCTCAGTCTACTTTCGATGCTTTCCTCCCATTCGCCCTCCAAGCAAAACACTCCCGGTGGTCTTTTTGTAGTCATGGCGTAGTTATCCGTTGAAATGTGACTGCGTTACATCAGTTGTGTCGTCGGCCGGAGGGACCGGCGAGGCGGATTCCCCGATTCATCGACATTTAGTTTAGGCTACCCAAAACGACGTTAGGTCACCCTTGGGTGACGTGTGTCCACAGACGAGGGGATCAGTGTGAGCGTTCTTCCAGGTTCGAACTCCGGAGCGGCAAACGAAGCTACGTTTGCTCTCACAGGAGCTCAACTCGGGATTTGGAACGCACAAAGGCTTGATCCCGAATCTCGGAGCTATCTCGTCGGTGAGGTGCTCGAAATCTCGGGCGACGAACCGATCGACACCGAACTTCTGACGGCCGCCATCAGGGCGACGATCGGCGAAGCCGAAACCATGCGGCTGCGGATGATCGAGACGGCGGACGGCCCGCGTCAGTACATCTCCGACGAGCCGGTTGGCATCATCCCGATCACCGACGTCCGTGACGAGCGCGATCCCGTAGCCGTGGCGCACGCACTGGTCGACGCCGAGCGCAGCCGGGCGTCCGAGTACTGCCGCCTGATGGTGGAGCGCCCTCTGTACACGTACTCGCTGATCAGGCTGTCCGATCGCGAGATCTGGTGCATCCAGCTCTATCACCACCTGATCGTCGACGGATACAGCGCAGCAATGATTTCGCGTCGAGTCGCCGCGCACTACACGGCCGCGAAGAAGGGAACCGAGGTCGCGCCAACGCGATTCGGTTCTATGACAGATCTGGTCAGCGAGGACGAGGCGTACCGGGCGGGCAACCAGTTCGTCGAAGATCGTGACTATTGGCGTGATGTCCTGACGCCTTTGCCCGCGTTGGACGGACGCGGCCAGCAGGTCACCGGTCCGGCGGAACGAACGATCCAGGTTCGCGAGGTCATCAGTGCCGACGCCCTCGGCCGCCTCAAAGAGGTGGCAGACGCGACGGGAACAACGTGGGCCGAGGCGCTGATCGCCTGCTACGGCGCGTTTCTCCACCGGTTGCTCGGTGAGACGGATGTTGTCGTCGCGATGCCACTCATGGCGCGCGTGGGGCGCACGGCACTCAAGACCCCGGCCATGGCAGTCAACGTTCTGCCTCTCCGGTTGACGATTCGCAGCCACGATCGACTCGGTGACCTGAGCAAGCAGGTGGCCGCCACGATGAAAAGCCTGCGCGCACACCAGCGCTACCGCGGTGAGAATCTTGCTCGGGACCTGGGCGTCGCCGGCACGGGCGCACTGCTTCACGGGATCGGAATCAATCTCAAGGCTTTCGACTTCGCCCTCGATTTCGCCGGCGCTGTGGGTGTACTACGTAACGTCGCCGGAGGTCCGCCCGAGGACCTGGGTTTGACGGTCACCCCCATCGCGGACGGCGAAGTTCTCCTCGGGTTCGAAGTGGACGCGCGCACCAACACTCGGGATTCGGTTCAGCGTCGCCTCGCTGGTTTCGTGAGCATCGTCAACGCGATGGTGGGGGAGGGAGACCCTGCCGTCGGACAGGTGCAGATGATGCCGGCACCCGAAGCTGCGCGGATCCTTGCCGGCCGTGAAATTGAACCTGTGCCTGGCTCCGTCGCCCTCGTCCCGGACGTCTTCGACCGCATCGTCGCCGATCATGCGGATGACACGGTCCTGGTGTGCGGTGAGGAACGTCTGACAGGCGCAGAACTCGGTGGCCGCGTCCACAAACTCGCCCGGTTGCTTCGGGCTCGCAATGTCGGCCCGGACGACATTGTCGGACTTGCACTTCCGCGTACCTCCGAGATGGTGGTGGCTCTGCTCGCGACACTGAACGCGGGCGCAGCGTACGTGGCCCTGGATCCGCAGCACCCGGCCGAGCGGTTGCGGGATCTGATCGACGACGCGCAACCGAAAGTGGTGCTCACCACTTCCGCGCTGGCCGAGCAACTCGTCGGAGATTCTCGACCCGACCCGCTCGTACTCGATTCCGCCGCAGTGCGCGAAGACCTCCGTGCCCATTCCGAGTTTCCACTCGAACTCGGTGAACTGGCGACGGCGCGGCATGGTGATCACCTGGCGTATGTCATCTACACCTCGGGATCGACAGGCAAGCCCAAGGGAGTGCTGGTCAGAAGTGGTGGATTGGCGCACCTGCTTCACCATCACCGCGCCACCATCTACCGGGACACGGCCGAACGCGTCGGAAATCGGCAACTGCACACCGCGCATACGGCGTCGTTCGCCTTCGACGCGTCTCTCGATCAGCTGTTGTGGCTGCTTTGTGGTCATCGGGTGCACGTATACGACGAAGAACTGCAGAAGGATGCCGTTGCCCTGGTCGCGGCGTTCGAGCGAGATTGCGTCGACGTGGTCGTACCCGCTCGCGGGGACCCGTGCGTACCTGCTCGACAGCGCGCTCGAACCGGTCGCCGACGGTGAACGAGGTGAGCTCTATCTGGCCGGACCGCAATTGGCCAGGGGATACCTCGGTCGCGCCGGAGCGACCTCCGAGCGTTTTGTCGCAGATCCTTTCGGGGCTCCGGGGGATCTGATGTACCGCGCCGGGGACGTCGCGCGCTGGGTACCCGGGCGGGGATACGACTTCATCGGTCGTAGCGACAAGCAGGTGAAGATCCGCGGACATCGCGTCGAGTTGAGCGAGGTCGAGGCTGTTCTCGGATCGGTGCCCGGAATCGGCGCGGCCGCCGCGCTGATCCGTACGGATGGTGGACGGCCCAGCCTGGTCGGCTACGTCGTAGCCGCCGCCGGCACAACGCTTCCGCCGCAGGAAGAATTGCGCCGAGACCTCGCCGGTCGCGTACCGGATCATTTGGTTCCGGCCGCGATCGTCGTTCTGGACGAACTGCCCGTCACGGTGAACGGAAAGCTCGATCGTGCGGCACTACCTGCGCCGGCTACCGAATCGGAAGGTCGCGCTGCATCGACACCGCACGAGGAAATCCTCTGTGACGTGGTGGCCGAGGTGCTAGGCCGCGAGCGCGTCGGCGTGGACGAGGATTTCTTCGGTCTCGGTGGTGACAGCATCACGGCAATCAGTGTCAGCAGTCGCCTGCGGGTGCGCGGACTGGTCGTTGCTCCGAAAGAGCTACTTGCACAGCGAGATCTGGGAACCATCGCCGCTGCGGCGCGTGAGATTGCCGATGACGCCGACGCCGTAGCCTCGGTTGCGGACGTGGCGACCGGCACCGTGATCGCTCCGCCGATCGTTCGGGCACTGATCGACAAGAATCCGACAGACGAGGCAATTGCGGGCTACGCGCAGTGGACCGCAGTGCGCATCGACGACGGCCTCTCGCTGGGCGACCTGCAGTCCGGCGTGCAGACGATCCTTGATCACCATGACGCTCTACGTCTGCTCCTGCGCCGTGACAACGACAGCGGCACTACCGAATTGATCGTCCGGGACGCCGGCGCGGTGCGCAGCGAGGGACTCGTTCGCGAGGTGTCCGACACCTCGGAGCTGCCCCGGATCAGAGAGCTCGCGGAGGCGTCGGCGGCGAGTCTCGACCCGCGCGCCGGTGAACTCCTGCGAGTCGTACTGGTCAATACCGCGGCCGGTCGACCCGACCACTTGATCGTCGTGGCTCACCATTTGATCGTCGACGGTGTGTCCTGGCGAATTCTGCTTCCAGACCTCCACGAAGCTACCGATGCAGCGCGCGAGCGTAGGTCGGCCCGGCTGGGTGCTGGCGGAAGTTCGTGGCGCCGATACGCGGGGTTGCTCGCAGAATTCGGGGCCTCGGGCAGCAGGGCGTCAGAGCTCGAGTACTGGAAATCCGCGTCGGTACAGGCGGACGACGAGCCGATCGGCAGTCGTCGTCTCGACCCGAAAGTCGACGTCACCGCAACCGCCTCTCGCACGACAACTGTTGCACCCCCGGCTGTCACCGACGCGCTGTTGACCACGCTTCCGGCGGCGTATCGAGCCAAGGCCGACGAAGTGCTTCTCGCGGGTTTGATGCTTGCCTTGCGCTCATGGCAGCACGGCCGCGGCCTCATCGGGATGCCCGCGCAGACAGTCACCGTCGAAGGCCATGGCCGCGACGCGCTCACCAGCGACACCGACTTCGCCGGAACCATCGGGTGGTTCACCAGTGAGTTCCCCGTCCGGGTTCCCACCGATGCACTGCTCACCGCAGACGATCTTGCCGACGCACTGAGCGGCGGAGCAGCAGCCGGGCATCTGCTTCGTGCGGTGAAGGAAGCAAAACGCGCCGTACCCGGAGGTGGAGTCGGCTACGGAGTTCTGCGGCATCTGGATCGCGACACCGCACCTGACCTTTCCGCGTGCGCTACACCTGAACTGTTGCTCAACTATCTCGGCCGCTTCCCGTCCCTACCCGGAACCGGATGGCGATTGCCGGAGCAGGATCCATTCGCGGTCATCGAACCGGCGAGCAAGGCAATGTCGGAAGTGCTGGCGCTCAACGCATTTGTCCGAGAGGACGACTCGACGACGCTGGCAGTCGAATGGACTGCGGCGGGTTCAGTGCTCGACGCCGCGACGATCGTCGAGCTGCAAGAGCATTGGGAACGTGCGCTCGCTGCCCTGACCGCGCATGCCGCGCTCTTCGAGGGTGGTTTGACGCCTTCCGATTGCTCGGCGACGATCTTCGGCCAGGGCGCGGTGGTCGATCAAGCCGGGATCAACGAACTCGAAGCCGTCCACGGACCGCTTGCCGATGTACTTCCGCTGTCGCCGCTACAAGAAGGCCTCCTGTTCCACGCGGTCCGTGACGGCGAAGCAGACGTCTACACCCTAACTGCACGCTTCGACCTCTCCGGCCCGTTGGACGAGGTGAAGTTGGCCGACGCGTTCGAGACCGTGATCGACAGGCACCCGAACCTACGCGCAGCTTTCCACTACGAGCAGTTCGAACGGCCCGTTCAGATCATTCCGCGCGGTGCAAAAGTCGAGTGGCGTTCGGTCGACCTGACCTCCGTTCCAGCTGACACTGCATTCCGCTCTGCAGATCAGCTCGAGGACGAGGCCGCCGATTACGTCTTCGATGTCAGTACACCGCCTCTGCTGCGTGCGCTGCTGATTCGGCTGCCCGGCGGGGTGCACCGTTTGGTCCTCAATGCGCATCACCTGCTCACCGACGGGTGGTCGACTCCGATCGTCCTGCGCGAGCTGATGAACGTCTACCACGACGGCGATGCGCACCTTCCTGCGCCGACGCCGTATCGCGACTACTTGGCATGGATCGCCGGCCGTGATCAGGACTCTGCCCGCGCAGTGTGGAGTGAGCGTCTGCGTGGGCTCACCGCGCCGACTCTCGTTGCCGACGCAGGGGCGCCGCGAAGTGTGCCCGTCGCGCTCGAGGTTCCTCTCGCGACATCGGACGCCGAAGCGCTGATCGAACTCGGTCGTGCGCGAGCGCTGACGGTCAACACCCTGGTTCAGGGTGCGTGGGCAGCGGCGCTCGCCGAAGCGACGGGACAGTGGGACGTCGTGTTCGGGGCCACGGTGTCCGGCCGACCTGCCGAACTCTCCGGGGTGGAGGGAATGGTCGGGTTGTTCAGCAACACGATTCCGGCCCGCCTCGACATCGTCGCGGATCAGCCCTTGCTGGATCAGTTCGTCGGTCTGCAGAACGCGCAGTTCGACATCGTGGACGTCGAGCACACCAGTTTGGCCGAGATCGAACGCATCGCCGGGATCGGTCAACTGTTCGACACGCTCCTGGTGTTCGAGAACTTCCCGAACTCCGGTGCGGGACAGCCTGCATCGCACACACTTCGAGTCGAGGGATTCACCAACCGCGGAGTCACGCACTATCCGATGACGTTGATGGCGCCGCCGAGCACCGGTCTGGATCTGGTCCTGTACCACGATCCGGCAGTTGTCTCCGAAGCCACGGCGCAGCGAATGGTCACACGGCTCGCGGAGATCCTGCGTGGGTTGCTGACCGAGCCGACAGCTCCCGCATCCGCGGTGCTCTCGGTTGTCCGACAGACCCGCCGCGTTGCCGATGCGGTGGCTGTCACAAAAATGGTGGCTGTCAYGAAAAAGGCGGCCGCGTCTGATCAAGCGATCGATGTCGATCCAGCGGTCGTCGATGCAGTGTGCGCCTGTGTCGCAACGGTGTTGGAGATTCCCGACGTCGATCCGGGCGACAATTTCTTCACTCTCGGCGGTCACTCGCTCACAGCGATGCGGTTGGTGGGAAGTCTGCGGAAGCTGGGAATACGCGTCGTCGTCTCCGATGTCTTCGACACCCCGACCCCCCACGGTCTTGCAATGGCCGCACGCGTCGATCAGAAGAAGTTCTCGCCGGATTCGGTTGCTGTCGTCGATCGACCCGCCGTGACCGTGGCGACGTTCCGCGCCCCGGCAGTGGCGGGAAATCCTGATCACGAGCGGTATTGGGTTCGCACGCTCGCGGGCTTGCCCCTCGAAACGGACCTTCCCTACGATCGCCCGCGCGGCGAAGAGTACCGCCCGCACACCTACGTTCGTCAGCTACGCGATGCTCGGTTCGGTGACGGATCAGGATTCGACGCGGTGCTGTTGGCCGCAGTGGCGGCGACGCTGAACGGCTTCGGTGGCGGTCGGGACCTTGCGGTCGGACTGTTCTCGGAAGGGACTGACAGCCTGATTCGGGTCGATCTGTCCGGTCGGCCGAGAATTGCCGATGTCGTTCGACGAGTCGAAAACGCTGTCTCTGAGGCACTTGCGCATTCCGATGTCAGCCCGGACCGAATCGCCGATCTACTCGGGCGTCCCACCAGCAGTCTGTTCGCTGCCCGTGTCGGTCACTCGCCCGGAAATAGCGTCGACCTCGAATTCGTCCGAACCGCAACAGAACTTCGATTGACGGTTGATGCCGGGCTGTTCGACGCCGCGACTGCGGACGCATTGCTCGACGGTGTGATCGCGGTCCTCGGTCACGAAAACAGCACTGTCGTCGCGGATCTGCGATTGTCGGAAAGCAAGTGGGATCGCGATCCGGGCCGACGCGCGACGCCGCCGTCGGGGATCTCGCAGTTGTTCGCTCGACACGTCAGCCGTCACCCCGACGACGTCGCGGTGATCTCCGGCGAGGTCGGAATTACCTATGGGGAACTGTCGGCGCGCGTCGACGAGCTGGCCCGCGAACTTCTCGCGGCCGGCGCCGGACCCGAGAAGGTAGTCGCCGTCGCGCTCGATCGAGATGCGGATCTGGWGGCCGGACTGCTCGCGGTACTGCGTATTGGTGCGGCGTACCTGCCACTCGACGTCGACTACCCGAGTGAGCGGCTCGAGTTCATGATCGAGGACGCGGCCCCGGTGTGTGTCCTGACCAGTATCGACAGCGCCGGGCAACTTCCGTCGACGGTCGCCACGAGTGTCTTCGTGGACGGTGAGTTCACCAACTCGGGCGTTGTGCTTCCTTCACCGCCCGCGGCGGGTGATCACCTCGCCTACATGATCCACACCTCCGGTTCGACGGGTCGCCCCAAGGGCGTGATGGTCTCGACGGGCAACCTCGCGGCCTTCGCGGACACGGTACTCGAGGATTGCTGGATCAGGCCCGGCGATCGCATCGTCGCGGTGACAACGGTGTCGTTCGACATCGCCGCACTCGAGTTGCTGTGCCCGCTCGCAGCGGGCGCGACTGTCGTGATCGCAGACCGCAGGACGGTTCGCGATCCGGATGCGTTGTCGGCGTTGATCATCGCAAGCGATGCGACAGTGATGCAGGCAACGCCGGCTCTGTGGCGAGTGGTCACCGAACACGAGAACGCAGTCGGGCTCGCCATGGTGCGAGCCCTGGTGGGAGGGGAAGCCCTCCCGCAGGATCTGGCTGACGATCTGGTGGCCAACGCTGCTTCGGTCCGGAATGTCTACGGACCCACCGAGGCCACGGTGTGGGCGACATCTTCGGTCATCACGACCGGCGACCGAGTCACGATCGGTCAGCCCTGGACCGACGTGCACGTGCGAATCCTCGACGACGACCTGCGTGAGGTTCCGGAAGGCGTTGCGGGCGAGCTGTATCTGGGCGGTGCGCAGGTGGTCCGCGGATACCTGAATCGCCCCGATCTGACCGTAGCTCGGTTCGTTGCCGATCCTTCTCTGCCGGGGGCACGCCTCTACCGCACCGGTGATCTGGTCCGACGCAGGCGAGGGGTTTTGCAGTTCCTTCGTCGTGCGGACGATCAGGTGAAGGTTCGCGGTTTCCGCATCGAGCTCGGCGAGGTCGAAGGCGCGCTCGGATCGGTGGCCGGTGTGTTCCGCGCGGCAGCCACCGTCCGTGTCGATGCGGCGGGCACCGGAAGTCTGCACGGATATGTGGTTCCCGAAGGTGGAACCACGCTCGATTCGGTTCTGGTGCGCAAGGAGATTGCGCGGCTGCTCCCCGAGCACATGGTGCCGCAGAGCATCACGGTGCTCGAAGCACTCCCGCTCACCCTCAACGGCAAGGTGGACCGAAAGGCATTGCCCGACACCGCGCCGGATCGTGTGCCGAGCCCACTCGTAGCCGTCGATGCGGATCGTCGGGCACGGCTCGAGTCGCTGAGCCCGGGCTGGCAGGACGTGCTGCCACTCGGTCCCTTGCAGGAAGGCATGTACTTCCAGTCGGTTCTCGACGGCGCCGGCGGTACGGATGTCTATCACATGCAGCCGCGATTCGAGTTCTCCGCCGATGCTGCCGTCGACGTTCGCTCACTCCGAGCAGCGGGGGATGCGCTCTTGCGGCGCTATCCGAACCTGCGGGCCGGCTTCACACACGCCGGTTTCGACGCTCCGGTGCAGTTCGTGCCCAGGGCAGCCGAAATGCCTTTCCGCGAGATCGATCTGAGCGCAGTTGCGACCGAGGACATCGATCGCGAGGTTCGCGCCGTCGACGAGGCCGAATTCGGCACGCTCTTCGACTTGAGTGCACCACCACTCATTCGAATGGTGCTGGTCTGGTTACCGGGTGGGGGAGCGCATCTCGTCTTCACTCAGCACCACCTGCTGACCGACGGTTGGTCGCAGACCTTGATGTACGCGGAGTTGTTTGCGCTCTACGAGTTTGCTCGCACTCACGGCACGGACCCGGTTGGACTCGACGGCGCGCTCGACAAGCCTGCGGACTTCCGTGATCACCTGCGATGGATCGCCGAAGCGGATCGCACGGACGCCCTCTCGTCCTGGAAGGACTACCTCGCGGATCTCGAGCAACCCACACTCGTGGGTGGTACGGGATCAGGCGGACGCGCTCCGTTGCCGGTGTTCACCCGCGTTCAGCTCGAACAGAGCATCACCGAGCACGTTCGCGAGCTGGCCAGACGTAGCGGAGTGACGCTGTCCACCGTCGTCTCTGCGGCGTGGGGCCTGGCATTGCGCGCCGTGACGGGGCGTGACGACGTGGTCTTCGGATCGACGGTTTCGGGACGTTCACCCGAGGTCGAGGGCGCCGACCGCATGGTGGGCTTGGCGCTCAACACCATTCCCGTGCGTGTCCGGGTCCGGCCAGGCGAGGAGATCTCGGCGTTGCTCGGACGCCTGTTCCGTGCACAGGGATCGCTGCTGGGGCAGCACCATCTCGGGCTCGGCGACGTGCAGCGAAGCGCTGGGTTCGCAACACTGTTCGACACGCTCTACGTCTTCCGCAACACGCCTCGTGACGAACAGGCACGTCGAGACACGTTCGGGCGCAGTGGAATCGTCGGGTTCGACGCAGTGGACGGCACCCACTATGCGCTCACGCTCGACGTGGATCCGGGGGTCGGGGATGCGCCGATGGCGCTCACTCTCGAAAATCGTCCCGACCTGATTCCCCACGACGTGGCTCGGGACGTTCTTTCACGCACCATCACGATCCTCGAAGTGATGGCGAATTCCGATACCGCCACGGTGGCGGACACGGCGGTTCCGCTTTCGCGCACCCCCGCGGAATTCGCTTCGGAGCACATTGTGATGCCGCGGCCGGACCAGGCCGGCGGTAGCGTGGACGCCTTGCTCCGCGAAAGGGCAGCGGCAACTCCGGACGAGACGGCGCTGGTCTTCGGAGACGTCACACTGAGCGCAGCCGAGATGAACACTCGAGTGGACAGGCTGGCACGGATACTCGCTTCGGCGCTGGGGCAGTCGGTGCCAGGCGCGGGATCGACCCGTGTTGTGGCGCTCGCACTTCCGCGTACCGCCGATCACGTCGTAGCGATCTTCGCGGTCATGAGAACCGGAGCGGCATACCTTCCCTTGGATCTGGCTCACCCGCCGGCACGCCTGCGCGAACTGATCCTCGACAGCGATGCGGCGCTGGTGATCACCACGACTCAGACGCGTGACCTTGTTGTTCCGGACGGACAGGTATGTCTGGTCCTCGACGACCCGGACGTAACCGGGGTACTCGACGGGCAGTCCCCGGCACCTGTAGTCGACGAGGCCGCGGTGTGCGGGCCGACCTCACCGGACCAGCCTGCCTACGTCATCTACACCTCGGGCAGTACCGGAAAACCCAAGGGCGTCGTGGTGGGTCACCGCGGGTTGACGACGATGTATCACAATCACAAGGCCGAGATCTTCACTCCGACCGAAAACAGTGTGGGTGGCCGACGTTTGCGCATCGCGCACACAGTCTCGTTCTCGTTCGACATGTCGTGGGAGGAACTGTTCTGGTTGCTCGCGGGGCATGAAGTTCACGTGATCGACGAGCAGGCGCGACTGGACCCCGCGTCTCTGGTGAAGCATTACCGCGAAGTCGGTATCGACGTCGTGAATGTAACCCCCTCGTATGCACGGGAACTGATGGCCGCCGGTCTCCTCGACGGGGAGCGGACGCCTGTGTTGGTGATGCTCGGAGGAGAAGCTGTACCTGCCGAACTGTGGTCGCGATTGCGCGATCAGGACGGTGTCGACGGGTACGACCTTTACGGGCCGACGGAGTTCACGATCAACGCGATGGGATCCCCGGTTCAGGGGAGCGAGACACCGTGCTTGGGTCGTCCGATTCTGAACGCGTCCGCGCGGGTACTCGATTCGGGGCTGCGGGAGGTTCCGATCGGAGCGGCGGGCGAGCTGTACATGTCCGGTGACGGAACGGCGATGGGTTACCTTCACCGGACCGCGCTGACATCTTCCGTATTCGTCGCTGATCCCTACTCGGTCGGTCACCGCATGTACCGCACGGGTGACGTCGTTCTGCGTCGCCGCGACGGCGAACTCGAATATCTGGGTCGCGCAGACCATCAGGTCAAGATCCGAGGCATTCGGATCGAATTGGGTGAAGTGGAATCCGCGCTGGCGTCGTTGCCGGGAGTGTTGAGAGCGGCAGCGTCAGTCCGTAGCGAAGGCGGTGGGCCGCCGCGACTGGTCGGGTACGTCATCGAAGAACCCGGCGCTGATTCAACCGATCTGCGAGCTGCGTTGCGGGAACGCGTACCGGCACACCTGGTTCCGTCGGACATCGTCGTCGTGGATTCGATTCCGCTGACGCCCAACGGAAAACTGGACCGCGGTGCGTTGCCGGCACCCCCCGCCCGAGCAGCGGCCCGAGCACCGCGAACCGAGATGGAAAGGCAACTGTGCCAGGTCTTTGCGCGGGTACTCGGCGTCGAGGCCGTCGATCCCGACGAGAGCTTCTTCGATCTCGGCGGCGACTCGCTTCGAGCCATGCGACTGGTGGGGGAGATGGAGCATGACCTGTCGGTGAGCGTCGGTGTGGGAACGCTGATGGCCCGTCCGACAGTTGCAGAACTTGCAGCACACCTTGGCGAGTCGGCGTCCGAAATCGATTTAAGTCGCGATCGCCTTCTGACACTCCGAGCCGAAGGCAGCGAAGAACCACTGTTCTGCGTGCATCCGGCCGGTGGATTCGCTTGGCCCTTTGCACCTTTGATCGGTGTCCTCGAGGCTGACCGTCCACTGTTCGGCCTGCAACTTCCCACAGTTGCCGGTGAGCCACTCGAACCGACGAACGTGGACCAACTGGCAGCGATGTACGTCGACACGATTCGGGGCGTTCAGCCGAGCGGGCCGTACCACCTGCTCGGCTACTCGTTCGGTGGCAACGTCGTTGCCGCGATGGCGGTTCAGCTGGTCGGTATCGGCGAGACGGTGGAGTTCGCCGGTCTGATCGATACTCATCCACTGGGAGATCGTGACGATCGCGGTCGCGACGATGCCGACGACCGAGATCTGGCCGCCGCCCTGCCACCCGAGATCCTCACTCAGGCACCGGGACTGGTCGAGGATGTTCGGGCGGGTTTTGATGCCACTCGTTTGCTCGTGGCCCGCTCGACTGACACAACCTACGACGGACCGGTTACTCTGATCACCGCCGACGCCGAGGCGTCCGGACAGCTGCTGGCCGATCGCTGGCGCAGAGTCCGCGGGGACCGGGACATGGCAGTACACCATCTGCCGTACGACCACGCCGGATTGGTGACCCCAGCCGGGTGGGCGGCAATTGCCCCGCTGCTCGACAGCCATTTGTCGAAACGCACGGCCACATAGTTTGAAAACCACACAGTTGAAACACAATGGGAGCTCAATGATGAAGTCCACACCGCCCCTCGCGATACGGAGTTGGCGACGATTCGTCGCCATCGCAGGGTTGCTGATCGTCGCACTCGTGGCGATGATCGGTTGCAGTAGCGATTCGAACGACGAACCGACCAAGGCTGCAGAGCCCACGACGCGCGTGATCGAAACCGAAAAGGGCTCGGTCACCGTGCCCGCGTCGGCGGAGCGCATCGTGGTTCTGAGCGGCGGTCTCGCCGGATACCTGTACGCCCTGGACGCACCGGTGGTTGCCACCGATACCCGCGTCCTCGGTGTCACGAACCTCGACGGTGGATTCCCGCCGGCATGGTCGGATGCCGCAAAGGCGCAGGGCACCAAGGAATTGCCGGCCGGCGAGCAGCTCAACATCGAAGCCGTCGCAGCGGCTGAACCCGACCTGATCATCGGCGGTGGACAGGGCATCACCTCGGTTCAGGCCGAGGAACTCTACGACCAGCTGACTGCTATCGCACCCACCGTGTTGGTCCCCAAGACGGTTGCCAACTGGGACAAGCAGCTCGAGATCGTCGCCGATGCCGCAGGTCGTTCGGACAAGGTTCCGGCACTGATCAGCGCGTACGACGACAAGGTCAAAGAGGTCAAGGGCAAGATCAAGGTTCCCGAGGGCAACGTCGTCTACATTCTCTCGCTCGCCAACAACAAGCCGTACCTCGTGCCGCCGACGGCAGCGCTCCCCGCAATGCTCGCCGAGCTCGGTTTCAAGGCCGACGACGTCATGGCCAAGGCCGGCAACCCGCAGCTCTTCGGCTCGGGTGACTCGTTCGAGGTCAGCCCGGAACTGCTCTCGCAGGTCGCCGATGCTCCTGTCGCCTTTGTGATTCCGGTGTCCGGTCGCCCGATGGCCGAACTTGCCACCGATCCGCTCTACTCGCAGCTGCCGTCCTTCAAGGCAGGCACGACGTTCGAGCTCCCCGCCACCAGCTACCGTCCTGACTACGACGGCGCAATGGCTACGCTCGACCTGATCGGCCAGACCTTCGCATGACTCGATTCGGTGGGCTGGTGATCGATGTTTCACCGTTGCGGACCTGCCGTCCATTCAGGTACGCGTTTTCCGCGCGATTGATCTCGCTGCTCGGGATCGGACTGCTCGTCGTAGCCGTTCCCGCACAGACGTACCAGCTCACCGGCTCGACCTTGCAGGTTGCCGGAGTGTCCACGGCGATGGCCATCGCCATGTTCTTCGGCAGCCTGTTCGGCGGTGTGCTCGCTGATCGTTACGACCGGCGACGCACCATCCAGTTGGCCCGCAGTGCTGCGGGTCTCGGCTTTGTCATTCTCGGGTGCAATGCGCTCTTGCCACACCCGTCGATGTGGGTCATCTACGTCGCGGCAGCCGTCGACGGCTTGGCCGGCGGTGTCAGCAGCTCGGCCTTGATGGCTTTGATGCCGACGTTGTTGCCGCGCAACAAGATGGCTGCGGCCGGCGCTTTGGTAGCGCTGACCACCGACATCGGGACGATGATCTCGCCGGCAATCGCCGGCGTGATCATCGCCTCCGGCGGCATCCCCGCGACATACTTTGTTGCTGCGGTGGCCACCGCAGCAACTGTCACGTTGTTCCAAGCCATCGGCCCTTCCCCTGCACCGGGCACGAATCACGAAAGCCCGATGCGCGCGCTTGTGACCGGCGTGAAATTCGCCGGCACGCACACAGTCATTCGCGGCATCCTGATCAGCGGACTGTTGGTCATGTTCGTCAGCGGGCCTATGGTGTTGCTGCCTGCCTTCGTCGACCAGGTTCTCGGCGGCGGACCCACCATGCTCGGTCTGCTCTACGGCGCCCCCGCTGTCGGCGCTGTGGTCGGTTCCCTCACCAGCGGGTGGACGGGACGAGTCCACCGCAACGGCGCCGCGATGTTGATCTCTGTTGCGCTGATGCCTCTCGGCCTGGTGGTACTGGGTGCGTCGGGAGCAGCGATTGTCGCGTTCCTGGGCCTGGCCGGATTCGGCCTCGGCCGCGCACTCAACGACATTCTGAGATTTGCAGTCCTTCAACAGAACACGCCGGACGAATTGCGCGGACGCGTGTCCAGTCTGTGGATGGTGCAAGCCGTCACGGGTACGGCGATCGGTTCGATGGCAGCCGGGTTCCTCGGGCAGTGGCTCGAGCCTGGCGCCGCGCTACTGGTCTTGGGGCTCGCCGGTGTGACACTGGGCCTGGTGCTCCTGGCAGCATTGGGTTCGGTGCGCCGGGTAACTTCGGAGATCAACGAAGTCGATCTCTCCGAAAACACTGTGCCGGTGGGGAATGCTCCGCCGGAAAAGGAAGGTAGTTCATGAACCGAGGAGACCACCTCGCGACCATCGCCGAAGTTCTGGCGGGAACCACCGGCGCAAAAGTGCCGTACCCCATCGGCATTCGCGAACTCGAAGTTGTTCGCAGCGAAATGGTCGGGACCGGACTGTTGCGTCTGACCTTGGGTGGACCGGAGTTGGAGGGCTTCGAATCGCACGCTCCCGACGAGCATGTCCGCCTGGTGTACCCGGATGCAGACGGAACTTTGCGTCTACCCGAACGCGACGGATTCAGCCTGAAGTGGCCTCGTCCATTGCCGATCTCGCGTGAGTACACCGTCCGTCGATACGACGCCGAGGCGGGGGAGCTGGACCTCGACTTCGCGCTCCACGAAGGTGGGTACGCCTCTGATTGGGCTCAGGCGGCCACCGTCGGCACTCGGGTGCACGTGGCAGGTCCGCCCGGCGGCGTCGTAGTTCCATGGACGTACGACCGCTATCTGCTGGCCGGTGACATCACCGCCCTTCCTGCCATTGCTCGTTGGCTCGAGATGATGCCCGCTGCTGCCGCCGGGTGGGTGTTCGTCGAGATCACCGACCCTTCACAGGAAATCGAACTCACTGTTCCGGAAGGAGTCGAGGTGCGATGGCTGCACCGCGGTGACGTCCCAGCCGGTCACTCGGATCTGCTCGAGCAGGCAGTCCGGACGGTCACCGTGCCCGAAGGTGAGCGCCTCTACGCCTGGATCTCCGGTGAGGCCACCAGTCTCAAGCCGATTCGCAGATTCGTGCGCGACGAACTCGGCCTGAGTTCGGGCGACCACCTGATCACGGGCTACTGGAAGCGCGGAGTCGCAGACTTCGACGAGGACGACGACCACTGAACATCGGTTGACGCCGGTTTCGGCATCGTCACCGCGACAACGAGTCCGACAATCGCAACGATTGCCGCCACTCCGAAAGCCGTGGCGAATGCCGAGTGCTGGGGAAGGCCGCCGGATGAAGTCGCGCTCGCGATGATCCCGGCGGCAATTTGGGTTCCCACAGCAGAACCCAGCGATCTGGCGATCGTGACTATTGCCGTCGTGACACCTACGCGGTCTGCCGGTGCGCTGTCGGCGGAGATGACGAACACTGCCGTCGACGCGGCGGCAACGCCGGTACCCGCAAGGATCAGCACCACAACGATCTGCCACATCGTGGTTGCAAAGACCCCGGCGGCGCCGCTGAGGCCGAGAGAGGCAACTCCCGCTACCGCAATGGCTTTCGTGCCGACCCGTTGCGCGAGCTTTCCGGAGATCACCGACGCGATGACCGCTGCGCCGTAGCCGACGCACAGCAGGAAGCCGATGGCGCTGGTCGACGCACCGCGGCCGAATCCGCTCTCTGCCGGCACGGCGAGTTGCTGCGGAAGTAGATAGACAACAGCGCCGTAGGTGAACCCGAAAACCACGCCGACGACCACGGCGCTCCACATCGAACGATGCCGCATCATCGTCAGGTCGACCATCGGCTCGGTTGTCCGGCTCTGATACCTGGCCCAGATCGTGAACACGGCAGCGGAAGCGAGAAGCAGCAGCATCGACGTCGGTGCGCCCCACCCGTTGCTCGATGCGCTCGCCAGCCACGCCGTCAGCGTCAACAAGCCCAGAGCCAATCCGGCAGCTCCCGGCCAATCGAGTCGGCCGCCGACGTTCGACATATGATCTCGTGGTGTGCTCACGGCAAAAGCAATTGCGCCGAGCAAAACGAACGCGGTCGGAACTGCATACATCGCGGTGCGTGAGACGTTTTCCGCGACGGGTCCCGCCAGCACGACTCCCAGAGCGCCGCCGGCCACGACGACAGCCCCGAGCAAACCCGTGGCCGTCTTGAGTCGGTCCGAGGACAAAGTGCGTCGTAGGACCACGAAGCTCACGGGCAACAACCCGAGCCCGAATCCCTGGAGAAACTGGCCGAGGACGAACAGCGGGAAGATCGTTGCAAGAGCGGACACGCTGCCGCCCAGGACGACGATTGTCGTGATCGCGAGCAAGGTGGGGCGGGCGCCGTACACGTCGGCTATTCGCCCGGCCATCGGCGTGACGAGAACAGTGCTCAACGTCAGAGCGACGGATGCGAGCGCTCCGACGTCGGCCGTCACTCCGAAGTCTCTCTGTATCAGGGGGAGTGCGGGGACGATGATGCTTTCGAGCGCGGCGACGGCAGCGATCAGCAGGGTCAGGCTTGCGATAGTTGCTACCGGTCGCGGCTGATTTCCGGAGATGCTCTCTGTGGTCATCGTGCTCTCTTTCGATCGGGGAGTGAGGGGCTTCTGGACACGACGAAGCGCCGCCCCAGCAAGAGTCCGGAAGGGTTGTGGCACTGGGTATATAGGTCAGTGCGGTAGAGCGTCTTGTTATTTCGTTACGCGTACCGTTATTGTGGAGAAATGTAATCGGATTCAGCGCACAAAGCAAGAGCCGGATGGGGCGGAATTGGCGCGAAGTATCGCGAGACCACAACCGGCAGACTTTCGCTGTTGTGGTCGGTCAGGGTCAGGTGATGTGACGATGAGGCGTATTTCTCGTCGAACATGACGCTGGTCACCAAAAGGGCTCTGCCAGCGGGGAGTTCATCTGCCGGACACATCCAAGGTCCCCGTTTGCATGCCGGGTTTGTTAGCTTTCTGCCTGTGACGCGACGTCACGGAAAGTTCACGAATCACGGAGGATCATCATGGGTTCTATTTCAACGATCATCGGCATCTTCGAGCTCTACAAGCTGCTCGAGCCGCTGCTGAGTTCGCTGAGCTGATTCAGGTGTGATTTCGCTGTCGAGCCGGGGCGCCGAGGGACTCGGCTCGGCAGCGGATCTCGAGGATCCGGCGCGATCAGGACCCGTGGAACGGATGTCGGCACCGGCAGAATTCCATCGCTCCGGTGTAGTGGTCCATCACCAGGATTTCTGCGCACCGAGCGGGCTGCGGTGCGAACCTGAGGCAGCGCTCGATCCAGCCGCGCTCGAGCGAAGGGGCCGGGTGCGCGCAGTTCCCGCATCGGCCGGGACGTTCGGCGACACGTACGGAACCGTGGTGCTCCGGGGGCATGCCAAACATCTTGGTGGTGCGATGTTTCCAGGGCAATGGTTCGGCTCGAGCGGAAGCTATGTCACGAAAGCGCGACGGCGATATGCGAGGACCGAACCCGATGAGGCTGCCCTACCTAGCTACCTGATAGATCCGATTGTCCAGACTGAGTTTTTTGGTGCAAGCTGCGGCTACTGCGCTGACGCCCAGAAATTCTCGGACTATCTGGGCAACGATCATGTGGTTGTAACCGCGAACAGAATCCGATCCGGCTCGCGTTGCATACGGGTGATCGCGACGCGGCCCCCGATCCAAGCACCAAGTGCACCAATCGCAACAGCGACAGGGATGGCGAAATAGTTCACCGGGTTTGGTAGCAGCGCCCCGAGTAGAACGCCGGGCGCCGTTGTCGCGGCGAAGATGACGATGGCGAGGATGATCAGTCCGAAGGACGAGCCGTTGAAGGACCCGCGGGTGTTGAAGGAGAACGTCTTCTTCATCTCCGGAACCGGGTAGGGCGCTTTGGCGGATATCGCCACTACCAATCCTGCACCGACTCCCATCATCGAAATGCCGACGGCGATCGGCACGGCCAGTCGGTCGGTCCCGAGGTCCCCGAAGATCCGTACAGCAGCTGTTGCGACGACCACGAAGGGTGTCATCACGATTGCCCACGCGATTTGTCGGCCCCGGACGTCAGCGGCAGCGGCTTCGGGGATCATCACCAGATGCCAGATCGATGCGCCGTCGAATCCGTACAGATTCGATCCGGCTGCCATTGCCAGGTAGATCAGGAACCAGGCACCCCATGCGGCGGAGAAGGGGATCGATGACGAGATCAGCGGTCCGAAGCCGGAGACCAAGGTCATGATGGCAACGGAGAGCAGTTGTGTTCGTCGGCGCATGTCTCCGTGCCAGAGCGAAAGCTCGCGAGAGATGACGGTGCCCAGTCGGGATGCGCGCCAACCGGTTCGAATGTCGCGGCCCTGGTTCTTCAATTGCACGGAAGTGGCGCCCGCTGATTCTGCGACCTTCCCGTTGAAGTAGCGAACGACCAGGCGTTGCCATGACCACAGCAGTGCGAGATCGACCAGCACCAGGGCGAGGACTGCTCCGGCGGCGAGGAGCCAGGCGCCTCCTGCTGCTGCGTCGACACTGGTGATTCCCCACGCGAACGGTATCGAATGCGCGACCGTGAGCGGCCACGTGACGTCGCCGTCCACGACCGTGCCGAGGCGACTCTGCAGCGGAAATTGCAGCAGATACAGTCCGCCGAAGAACGTGCCGAATACCAACAGTCCCAGTTCGCGGCTGCGACGACTCCGCAGGAGCTGCGACATCGCCAGCATCGCGACCCGTGAGGTGCCTACAATGAGCAGGACCGTTGCGGGCCAAGCGATAATGGCCAATGGCAGTGCGGCAGGGTGGTGTGTAGCGGCATAAATTGGAATCGCTGCTGCAGCCAACGCGGTAATCGGCACGGTCATACCGACCAGCGACGTCGAGAACAGTGCTCTGGCGAGTCGGACGGGTTCCAGGGGGAGTGGTTGGAACTGTCTGGGGTGAAGATTGTCATCTGACAGACCAGACATGATCGGCATCAAGATCCACATCACGCCGATAGCCGACAGTGCGAGACTGGTTGTGCCGCTGACGAGTTCGGAAGAGCTCGCGCTCGTCCCCGAGGCTTGCAGGCACAGCAGAGCTGCCCCCAGAACGCCGAAGAGTGCTGCCACGACTTTGATGACGGCTCTGCCGCCGGTGAATTGACGTTTGTAGAGGGTCACGCGCATGCGGAGAACAGTGCGCCACAGTGAGGTTGGGGCGCTGCGCGTCGTCGGCAAGCTCGTAATGCTCATGCGCGCATCCATGACAGTCCGTCGGGATTGGGACTGCGGCTGCCGACAAGGCGAACGAATGCCTCGTCGAGTGTGTTCCCTGCGCGCACCTCGTCGACCGTTCCTGAAGCCACGACGCGACCGTCTGCGATGACTCCGATGTGAGTACACAGTTGTTCGACAAGGGCCATCACGTGACTGGAAAGAATGACCGAGCCACCTGAGTGGACGAACGAGAGCAGAATGCTCCGAATTCCGGCCGAAGAAATGGGGTCGACAGCTTCGAACGGCTCATCCAGTACCAGTAAGCGAGGGCCGTGCAACAAGGCCGAGGCCAACCCGATTTTCTTCGTCATGCCCGCTGAATAATCGGCGATGACCGTTCCACCTGCATCGGCGAGATCGAGCGCGGCCAACAGTTCGTCGCGTCGTGACGCGATGACGTCCTCTGGCATGCCGCGCAGGCGTCCGAAATAGGTGAGTAGTTCATGGCCGGTGAACTGGGCGGGTAGCGCCAGACCGTCGGGTAGAACGCCGAGCAGACTCTTCGCTGCGACAGGGTCGTTCCACACGTCGTAGCCGTACACCAGGCTGCGACCGTAGTGCGGGCGAAGCAATCCGACAGCCATCGACAGTGTGGTCGTTTTTCCCGCACCGTTAGGGCCCACCAGGCCGAACAACGAACCTGAGGGCACCGCGAGGGAAAGGTCGTTCACAGCAACTTTCGCGCCGAACGCCATGCAGAGGTGTTCCACCTGTAAGGCCATTGGTCCGGGAGGCAACTGGCCTGTCTCGGGGAGAGGGTGCATCGATCGAGGGTAACTGTCCGGAGCCCTGTGCGCGGAGACGGATCGGAGCGATGCAGGCTGCGTGCACCGAATGTCATTGGTAGGTGGTTGGTCGCGGCATGAGTCGCTGGTTCGCAAGCTGAGCGGATGGCAGGAGTCGAACCTGCGTGGACGGTTTTGCAGACCGCTGCCTTGCCGCTCGGCCACACCCGCATTGATCCAATTATGTTCGTAGTGAACAACAGTCGCCAGGATTGTGATCAGGGTGAATTGATCGCCATGTGACGGGTTGTGGGGAAGGCGGTGAACTGGCGGGCTAGGCGCGGGAGAACACCGCGACCAGGAATTCGGAATTGTCCTTGAACGGGCGCAGGTCCCACGTAGACAGCAGCAGATCAGCCTCGAGGCCACTCGCGGCCGCGTCGGCGAGAAACTCGGGGAACTCGTAGCCGCGGCCGGCACCGAATCCGATGACCACTCGGCCGCTCGGAGCGAGATGACGAGCAAATCCTGACAATACTGCGTGCCTGGTTGGCGGAGCGAGAAACGCCATCACGTTGCCTGCCGACACGATGACGTCGAAATTCGCCTCGACACCGCGGGCCGGTAGATCGAGCTCGGCGAGATCGCCGACAAGCCACGTCGGGCCGGGGTGGTCCTCCTCCGCGGCAGCGATGAGAACCGGGTCAACGTCGACTCCGACAACCACATGCCCGACGTCGTGCAGATAACCGCCGAGTCGGCCCGGCCCGCACCCTGCATCGAGAACCCGGCCACCGCGTCCGAGCATCGCGTCGATCAAACGTGCTTCCCCGACAATGTCCTTGCCGTCCGCTCTCATGGAACGGAAACGCTCGACATATCGTGTGGAATGCGTCGAGTCGGCTGCAGTGATCTCTTCCCACTGGCTGGGGATGCGCTCGTTCGGGGCCTGTGCAGTCATCTTTCGAGGGTACCGACAGCTCACCGGGTGCCGACGACCGTCCCGTCTGCGGCATATCCGACGAGAGTTGGACGCGGGAAGGTGAGCGAGAGGGGAATCCATCCGTAGAAGCGGTCTTCGGCAAGAATTGTCGGATAGATTTGGCCGTCTGCGGTGTGAAGTTCGGCCCGAACGGCACCTCCCGCCCCTGCGTCGTAGGTCGCCTCGTGCGAACCGGCCTCGTACCCGGCGCCGCCCCCGAATGAATCTGCGCCGTACAAGTCGTCGTTCGATCTGCAGCCGTGTCCGAGGCTGATGAATTTCGACGGACCAACCTTGTCGGTCTCGGATGACGTCTCGAAAACCGGGGCGACGCACCTCCAGCCATCAGCGCCGTGGGCAACGAAGACGCTGAACACGGTTCCGTCAGGTCCGGGGATGGACCCGACCCGCTCGGCGGTGGACGGATCTATTCCGCCGTTGGTTCCCGGCATGGTCTGCCAACCCGTGTACATATCCGTAAACGGTTTAGGCATCATCGCCGTGGCAGCGGCGCAGCCCACCATTCCCGCTGCACAGAGCATCGCGACGAGAGCTACGGCGCCTACCCGGCGGCGTGGAACTCTGGGTGTTCCAATGTTGTTTTCGTCAGCGATGATTCGGATGCGAGCGGCAACCTGGACGTTCTCGGGCCAGAGTTCGGCGGAAAGAGAATCGGTCGGCCGCAGCTTCTCGAGGGTGGTCAGCAAATCTTTGCTCATGGAGTACTCCCGTGTTCGGCGGCAGCGCAAGGTCGGGCGGTGTTCATCGGGATCGCGGTGTCAGGTTCTGAAGCCAGCCCGGTGCTCAATCGACGCCGAGCGCGAAAGAGTCGAACATGCATGGCTGGAACCGAACACCCGGCGACCCGCGCTGCTTCGGTGGCGGTCAATCCGTCCCAGGCAGTCAGGAGTAGGGCTTCACGCTCGGTGACGGTGAGTGTTGTCAGTGCTTCGAGCAGTTCTGTGCGGTCGGTGACAGTAACGTCGGCGCCCGGCGTCGATGCCGCAATCTGTTCGATGCGTCGCATCTTCTCGGTCAACGCATCATGGCGCCGAACGCTCCGACGGTTGTTGCTCACGGTGTTTCGAGCCACCACCAACAGCCACGGAAGTGCCTGTTCGGGCACTTCGTCCAAGCGTCGCCAGGCAACGAGGAACGTCTCGGAGACAACTTCCTGTGCGCTGTGATGATCAACGTGGCGGCAGGTGTACGCGAACACCCGACCGGCGTAGGCGTCCCACAGGACGGTGAAACGCTCTTCGTCGCTCGGTGGTGGCCCGTCCTCGGATTTCGGCGTCATAAGAAGAGATGTCCGGCTGGTTGCTGATCCTTACAGCGTGGGCGCCAATGGACGGTATGCCGTGTTACTCCGGCCGAGGATTCCGACGGTCAGGAGCAACAACGCAAGGATGTACAGCGTCATGATCCAGATGCCGGCAGCGGCAGGCTGCCACTTGTTCGCCTGACCGAGCAGGATCAGGGCGTCAGAGGTGAGGAACAGTGCGCCGCCGATACCGGTGGTCGTGTTGTAGGCCAGTGCGGTGGACGCGGTTCCCACCAGGATTGCGGCGTACACAGGGACGGCAATCCGAAGTGCCGGTTCGAGACCGGTCCAGGCGTACGACACAAGGGCAATTCCGGCAACGGCGTACGCGCACAAAAACCATGGCCGCCTTCGTATCTCCCGAAGAGCGCCGTGCGAGAGAAAGAATCGGATGAAACAGACGTGACCGATCGCGAAGGCGGCCATCCCGATGACAAACGTGGAGTCCCAGATCAGGAACAGGTCTCCGAAAGCGCAGGCAATCAGCGCAGCAGCAACAATCCTCGGTCCGCCTTGGTCGACAACCCAGGCAGCCAGAATCGGCGCGAGCATGACCTTGGTGATCCCGTCCCAGGGCGCAGCATCAGCGGCATTCAGGATCAGATGAAGAATCGCTACCGCGGAAAACCCGACAAACCATGGCGACCGGAAGGTACTCGGCAGTCCGGCGTCGCCAACAGATTCACGCATCGGCTCAGTGCACGAAGTCCGCTGCACGCTCGGCGAGATCGAGCGCCGGCTGGGGGAGTATGCCGAGGATGAGCGTTACACCGGCGCCGAGGCCGATCACACTGCTGGTCAGTGCACTTGGCACCACGACGGTCGGTGCGTCTTCCGCCGATTCGGTGAAGAACATCAACACGATCACTCGCACGTAGAAGTAGGCGGCGATCGCGCTGCACAGGACGCCGACGATCACGAGAGGCGCGGCCCCACCCTCGGCGGCCGCGCTGAACACCGCGAACTTTCCGATGAACCCACTGGTCAACGGAATCCCGGCGAAAGCCAACAGGAACAGTGCAAACACAACGCCGACCAATGGTGAGCGTCTGCCCAATCCGGCCCAGCGCGACAGTGCGGCGACCTCACCGTCAGCGTCCCGGACCACACTGACGACGGCGAACGCACCCACGGTGCTGAATCCGTAAGCCAGAAGATAGAACATCGACGAGGCGAGGCCGGCATCCGAGTCGGCCACCACGGCGGTCAGAATGAATCCGGTGTGCGCGATAGCCGAATAGGCCAGCATTCGCTTCATATCCGTCTGCGTCACGGCAACGATCGATCCGACAACCATCGTGAGAATCGCGACCGCCCACATCAGAGGGCGCCAGTTCACGTATTCATTGGGCAGGGCCACGTAGAAGACGCGAAGGATGGCGCCGAACGCGGCAATCTTGGTCGCAGTCGCCATGAAACTGGTGATCGGCGTCGGCGCCCCTTGATAGACGTCGGGAATCCACGAATGAAACGGCACTGCACCGACTTTGAACAGCAACCCCACTGCCACCAGGGCCGTTCCGAGCCAGAGGAAGGCGTCGGTGCCCGACCCGATGCGTGCTGCGTCGGCGATACCGGAGAGCGTGACCGTCCCGGCATAGCCGTACAGCAACGCAATTCCGAAAACGAAGAACGCCGACGAAAATGCCCCGAGCAGAAAGTACTTGAGCGCAGCTTCCTGGGAGAGCAGGCGACGTCTGCGTGCCAGACCGCACAGGAGATACAGAGGCAGTGAGAACACTTCGAGCGCAACGAACATCGTCAGTAGATCGTTCGAAGCCGGAAACAACAACATACCGCCGACCGCAAAGAGCGTGAGCGGAAAGACTTCGGTCTGGGCGATACCGACCTTCACTGCTTCTTGCTCCGCAACACTTCCCGGGACGCTCGACGCTTGAGGGGTGAAACTGCCGAGCGCGTCATGTTGCGCAATCACTTCGGCAGTGTTGCCCGAGCCTCGCTCGGCAATCAGCAGTACCGCGGGGATCGACACAAGAAGGATCGTGGCCTGCAAGAACAGCGTCGGTCCGTCGACCGCAACAGAACCCATCATCGCCGTCGACCGCGTGCCGGCGAGCAGAAGCACTGCCACGAACGCAGCCGCCAAACCTCCGACACCGAGAACGAGTTGCACTGGGTACCGAATACGCCGGGGTGCAAAGGCTTCGATGAGTACCCCGACCACCGCAACACCGAACACGATCAACATCGGCGCGAGCAGGCTGTATTCGATACTGGGTGATGCCGCGTCGGCCGAGCCGAGGATGGTCACGTCGTTGAAGGAACTCATTTGTGGACACCTCCTTCGTGGTCGGCGACGAGCGGCGTCGGTGCCTCGTAGACGACCGTGTGGCTCACTGCGGGAGTGATGACGTCCAAGGCAGGCTTGGGGTAGATGCCGAGGAGCAGGAGGAGTGCGATCAGAGGGGCGACCACCACGAGTTCGCGTCGCGCGAGGTCGCGGATCGTTCCCTGCCCTTCCTTCACCGGTCCGCCCATCATGCGCTGATAGAGCCAGAGTATGTAGATCGCGGACAGTACAAGCGCGACAGTCGCCGCGATAGCGGCCACGTGGTAGCGCGAGTACGTTCCGATCAGCACCAGGAACTCACTGACGAACGGCGCGAGACCCGGCAGCRACAGTGTTGCCAACCCTGCAACGAGGAATGTGCCGGCCAGGACGGGTGCGACTTTCTGGACGCCGCCGTACGCCGAGATAGATCGTGTACCTCGCTGCGAGACCAGGAAGCCCGCAATCAAGAACAGCGCGGCGGTGGAGATTCCGTGATTGACCATGTACAGCGCGGAACCTGCCTGGCTCTGGCTGGTCATCGCGAAGATTCCGAGAATGATGAAGCCGAAGTGTGAAATCGACGTGTAGGCGATCAGTCGCATGACGTCTGTCTGCGCGATCGCCAGTATTGCGCCGTAGACGATCCCGATCACGGCGAGCGTGATGATCCACGGTGCAAAAGTCGACGACGACTCCGGGAACAGTTGCAGGCAGTAGCGAATCATCGCGAAGGTGCCTACCTTGTCCACGACCGCCATCATCAACACTGCTGTCGACGGAGTCGATTCCACCGCGGAGTCCGGCAACCAACTGTGCAGCGGCCAGAGCGGTGCCTTGACCGCGAACGCGAACATGAATCCGAGGAACAAGGCGTTGAGCACCCCGGGTCCGACGCCGAGTTCACCGCTGCTCGCCGCGGACGCGATCGCTCGGAAGTCGAAAGTGCCGCTGGTGAAGGGACTCTCGTCGCGCGTGGTGACCACGTACAGGCCGATGACCGCAGCGAGCATAACCAGGCCGCCGAGGAGGTTGTAGAGCAGAAACTTCACGGCGGCCCGCGATCGGCCAACTCCACCGAACCCGCCGATGAGGAAATACATCGGTATCAGCATTGCCTCGAAGAAAATATAGAACAGGAGAATATCCAAGGCGCTGAACGAAATCATCACCATGGACTCGACAACAAGGATCAGCGCGAAATAGGTGTGCGGCATCCGCTTGGGTGATGCCGGGTCCGCGGGGACGTCGTTCCAGCCCGCGATCAGTAGCAATGGCACCAGCACTGCGGTGAGAAGAACCAGAACGAGTGCGATGCCGTCAAGTCCGAGTGTGTAGCTGGTACCGAAAGCCGGTATCCAGCTGTGGCTTTCGACGAACTGAAACTGCTCGCCGCCGCGGTCGAACGCAACTCCGAGACCGGCGGCGATCACCAGGACTGCCACGGACACTGCCAGCGCGAGAGATTTGGCAAATTGGTACGACCGTGCAGGCAGAGCGAGGACAACACCCGCTCCGATGAGCGGAAGCAGCCAGAGCGCCGTCAGCGCAGGGAAGCCGGCATTGGTCACAGAGTCGCTCACCGCCGCTTCGATCACCACAGTGTCACCGCCATCATTGTCGCGACCACGAGTGTTGCTCCGACAAACATCACCAGCGCGTACGAACGAACGAACCCGGTCTGCAGCTTCCGCGTGAGCGTGGACAACCCGGTGACGACCACCGCAAAGCTACCCACGACGCCGCCTATTCCCTTGGTGTCGACCACTTCCAGCGACTTGGTAAGTTGTTGTCCCGGCTTCATGAACACCGCCTCGTTGAAGGCGTCACCGTACAGATCACGGCGAGCCGCAACGGTCAACGGAGAAACCGGAGTCGGTGCCACCACGGGAATCTCCCGTGTGGCGTACTCGCGATAAGCAATCGCGACGCCGGCGGCAACTGCGAGCAGCGCCAGCGCGGTGATCGACCATGCGGGTATCGGCGGTTCGACGTGATGGGCGCCGACAACCGGTTCCAGCCAGTTCTGCAAGCTGGACCCGATGGTCAGGAGCATGCCGGCCCCGACGGATCCCACCGCCAGAATGATCATCGGAGACGTCATCACCGCCGGAGATTCGTGAGGTTTCTGGTTCTCCCAGCGGGCCTTCCCGAAGAAGGTCATCAGCATCACGCGGCTCATGTAGAAGGCAGTGAGCGCCGCACCCAAGAGCGTGACGATGCCAAGCACAACACCCTTGACGCCGCCCTCGCCGATTGCAACCTCGATGATCTTGTCCTTGGAGAAGAACCCGGCAAATGGCGGAACACCGATGATGGCAAGATATCCGAGCCCGAACGTGACAAAAGTCAGTGGCATGAACGCCCGGAGTCCGCCGTAGCGCCGCATGTCGGTTTCGTCGTTCATCGCGTGCATCACGGAGCCGGCGCCGAGGAACAGGCCCGCCTTGAAGAATCCGTGGGTGATCAGATGAAGGATTGCGAAGGCGTATCCGGCTGGTCCGAGACCCGCGGCCAGGACCATGTATCCGATCTGACTCATGGTCGATGCGGCGAGCGCTTTCTTGATGTCGTCCTTCGCGCAGCCGATGATCGCACCGAACAGGAGCGTCACGGCACCGACGATGACAACCACGAGTTGAGCGTCGGGCGCGAGATCGAAGATCGGATTGGAGCGCACGATCAGGTAGACGCCGGCGGTGACCATCGTGGCCGCGTGAATCAGAGCCGAAACGGGGGTAGGGCCCTCCATCGCGTCGCCGAGCCACGACTGCAGCGGCACTTGCGCCGACTTCGCGCACGCAGCGAGGAGGAGCATCAGACCGATCGCCGTCAGGACACCTTCGCTTGCGCCGGACGCGTCGCCGAAGACATTGCTGAACGAGAGCGAGCCGAATGTGCTGAACATCAACATCATTGCGATCATCAACCCGATGTCGCCCACCCGATTGACGACAAAAGCCTTCTTGGCAGCAGTCGCCGCCGACGGCTTGTGCTGCCAGAAGCCGATCAGCAGGTATGACGCCAAACCGACACCTTCCCAGCCGACGTAGAGTCCGAGGAAGTTGTCGGCGAGCACCAGAAGCAGCATTGCAGCGAGGAAAAGATTGAGGTACGCGAAGAACTTACGACGCTCGGGGTCGTGCGCCATGTATCCGACCGAGTAGATGTGAATCAGCGAACCTACACCGGTGATGAGCAGAACGAAACACATCGACAGTTGGTCCAGTTGCAGTCCGAACTCGACCTGAAGACTGTCGACCGGGACCCAACTGAACAGGTGCTCGGTGACGGTGCGGTCGGCGGTGTCGCGGCCGAGCATGGCGATGAAAAACACCACTGCGACGACAAACGACGCGATAGCCATGACGCAGGCAAGCAGGTGACCCCACGCGTTCGTGCGACGACCGGCCAGCATAAGAACAGCCGCGCCGCACAGCGGCAGGGCGGGGAGCAACCAGATGGCGGACGTGATTCCTCCTGACATATCAGTACTTCAGCAGGTCTGCGTCGTCGACGGATACAGAACGCCGAGATCGGAAGATGATCATGATGATTGCCAGGCCGACGACTACTTCGGCCGCAGCGACCACCATCGTGAAGAAGGCGAAGATCTGGCCGTCCAGATTGCCGTGCATGCGCGCGAAGGTTACGAACGCCAAGTTGGCGGCGTTGAGCATCAATTCGATACACATGAACACCACGATGGCGTTGCGGCGCAGGAGGACTCCTGCAGCTCCGATCGTGAACAACAGGACGGACAGATACAGATAGTTCTCGGGATTCATCGCTGAGTCTCCTCACCGGTGCTCGGATCCGGGGAACGTGGAGTGAGCGCGCTGCTGACCGAGAGCGTCGAGAACGTTCCGTCCGGCAACAAGGCCGGCATGTCCACTGCGTTGTGACGTGCGTACACGCCGGGACTGGGGAGTGGAGTGGCCGAGCCCTTTTCGGGATTGTCTTCATCGCTGCCCAGGTACGCGAATCGTTGCTTGGAGAGTTCGCGTTGGCTGAGTGTGGCTCCGATCTTCTCCCGGTGTGCGAGCATCATTGCGCCGAGTGTCGCCGTGATCAGCAGCGCGCCGGTCAGTTCGAAGGCCCAGACGTAGCGGATGAAGATGAGATCGGCGAGTGCGTCGATGTTGCCCTGGTCGAGTCCGGTGAATCCGGTGAAGCCCGAGATCGACGCATTTCCGAGGCCGCCGATAAGGAGTAGCCCGAATCCGACGCCGATCACGATCGCGCTGACTCGTTGTCCGCGTAGCGTTTCGACCAGGGAGTCCGAAGAATCCACGCCCACCAGCATCAGGACGAACAAGAACAACATCATCACCGCGCCGGTATAGACGACGATCTGGACGACACCCAGGAACAGCGCGCCCTGGACGATGTAGAACACGGCCAGGATGATCATCGTCATCGCAAGGAAGAGTGCAGAGTAGACGGCCTTGGGCGCGGCGACGACACCCAAAGCGCTGATCACCGCAAGGGTTCCGAGGATCCAGAACTGCACCGCCTCGCCGGTGGAGGTCGATGTCATCGTTCCCTCCGCCAGGATCGTGGTCGTGACCGCCGCGATCATTTCTCGGTCTCCGGGTTCGGCTCTCGCTCGGATACTGCTTGTTCGGGTGCTGCTTGTTCGGGTGCTGCTTGTTCGGGTGCTGCTTGTTCGGGTACTGCTGTGATGTCGCCGCGGTAGTAGTCGTCCTGAGTTGTGCCGGGACGCAGCGCGTGTGGTGGCGCTGTCATGTCGGGTTTCAGGGGCGCGAGCAGTCGGTCCTTCTCGTAGATCAATCCAGCTCGATTGTCGTCGACCATCTCGTACTCGTTGGTCATCGTGAGGGCCCGAGTGGGGCAGGCCTCGACGCAGAGGCCGCAGCCGATGCACCGCAGGTAGTTGATCTGATACACCTGCCCGTAGCGCTCACCGGGGGAGAACCGTTCTTCTTCGGTGTTGTCAGCACCCTCGACATAGATCGCGTCGGCGGGGCAGGCCCAGGCACACAGTTCGCAACCGATGCACTTCTCGAGTCCGTCCGCATACCGGTTGAGTTGATGGCGACCGTGGTATCCGGGCGCGGTGGGGCGCTTCTCCTCCGGATAGAACTCGGTCTCGGGTTTCTTGAACATGGTCGAGAGCGTCACTCCGAAACCCGCGATAGGTCCGAGGAATTCAGGCATGGGAGTCCTCCGATGTGTCGGAAACATCTGTGCGTCGCGGCGGTGGCACGTTCTGACCAGGCAGTTTTTGACCAGGCAGTTTTTGACCAGGCAGCGGTGGAACCGGGAAGCCGCCCGACATTGGATCGAAAGGCAAGGTCCCCGAAGCGGTGACCAACGCGGCAGTTCGGCGTCGGCCGCGGTAAGTCCCGGCCAACACGATCAGGAGCGCAGCTCCGAGAACCAGTGCGACGCAGAGAAGTACGACCCAGGTGTTGTAGCCCTCGTTGCGGAACGCACGAACGGTCGCGATCACCATCACCCATACCAAAGCTGCTGGGATCAATACCTTCCAGCCGAGATTCATGAACTGGTCGTAGCGCAATCGAGGAAGCGTGCTGCGCAACCAGATGAAGACGAAGAGGAAGCCCCACACTTTCGCGACAAACCACAGCACCGGCCACCAACCGGAATTGGCGCCGTCCCAAAGATTGAACGGGAACGGTGCGTGCCACCCGCCCAGAAACAGCGTGGTGGCCAGAGCGGACACCGTCACCATGTTCACGTACTCGGCCAGCATGAACATCGCGAACTTGAGGGAGGAGTACTCGGTGTGGAACCCACCTACCAGCTCACCCTCGGCCTCGGGAAGGTCGAAGGGAGCCCTGTTGGTTTCGCCGACCATGGCTGTCACGTAGATCAGGAAGGACGGCAGGAGGAGAAAGACGTACCAGGCTCCCTGTTGGGCGTCGACGATGCCGGACGTGGACATCGTGCCGGCGTAGAGGAAAACGGCAGCGAAAGACAGGCCCATCGCTACCTCGTACGAGATGACCTGAGCGGTCGATCGAAGTGCGCCCAGTAGGGGATACGTCGATCCCGAAGACCAGCCGGCAAGGACGATCCCGTACACACCGATAGAAGTGACGGCCAGGATGTACAGAACGCCGACCGGTAGATCGGTCAGTTGCAGGGGTGACCGGGTTCCGAAAATCGACACCTGTGGACCGAACGGGATGACAGCAAACGCCATGAAGGCGGGCACGACCGCGATGACGGGCGCGAGGAGGTAAATCGGTTTGTCGGCGCCGGTCGGTGTGATGCCCTCCTTGAGGGCGAGCTTGATTCCGTCAGCGAGGCTCTGGAGCATTCCACGGGGGCCGACGCGGTTCGGTCCGACACGCATCTGCATGCGTGCCATGACCTTTCGTTCCGCGTAGATCGCCACCAGCGGGGTGAGTACGAGGAACACGAAGATTGCGAGAGCCTTGCCGATCACCAACCACCACGGGTCGTGCCCGAACGCCGACAGGTCGACCGGAGCTGCGACCGTCCCGTACTCGTGGGTGTTCATTGCGCTCCCGCCTTCGCAATCTTCACCACGGACCCCGCGGTGACGCAGAGCGTTTCGTAGATCGTGCTACCCGGTGAATTGAGCGGGAGCCAGACTGTTCGAGGCGGGAGGTCGGTGATCTCCAACGGTAATGTGATGGAACCGGATTCAGTCGACACCGCAACGTGATCGCCGTTGTCGGCGCCGATCTCGGCAGCGGTCTCGGCCGACAAACGCACGAGCGACGGCCGTGCCGTACCCGCCAGGTTGGGCTCGCCGTCTTGCAATCGCCCGTTGTCGAGCAACATTCGCCAACTCGACAACACTGCCTCGCCCAGTGCCGGTGTGGGCATGGTGCCTGACGGGACCTGAGGCGAGTTGGGGCGCGATCCGGACCACGCGCCGAGGCGGTGTATCTCCGAGCGTGCGGAATCTGCGTCGGGTAGGCCCAGATCGATGCCCATCTCGGCTGCGATCGCGTGGAGAACGCGCTGATCCGGCATTACTCCTGTCGTTCTCAACGCGGTGTCGAACACGCGCTCGCGGCCTTCCCAGTCGAGGAAGGTTCCGGGCTTCTCGGCGACCGGTGCCACCGGGAAGACGACGTCGGCGAGTTCGGTGACTCCGCTGTGACGGATCTCCAAACTCACAACGAACCCTGCGGCTTCGAYCGCGGCCCTTGCCTTCGCCGGGTTCGGGAGATCACTCAACTCGACGCCGCCGACAAGAAGCGCAGCAGTCGTCTGCCCCGGATCCAGCAGACTCGCGGCGTCGCGACCGTCGGATGCCGGGATGGAGGCCCCCCACACCGATTCCACCTCCTGACGTGCTGCCGGGTCCGCAACGGGGCGTCCGCCGGGAAGCAATCCCGGTAGCGCGCCGGCCTCGACGGCGCCGCGATCACCAGCGCGGCGTGGTACCCAAGCCAAAGAAGCTCCCGTCGATTCGGCGAGTCGCAGCGCCGCGGCGAAGCCGCCTGCTACCGCACTCAGTCGCTCACCCAGCAGGATCACAGCACCGGGCTGCCGGAGGAGCTGACCCTCCTCACTGCTGGGGTGGGACAACGAATTCATCAGAGCTGCTTCACTTCCGGGTACGGTCCGAAGTAGACCACCGCCCATCTTCTGCAGGCCGCGCGTAGCGAATGGCGCGCTGGAGAGCACCGTCGTCTTGCCGAAACGTGCGGCCTTGCGCAGTCGCAGGAAGATGATCGGTGACTCCTCCTCGGGCTCGAGAGCTACCAGCAACGCGGTCGGGGCAGATTCGAGGTCCTGGTACGTCACCGACCCTTCAAGTGTGCGGCCCGCGACGTGAGCTGAGAGGAAATCTTCCTCTTCGGCTGAGTGAGCGCGGATTCGGAAATCGATGTTGTTGGTAGCGAGAGCAACTCGCGCGAACTTACCGTAGGCGTAGGCGTCCTCCAAGGTAGAGCGTCCGCCGACGAGTACGCCTGCGTCACCGCGGGTCTGCGCGAAGGATCGCGCAACGAGGTCGAGTGCCATGGGCCACGACGCCGGAATCAATTCGCCGTCAGCGTTGCGGATCAGGGGAGTGGTGATCCGATCACCTTGGGTCGTGTACGTGAAAGCGAAGCGCCCCTTGTCGCAGTTCCATTCCTCGTTGACGTCGGGGTCGTCCCCGGCGAGACGACGGAGAACCTTTCCGCGACGGTGGTCGGTGCGCTGAGCACATCCGTCGGCGCAGTGTTCACACACGCTGGGGCTGGACACCAGATCGAACGGTCGCGCCCGGAATCGGTATGCCGTACTGGTGAGCGCGCCGACCGGGCAAACCTGGATGGTGTTGCCCGAGAAGTAGGACTCGAAGGGCTCGTTGGCGTAGATCCCGACCTGTTGAAGCGCGCCGCGCTCGAGGAGATCGATGAACGGGTCGCCGGCGATCTGACTCGAGAATCGCGTGCACCTGGCGCAGAGGACACAACGCTCGCGGTCGAGGAGGATCTCGGACGAGAGGGGGATGGGCTTGGGGTAGGTCCTTTTCTCCTCACCGAACCGGGATTCGGTGCGACCGGTCGACATCGCCTGGTTCTGGAGCGGACACTCGCCGCCCTTGTCGCACACGGGGCAGTCCAGAGGGTGGTTGATGAGCAGGAGTTCCATCACCCCGCGTTGCGCCTTCTCGGCCACAGGCGACGTGAGCTGTGTGGTGACGACCATTCCGTCCGCAACCGGTGTCGTGCAGGACGCCACCGGCTTGCGTTGACCTTCGACTTCCACGATGCACTGGCGGCAAGCACCGACCGGGTCCAGAAGAGGATGATCGCAGAACCGCGGAATCTGGGTGCCGATCATCTCCGCAGCGCGAATGATCAACGTGCCCTGGGGGACCTGGAGTTCCCGGCCGTCGATGGTGAGGGTGACGAGTTCGGTCGGCGGTGCCGCATCGGTTCCAGTGGTGGCGTCGGCTGCAGTCATGAGACGAACGCTCCTGTCGCGAGAACGGACCGGTGAGGATCGAACGGGCATCCGTTCCCGTCGAAATGCGCTACGTATTCCTCGCGGAAGTACTTCAAGGAAGACATGATCGGGCTGGTCGCTCCATCACCCAACGCGCAGAAGGACTTTCCGAGGATCGTGTCCGAGATATCGAGAAGTTTGGTGAGATCGGCCTCGGTTCCTGTTCCGCCTTCGAGCCGACGCAGGATCTGCACCAGCCAGTACGTGCCCTCGCGGCACGGCGTGCATTTACCGCAGGATTCGTGAGCGTAGAACTCGGTCCATCGCAACACCGCACGCACGATGCAGGTTGTCTCGTCGAATATCTGCAAGGCCTTGGTACCGAGCATGGATCCCGCGGCGCCGACGCCCTCGTAGTCGAGTGGGACATCGAGATGTTCGTCGGTGAAGATCGGTGTCGAGGATCCGCCGGGAGTCCAGAATTTGAGGGTGTGTCCAGCGCGGACCCCACCTGCGTATTCGAGCAGCTCGCGCAAGGTGATCCCGAGTTCAGCCTCGTACTGGCCGGGGGTGGTGACATGACCCGAGAGCGAATACAGCGTGAATCCCGGTGACTTCTCACTTCCCATCGATCGGAACCACTCCGGGCCGCCCAGGACGATCGACGGAACACTCGCGATGGACTCGACGTTGTTGACGACGGTCGGGCAGGCATAGAGACCGGCGACAGCGGGGAACGGCGGCCGCAGTCGAGGCTGACCGCGTCGTCCCTCCAACGAATCGAGGAGGGCCGTCTCTTCCCCACAGATATAGGCGCCGGCTCCGGCATGGACGACGAGATCCAGATCGAAACCCGAACCGAGGACGTTGCGGCCCAGATATCCGGCCGCGTAAGCCTCGGCGACAGCGGTCTGCAGGCGTCGCAGAACCGGGACAACCTCACCTCTGACGTAGATGAACGCCTTCGCTGCTCGAATTGCGTACGCCGCGATGATCACTCCCTCCACCAACGTGTGTGGGGTCGCCATCATCAACGGCATGTCCTTGCATGTGCCCGGTTCGGACTCGTCGGCATTGACGACGAGGTAGTGAGGCTTGCCGTCTCCTGGCTTGTCTTCGGAGACCTGGGGGATGAAGCTCCACTTGAGGCCTGTCGGGAAGCCCGCGCCGCCACGTCCGCGCAGGCCCGCGTCCTTGACGGTTTCGATCACGGCGTCGGGGGGCGTGGCCAGCGCTTTGCGCAGCGCCTGGTAGCCGTCGCGGCGAAGGTAGCTGTCGAGGGTCCATGAATTCGGTTGATCCCAGTATCGACTCAGGACGGGGGCGAGTGTCATGTCACTTCCCTTCGCCGGGAGCGTCGGCCGCGGAAGCCGAGCCGGATGGGTTGTCGTCGAGAGATCGGCTGATACGTAGTCCGGCAAGAGTTGCATCGCCGACGGTCTGCGCTTCGGCTGCCTCGATTCGCGTATCCGGAAAACCAGCCAGAGTGCGCGCAGTCTGCCGGAACGAGCACAGCGTGGCACCGCGATCGGGTGTCACGCGCTCTCCGGCGCGGAGCGCATCGACGAGTGAGCGCGCCGATTCCGGGGTCTGATTGTCGAAGAACTCCCAGTTGATCATCATGACGGGGGCGTAGTCGCACGCCGCATTGCACTCGATGTGTTCGAGGGTGATCTTACCGTCGGACGTCGAGATGGAGTGTCCACCTTCATCTCTGGAGCCTGTCGAGCCCAGATGCTCTTCGAGTGCCGCGAGGATGTCGTCGCCGCCCATGATCGCGCACAGCGTGTTGGTGCAGACTCCGACCAGATACTCACCCGTCGGCCCCCGGCGATACATGGAATAGAAGGTGGAAACTGCGGCGACCTCGGCGCCCGTCAAACCCAGCTTGGCACTGCAGAAATCGATCCCGGCCGGGGTGATGTACCCGTCCTCGGATTGCACGAGATGAAGGAGCGGCAAGAGGGCGGATCGACTGGTGGTCGCGGCGGCGTCAGGCTCACGGTAGCGAGCGATGACGGTTTCGGCGTCGGCGTCGAGTCGGGCGAGTACGTCGGGTGGATAGCTCGATCGTGCGCCAGGGCGTACCAATTGCGTGGGCTCCTCCGGGCGCGGCCCGAGTTCGATGAACACGCGTGACGAGCCGTTCGGGCCGGTCATCGGTCCACTCCGCCCATGACGGGATCGATACTGGCAACCGAAGCGATCACGTCGGACACCATGCCTCCCTCACACATCGCGGCGACCGCTTGAAGGTTGGTGAACGACGGGTCCCGGAAATGGACGCGGTACGGCCGGGTTCCCCCGTCGCTGACCATGTGCACCCCCAGTTCGCCACGCGGAGACTCGACGGCGACGTACACCTGACCTGGCGGCACGCGGATACCCTCGGTGACCAGTTTGAAATGGTGAATCAGACCTTCCATGGAGGACTCCATGATCTTGGCGATGTGCTTCTGCGAGTTGCCGAGGCCATCCGGTCCCACAGCGAGATCGGCAGGCCAGGCGATCTTCTTGTCGTCCACCATGACCGGGCCCGGTTGCAGCTTGTCGAGGCACTGCTCCACGATCTTGAGGGACTCCTTCATCTCCTCGACGCGGATGACGTACCTTCCGTAGCAATCGGATCCGTCGTGTGTCACTACGTCGAACTCGTAGTTCTCGTAGCCGCAGTACGGCTGCGCTCGACGCTGATCGTGGGGGAGACCTGTGGCGCGAAGGACCGGCCCCGTCACCCCGAGCGCCATACAGCCGGTGAGATCGAGATATCCGATTCCCTGGGTACGTGCTTTCCAGATGGAGTTGTCGCTGAGCATCAGTTCGACGTCACGTAACCGTTTCGGTAGGACCTTCAACAATTCCCGAACCTTCGCGACCGACCCGTCGGGTAGATCCTGAGCGAGACCACCAGGCCTGATGTAGGCGTGATTCATCCGCAGTCCGGTGATCGTCTCGAACACGTCCAGAATCAATTCGCGTTCGCGGAATCCGAACAGCATCGCCGTTACGGCGCCGAGTTCCATTCCGCCGGTCGCCAGGGCCACGAGATGTGAGGAGATCCGATTGAGTTCCATCATCATCACGCGAATGACGGTGGCTCGCTCGGGAATGTCGTCGGTGATGTCGAGAAGTTTCTCGACTCCGAGGCAGTACGCGGTTTCGTTGAAGAACGGTGACAGGTAGTCCATTCGAGTAACGAAAGTGACACCCTGCGTCCAGTTCCGGAATTCGAGATTCTTCTCGATTCCGGTGTGCAGGTACCCGATTCCACATCGAGCTTCCACGACCGTCTCACCCTCGATCTCGAGAATGAGGCGCAAGACCCCGTGAGTGGACGGATGCTGTGGGCCCATGTTGACCACGATCCGTTCCGCCTCGCCGGTTCGCTGGCGGGCGGCCGCGGTGACGATGTCGTCCCAGTCCTGACCCGATGCCGTGACGACGGTTTCCGTCGTGGCACCGGAGTTGCTTCCTGTCGTCTCGTTCATCAGTTGTACGACCTACGCTCGTCGGGAGGCGGAGTCTGGGCGCCCTTGTACTCGACCGGGATACCGCCGAGCGGATAGTCCTTCCGCTGGGGGTGGCCTTTCCAGTCGTCGGGCATCTCGATGCGGGTCAGGGCCGGATGACCGTCGAAGACGATCCCGAAGAAGTCGTACGTCTCGCGTTCATGCCAGTCATTGGTCGGGTAGATCCCGACGATCGACGGAATATGCGGATCGGAATCCGGCACAGATACTTCCAGCCTGATTCGGCGGTTGTGCGTAATCGAGGCAAGTGGATACACGGCGTGCAGTTCACGACCGGTGTCCTGCGGGTAGTGCACTCCGTCGACACCCAGGCAGAGCTCGAAGCGAAGGTCCGGTTCGTCGCGCAGTCTTCGCGCAACCTGCGGCAAGTGGGAGCGTTCGACGTGCAGCGTCATCTCGTCTCGAAAGATCACCACACGCTCGACTGCAGCGGCGAAAGTGCCACCCGCGCTGCTCAATGCCGCGTCCAACGAATCCGCGACTGCATCGAAATAACCGCCGAAGGGTCGAGAAGCCTTGTCCTCTAGAGAGATCGGAGGGGCAAGCCTGCTGTAGCCCGAGGTGTCGCCAGTGCCGCGGACCCCGAACATCCCTCTCGCGCCGGTGTTACCCGAGGTCATCGCAGCAGCCCCTTCATGTCGATGGTGGGGGTGGATGCCAGTGCGGCGCGCTCGGCTGCCGCGCGTGCCTCTTCGCGGTTCACGCCGAGGGGCATTTCCTGGATCTTTCGGTGCAGTTCGATGATCGCGTTCAGGAGCATCTCCGGCCGCGGTGGACAGCCGGGCAAGTAGATGTCGACCGGCACGATGTGGTCGACGCCCTGAACCACTGCGTAGTTGTTGAACATTCCGCCGGACGACGCGCATACACCCATGGCCAGAACCCATTTCGGCTCGGCCATCTGGTCGTAGACCTGACGAAGTACCGGGCCCATCTTTTGACTGACCCGCCCGGCCACGATCAGAAGGTCTGCCTGTCGCGGCGACGCGCGGAATGCCTCCATGCCGAACCGCGCCAGGTCGAAGCGACCCGACGTGGTTGCCATCATCTCGATGGCGCAGCACGCGAGCCCGAAGGTGGCAGGCCACAGTGATCCTTTGCGGGCATAACCTGCCAGGCCCTCGACCGTGGTCAGTAGAAATCCGCTGGGGAGCTTTTCTTCGAGACCCATATCCGACTCTTTTCAGTCGTAACAGCTGCGGTGTGACCGGTTTTGTCTGACTCGTGTGTGCTGTTCCTGTGTTCGCTGAGCTAGTCCCAACCGAGACCGCCTCGTCGCCATTCGTATGCGTATGCCACCGAGACGTTGACTATGAAAAGGCCCATCGCCGCGAGGCCGAACAAGCCGAGCGAATCGAAATGCACCGCCCACGGATAGAGGAAAACGATCTCGATGTCGAAGATGATGAACAGCATTGCCGTCAGATAGAACTTGACGGGAAACCGTCCGCCACCAGCGGTACGGGGTGCCGGTTCGATTCCGCATTCGTAGGCTTCGAGTTTCGCCCTGTTGTACCGCTTCGGGCCGACCACGGACGCGAGAACAACCGACACCACAGCGAAGGCCATCGCGATGACCCCGAGAACGAGAATGGGGATGTAAGCGTTCATCTCACCCGAACTCCTCTCCGCTGTGCGGATGTCCGCCTAGCCCGAAGGTGCCGTTAACCCGAAGGTGCCGTTCGATTTCGATACTGCCAGCAATTCGACACTTATGTGACCTGCGACACCCACACTAGGGGAGGCCTCCGACATTGGGTTGATTTTCGAGGTGCCGAGTTTCGCTCTCGAAAGTCCGAAGTAGTCGGCGCCGCAACGAATCACCGCTGCAACGGGTGCTCACCGGCTCAGTTGCCGACGCAGAAGCGCGATGACGGTGGAAGAGAGTTCCATCGGATCTATCGGCTGCGGCACTGAGGCTTCCGCTCGCGACCACGACGCCAGCCACGCATCGTCGGGTCGACCGGTCAGTACGAGGATCGGCGGACAGTCGACGATCTCGTCCTTGAGTTGTTTCGCGACGCCCATGCCGCCCGCCGGACTCGCCTCGCCGTCGAGGATGGCGAGATCGATTCCGCCGGCATCGAGCTTGTCGACGACGATCGGCGCCGTCGCGACCTCGACGTAGTCGATGGTGGGCATCGAAGGATGTGGGCGCTCTCCGAGAGCGAGCCGAACTTGCTCGCGGGTGTGTGCGTCGTCGCTGTAGACGAGGATGCGCACGGGTGCCATGGAGTTGGGCTCTGCGGTCTCGGCGGACACGCGGCCGACGTTACTCCGGGCGGTCCACGGCTACCGGCGAATGTTCAACATCGGCAAGAACTTCCGAGAAATCGCAGCTGGGCTTCACGGCAAACGGCCCCTACCCGGCGATGAACGCCGAAGTAAGGGCCGCCTGAATTGCGTGTGCGCTCAGAAGTTTTCGACGAACTTCGTCAGGCCCTTGCTCGCTGTTTCCAGGGCCGTCTTCTGCGCCTTCTTCACCAGGAAGCCCGGCAGCGGGATCTTGGGATCGATGGTCAGTTCGAAGGTGACTTTGGTTCCACCGTCGGTGGGAGTCAAGACGTACGAGCCGTCCTGCTGGTTCTGCTGGCCGCTCTCGACGAGGGTCCAGGTCACCTTCTCGTCGCCCTCGAAGGTGTAGTCGACTACCTGCTCGTCGTTGATTCCCAGAATGGACACGGCCATGCGAACGCGATGGGGGCGACCGTCGTCGTGGGTGCTCTCGATGGTGATCTTCTTGTGCGCAGACGACCACTCCGGCAGCCGATCGACTGCAGCTACGGCCTTCATCACCGTCGCCGGATCAGCCTTGATCTCGAATTCCTTGACGCCCGAAACGGCCATGAACGTGCTCCTTCTCGCCTTGCGGCAACGGTTCGTGATTACTGCAGTTGCGCAATTAGATCATCGGCGATCAGGGTGGCGTCGAACTAGTCCATGCCGTTCTTGCGCATATGGTCCCGCAATGCGCCCTGAACGGCTTGTGAAACCCACGAGTTGAGGGAGACTCCGTTCTGATTGGCTGCCTCCTCGGCGCGGGCTTTGATCTGCTCCATCATCCTCAACGTCACTCGGCTGATATCGCCGCTGACGTCGTCGAACGAGTAAGTGGAGTCCTTCTTCTCGTCGTCTGCCTTCTCGTTTCCGCCCTCGCCGCCGGTCGAATTCGTCGGGCGGACGACGTCGGTCACGATCTCGTTGCCGTCGAGATTGACCCTGACCTCGCGGCCGTCGAGTTTGGTCCCGATCTCCTTGGCCAACTCCGTCGCCGCGGCCAACAAGACCAGGCGGACCGAGGGTTCGATGGCGGCGGACAACGACGCCGCAATCCGGCGCGTGTGATCGTCGCCGAGTTCGGCTGCGGTGACGAGGTCATTCTGCAGCTTCGCGGTGTACTCCGAAATGTCCATGACACCAGAGTGGCGTCAAAAGTGACGTCAGTCAAGGGTGTGGTGACGTCACTCGATCTCGGGGGAGCGCAGCCGCTATAGAGTTGCCCAGCACCTGAGGCGAACGGCGCCCGGGTTTCGTGCTGGTCGTTTCGTGCTTGTCGAGGAGTGGGTTGTGCCGAACACGGTGTCGCTGAAAGTGCAGTTGGTGGCGAAGTCCGAGTTCTTCCCGCCCGAGGACATTTCGTGGGAGACGGACGCGGACGGCGGCGAAGCGCTCGTCGAGTTCTCCGGCCGAGCCTGCTACCAGAGTTGGTCCAAGCCGAATCCGCGAACCGCAACCAACGCCGGCTATCTGAGGCATCTGCTCGAGGTCGGACACGTTTCGGTGCTAGAGCACGCGACGGTGAGCTTCTACATCACTGGTATCTCGCGCTCGTGCACTCACGAATTGATTCGTCACCGGCACTTCTCGTACTCGCAACTCTCGCAGCGATTCGTTCGCGAGAATGATGCGAACGTTGTCGTGCCTCCCGCGGTCGAAGGTGATCCCGAGCTCGAAGCACTGTTTCTGTCTGCCACCGACGAGAGCCGTCGCGCTTACGGCGAACTGCTGACCGCCCTCGAGGGGAAATTGCAATCAGTGCCCGGTGCCCCGATGCGTGGGAAGCAAGCCAGGCAAGCTGCGCGCTCCGTGCTGCCCAACGCAACCGAGACGCGCTTGGTCGTGACCGGGAACTATCGGGCCTGGCGGCACTTCGTCGAGATGCGCGCCACCGAACATGCCGACGTCGAGATCCGGCGAGTCGCGATCGAGTGCCTACGTCAGCTTCGCGACGTCGCGCCAAATGTGTTCGGGGACTACGAGATTCTCCGCGGAAGCGACGGATCGGAAATCGCCGTCAGTGCATTTGCGGCCGAGTCGTGACTCGTGTGCAGAAGTAAGAGCTGAACCGGGTAACCTTCTGACCATGACCTACGGTGATTCCGCTTCTCTTGTCGAGCGTCCGTTCGGCACCATTTCCGTTGCGATGGTGACCCCGTTCACTGCCGACGGGAAGTTGGACGTCGACGCGGGAGTGCGCCTCGCAGCCCATCTCGTCGACAACGGCTGCGACGGCCTCGTTCTTGCCGGCACGACCGGTGAGTCTCCCACCACCACCGAGTCCGAGAAGCTCGACCTGCTCCGCGCAGTGATCGACGCCGTCGGCAACCGCGCGAAGATCGTTGCAGGCGCCGGGAGCAACGACACCGCCCACAGTGTCGAACTCGCCCGTGACGCGGCTCGCGCCGGAGCGCACGGTCTGCTCGTCGTCACCCCGTACTACTCGCGTCCGCCCCAGGCCGGACTCTTTGCACACTTCACCGCCGTCGCCAACGCGACCGACCTGCCCGTCATGTTGTACGACATTCCGCCCCGCTCCGTCGTCCCCATCGAGACCGAAACGATCCGCCGACTCGCCGAGCACCCGCGGATCAAGGCCGTCAAGGATGCCAAGGGTGACCTCAACGCCGGCGCAGAGTTGATCGGCACCACCGAGCTTCAGTTCTTCTCCGGTGACGACCCGCTGAACCTGCCGTGGCTCGCTGTCGGTGCTACCGGCTTCGTCAGCGTCATCGGCCATCTCGTTCCGGGTCGCCTCCGCGACCTCCACACCGCGTTCGTGTCCGGCGACATCGCCCGCGCACGCGAAATAAACCTCAGTTTGATCCCTGTGATTCGTTCCGTTGCCCGCCTCGGCGGTGTCAGCGCTTCGAAGGCGGGTCTGCGACTCATCGGAATCGATGTCGGAGAACCACGCCTTCCGCAGGTTGCACCCACTAAAGAGCAGATCGACGGTCTTGCCGCCGATCTGCATGCGGCAGGAGTTTTGTAAATGACCCGTCCCCCCCGACGTCGTAGTGCCAGTCGTCAAGCCGGTCCGCCTTCGCCTCCGGCTCCCGAGACGGCCGCGAAGGCCGCACCGGTAGAGGCACCAGCTGCGCCGGCGGCAGAAGCGGCCCCCGCCGCTGCCGCCCCGCCCAAGAAGGCCGCAGCAGCCAAATCTGCAGCGACCAAGTCCGCCGCCACCAAATCTGCTGCACCCAAGAAATCGACCGAAGACAGGTCGCCGCGCAAATCTGCCGGCGGCAACCGTCCGGCAGCGTCGAAGGCGGGCAACGGGCGCGGAAACAAGCGCCCCGAGAACCGTCCGGCCGTCGATCCCACCGGTCGCCTCGGAACACCCCCGAAGGCGCCGGCATCAGGTCTGCGCATCGTCGCTCTCGGTGGCATCGGCGAAATCGGTCGCAACATGACGGTGTTCGAGCACCGCGGCAAGTTGCTGATCGTCGACTGCGGTGTGCTGTTCCCCGAGGACCAGCAGCCCGGCGTCGACCTGATCCTCCCGGACTTCCGCTACATCGAAGACCGTATGGACGACGTCGAAGCCGTCATCTTGACTCACGGCCACGAGGACCACATCGGTGCTCTGCCGTTCTTGCTGCGCTTGCGCGCGGACATACCGGTCATCGGCGCGAAGTTCACTCTCGCCCTCGTTGCCGCCAAGTGCCGCGAGCATCGCCTGCGACCGAACCTCGTCGAGGTCGTCGAAGGAAACACCACCACTCACGGCCCGTTCGACTGCGAGTACTTCGCCGTCAACCACTCGATTCCCGACGCGCTCGCAATCGCGATTCGCACCGACGCCGGAGTTGTACTGCACACCGGTGACATCAAGCTCGATCAGCTGCCTCTCGACGGCCGCCTGACCGACCTCGCCGGTTTCTCCCGCCTGGGCGACGAGGGTGTCGACCTGTTCCTCGTGGACTCGACCAACGCCGAGGTCCCGGGATTCGTCACGCCCGAGCGTGAAATCGGGGGAGTGCTCGACAACGTCATCGGCAAGGCGAAGCAGCGCGTCATCGTGGCATCGTTCGCCAGCCACGTGCACCGCATCCAGCAGGTCGTCGACGTTGCCGCTCGGTACAACCGTCGCATCGTCTTCGTCGGCCGCTCGATGGTCCGCAACATGCAGATCGCCCAGGATCTCGGCTACCTCACGGTGCCAGACGGCCTGGTCGTCGACATCGACACCGCCGCCACCCTTCCCGACGATCGCCTCGTTCTCATCTCCACGGGTTCGCAGGGTGAGCCGTTGGCAGCGCTCTCGAGGATGGCGCGCGGCGAACACCGCCAGATCAACATCCGTGCCAACGACCTGGTCGTTCTCGCATCCTCGCTGATTCCGGGTAACGAGAACTCCGTTTTTGCCGTGGTCAACGGCTTGGCCAAGCGCGGTGCCACCGTCGTGACCCAGCAGAGCGCCAAGGTTCACGTCTCGGGCCACGCGTCCGCCGGTGAGCTGCTCTACCTGTACAACGCGGTTCGGCCCACCAACGCCATGCCCGTCCACGGTGAATGGCGCCACTTGCGTGCCAACGCCGCCCTGGCCAAGGCCACCGGCGTTCCGGAAGAGCGCATCGTGCTGGCCGAGGACGGCGTCGTGGTCGACATGGTCGACGGCCTCGCCGAGATCGTGGGACGCGTACCGGTCGGACACGTCTACGTCGACGGTCTGTCCGTCGGCGACGTCGGCGAGCCGACGCTCTCCGATCGCCTCGTACTCGGCGAAGGTGGCTTCATCGCCATCACCATCGTCATCAACGAGTCGACAGGACGCGCAGTCAGCACTCCCGAGGTGTCCGGTCGCGGCTTCTCCGACGATCCGACGGCACTCAAGGCCGCCGCGGATCTCGTGGAATCGGACCTGGCCCGGTTGGCGAGCGAAGGCGTCATCGACGCTCATCGCATCGCGCAGTCCGTGCGCCGCGTCGTCGGACGCTGGGTCGCGGACAAGTACCGCCGCCGTCCGATGATCATTCCGACGGTCATCGCGGTTCCGTAGATTCGGCACAGCAGGTCGCTTCCGCTCGAACCCGGTCCGGTTCGAGTACTTTGGCGAAGGTGACCTTCGCTCATGACGAACGACTCGCCCTGGTGGACAGCATGGTCGAGTTCGGCCCCGATGCTCCGACACTGTGTGGGGAGTGGACCAATCGTGACCTGGCAGCACATCTGATTGTCCGGGAGCGGCGTCTCGACGCCGCTCCCGGAATCATGTTGAGCCCTCTTGCCGGTCACACCGAGAGCGTGCGAAAGGCCGCAGCGGCGCGTCCGTGGGAGGAGATCCTCGACGACGTTCGGAGCGGGCCGCCGCGATGGTCGCCGATGTACTGGCTCGACGCGCAGGTCAACACCACCGAGATGTTCGTTCACCACGAAGACGTACGCCGCGCACATCTGAACTGGGCGCCGCGTCCGTTGTCGGAGGGTCGGCAGGCTCAGCTGTGGAAGTACGCACGCCAGATCGGCAAGATGGGCTACCGCAAGGCCGCTGTCGAGGTAATTTTCGAACTTCCCTCCGGCGAGAGTGCGGTCGTCCATAAATCCGGCTCTCGCAGTGTTGTCTTGCAGGGCGAACCCGCCGAGTTGCTGCTGCACGCTTTCGGTCGCAACGAAGTGAAGATCGAAGCCAAAGGTGAACTGGCCGACGTCCAATCCGTGATGGCGCTCGATCGCAGTTTCTGATTGCCTTTTTCAACCTGAGTGGCGCTCGACCGACGGGTTGCGAAGATCACGTTTCGCACTCGCGACCAGTGTTGCTGGTGTTGCGGATGGTCCAGATGGGGTCGCACAGACTAGCCTGAACTCCATGGCAGGTAAGTCGAGCGCCCGGGGATCCAGTACAAGCACGTCCACGTCCAGGGCATCGACCAGGTCGTCAGCCTCCACTCCGAGTGCGCGCACGACCGCAAAACCTCGCACCTCCCGCACCACACGGACCGTGTCGACTCCTCGGAACGTCACGACTTCGGCCAGGGCTGGTGGGCGCCCGGCCTCGGGCAAAGGCTCCAAGCCAGCGCCCAAGAAGGCCTCCGGTACGTCGTCATCCGCGCGCCGCCCGGTATCGAAAACGTCTCAGCGGGCCAGTCCGTTGGCGGCCGTCGGCAAGGGAATCGGAGCCGGGTGGTCCCTGGCTGCCCGCGGCGTCGGCGCCACCACACGCACCGTCAGTAAGGTCGGCGAGATCGAAGCCGGCCACCGCCGCGACGGAATAGCGCTCGGCCTGATCGCATTCAGCGTCGTCATCGCCGGCGGCGTCTGGTTCAAGGCCGGTGGTCCGATCGGCGGCGGCATCGACACCCTTGTGCGCGCTATCTTCGGCGCGGCCTCGGCCGTGCTCCCCATCGTCGGCGTCGGCCTCGCGATCCTGTTGATGCGCACAGAACCGAAACCTGAGATCCGCCCCCGACTGATCATGGGATCGTTGCTGGTCGGTCTGCCGGCGCTCGGCCTCTGGCACATCATCTCGGGTTCACCGACAGACTCCACCGGTCGCTYCAACGGAGCAGGGTTCGTCGGGTACGTCGTGGGCGGCCCGCTCACCAACGGGCTCACCGTCTGGCTGTCTGCGCCGCTGCTGGTCATCGCCGCCGGATTCGGAATCCTCCTTCTGACCGGAACCACATTGCGTGAGGTGCCGAGCAAGTTCCAGTCCTTCTTCGGTGCCTCGTATCGCTCGGACGAATACGGCGACTACGGATCCGAATTCGACGAGGACGGCGAGCACCACTACGGCGAATCTGCTTACGATCCTTCACTGTTCGACGCCGACGGCTACCCGGTCGACACCTACGCCGAGCCACCGCTCAAGCCCGCCAAGCGGACCAGCCGACGCGCACCGATCGACAACTACCCGACGGACGAGTTCGAATCCGGCGACAAGAAGACCGAAGTACTCGGTCTGTGGAACGCCGACGACACCGCAGTACCCGACGAGCCCGTCGTGGCTGCTGCCGCGCCCGTCGTGGAGACTCCGGCGCCGCGCCCCAAGGTGCCGGCCCGTTCCGTCCCTATCGCCAAGCCTGTGCCGAAACCCGAACCGGAGCCGGAGGAGAAGGAACACTTCGTCACCGATCGGGTCACCGACGGCGACTACAACCTCCCTCCGACGACGTTGCTGATCGAAGGGGACCCGCCCAAGCTCCGCAGTTCTGCGAACGACGCGATGATCGAAGCGATCAGCGAGGTCCTCGAACAGTTCAAGATCGACGCCGCCGTTACCGGATTCACCCGAGGCCCGACAGTGACGCGGTACGAGGTCGAACTCGGCCCGGGCGTCAAGGTCGAGAAGATCACCGCGCTCGCCCGCAACATCGCCTATGCAGTGGCTACCGACAACGTCCGTCTCCTGGCCCCCATTCCGGGTAAGTCCGCCGTGGGCATCGAGGTACCGAACTCCGACCGCGAAATGGTTCGCCTCGCCGACGTGCTGAACGCGCCGAGCACCCGACGCGATCACCATCCACTGGTGATCGGTCTGGGCAAGGACATCGAAGGTGACTTCGTCAGTGCCAACCTCGCGAAGATGCCCCACCTTCTGGTGGCAGGTTCGACCGGCTCGGGTAAGTCGAGCTTCGTGAACTCGATGCTCGTCTCGTTGCTCACCCGAGCAACGCCGGAAGAAGTACGGATGATCCTCATCGACCCGAAGATGGTCGAGCTCACGCCGTACGAAGGTATCCCGCACCTGATCACGCCGATCATCACTCAGCCGAAGAAGGCCGCGGCAGCGCTGGCCTGGTTGGTCGAGGAGATGGAACAGCGTTACCAGGACATGCAGGCCAACCGGGTGCGTCATATCGACGACTTCAACTCCAAGGTCAAGTCCGGCGAAATCACCGCCCCGCTGGGCAGCGAGCGCGTCTACCGTCCGTACCCGTACATCCTGGCAATCGTGGACGAGCTGGCCGACCTCATGATGACCGCTCCCCGCGACGTCGAAGAAGCGATCGTCCGCATCACGCAGAAAGCCCGTGCTGCCGGTATCCACCTGGTGCTGGCAACGCAGCGCCCGTCCGTCGACGTCGTCACCGGCCTGATCAAGACCAACGTGCCGTCTCGTCTGGCGTTCGCGACGTCTTCACTGACGGACTCGCGAGTCATCCTCGATCAGCCAGGCGCCGAGAAGCTCATCGGTATGGGTGACGGCCTCTTCCTGCCCATGGGTGCGGGTAAGCCGACCCGTATGCAGGGCGCGTTCATCACCGACGAAGAAATCTCGGCGGTCGTCGACTTCGCAAAGAACCAGGCGGAGCCCGAGTACACCGAAGGTGTCACCGCGCAGAAGGCCGGGGAGAAGAAAGACGTCGACCCCGACATCGGCGACGACATGGATGTCCTCTTGCAGGCCGTGGAATTGGTGATCACCAGCCAGTTCGGTTCGACGTCGATGCTTCAGCGCAAGCTGCGAGTCGGGTTCGCCAAGGCCGGCCGACTGATGGACCTCATGGAAAATCGTGGCGTCGTCGGACCCAGCGAGGGCTCGAAGGCCCGCGAGGTACTCATGAAGCCTGAGGAACTCGACGGTCTGCTGTGGTCGATTCGCGGCGGGGACCCGGATGAGGCACCCGCAGACGAGTAGGGACACCTCGGCGGACAAGCCGTCGACAGACGACCGGAGGAACCCGTGCATGTGACGCCGTTGGCTTGGGGAATCACGATCGTGGTGATCCTCGGCCTGTTCGTCTTCGACTTCTTCGCCCACGTCCGCACTCCGCATGCGCCGACCTTCCGGGAGTCCGCATTCTGGTCGACGGTCTACATTTCGATCGCCATCGTCTTCGGCCTCGTCGTGATGTGGATCTGGGGCACCACGTACGGCGGTGAGTACTTCGCCGGCTATGTCACGGAAAAGGCGCTCTCGGTCGACAATCTGTTCGTCTTCGTGATCATCATGTCGACCTTCGCGGTGCCACGAGAGTTCCAGCAGAAGGTTTTGCTGATCGGCATCGTCCTCGCGTTGGTGATGCGCGGAATCTTCATCGGTGTCGGTGCCGCCGCCATCAACGCATACAGCTGGGTGTTCTACCTCTTCGGTGCGTTCTTGATCTACACCGCGTACACCCTGATCCGCGATCACGGGCATGAGAAGGAAGCCGAGGAGAAGCGCGACAGTCGCATCATCTCGCTCGTGAAACGGGTGCTGCCGACTACCGAGGAATACGACGGCGACAAGTTGATCACCCGGATCGACGGCAGGCGCGTCGTGACTCCGTTGTTGTTGGCGCTCATCGCAATCGGCTTTGCCGACGTGCTCTTCGCGCTCGATTCGATTCCGGCGATCTACGGTCTGACTCAGGAACCGTATCTGGTGTTCACCGCCAACGCCTTCGCGCTGATGGGCCTACGGCAGCTGTACTTCCTGATCGGCGGGTTGCTCGAACGGCTGGTCTATCTCTCGTACGGGCTCTCGATAATCTTGGCGTTCATCGGTGTGAAACTGGTACTTCACGCGTTGCACGAGAACACCCTCTCGTTCGTCAACGGAGGTGAACACGTCTCCGTGCCGGAGATCTCCACGGCACTCTCACTCGGAGTGATCATCGGAGTATTGGCGGTGACGACGGTCGCGAGCCTGTTGAAGACTCGCGACCGGGCCGGGGAGTAGGCCGACGCTCTCAGGCGCTGAACTGACCCAACACCGGAACCCACTCGGTGATCCGGACCTTCTCGATCAAATCGGCGATCGCGAACGGATCGTGGGTGAAGAGGAGTGAAACGGTGTCGGCGTCAGCGGCGTCGACGATGATCAGCGCGCCGTTTCCATCTGCAAACGGGCCAGATGACAGAACGATCGAGCGGGAAACCAGATCCGCGAGCCAGGCGCGGTGATCGCTGCGGACTTCGTCGCGCTGAGGGGTCTTCTCGGGTGCGTAGGTGTATTCGACGAGGAACAACGACATCGTGAACCGCTTTCGGAGGCTGGTGATCGAGACAGGTGTCTTTGAAGAGTCTGAACGGTTCAGAGAGTCAGGAGCATGCGAGTATTGCCGAGTGTGTTGGGTTTCACATAGCTCAGATCGAGGAACTCGGCGACGCCGGCGTCGTAGGACCGACACATTTCCGCATAGACCTCGGCGGTGACGGGAGTGCCGTCGATCTCCGCGAATCCGTGACGGTGGAAGAACTCGGTCTCGAACGTCAAAACGAACAACCGTTCCAACTCCAATTCCTTGGCGACCTCGATGAGTTTGTCGACCACGTGGAAACCTGCGCCCTGCCCTTTCGCAGTCGGATCGACTGCGACGGTGCGGATCTCACCCAGGTCCGCCCACAGCACATGCAGTGCGCCGCAAGCGATTACCTGGTCGCCCCGCTCGGCGACCCAGAACTCCTGGACTGCCTCGTACAGCGTCACGAGATTCTTCTCGAGGAGGATCTTGCCGGCGTAGATGTCGATCAGACGCTTGATTTCGGGGATGTCCGACGTTCGCGCGCGACGCACGATCAACTGGCTCTCGGTATAGGTCGGCGCGGTCGAAGTCATGTGGTGCACATTAGTCAATGGCCCTACCGATATTCTAAGTCGCGTGCCTGTCCGCCCCACGCAATTCCCGCGCCGCTCGGCTGTATCCCGGGTTCGGCTCACCGCCTGTGCGGTGATCCGATGAGTACCCCGCGCGATCAGACCGACGCCCATCGCGCCGCCGTCGGCCCGTCCGACGGCACACCTGTCGCGGACAACCCGGTTCCGTTGCTGAACATCGCGAACATTCTCACGATGGTCCGGATGGTTCTCGTTCCGGTGTTTATCGTTGTTCTGTTCGTCGACGGCGGACACTCGACGTGGTGGCGTCTCGGGGCGATGGGCGTGTTCATCGTCGCCGCGATCACGGATCGGATCGACGGCCAATTGGCTCGGAAGTACGGTCTGGTCACCGATTTCGGCAAACTCATGGACCCGATCGCGGACAAGGCGCTGATCGGAGCCGCGCTGATCGGGCTCTCGGTTCTCGGCGATCTGTCGTGGTGGGTGACCGGAGYGATCATCGCCAGGGAACTCGGAATCACGCTGCTGCGGTTCGCGGTTCTGCGGCACGCGGTCATCCCGGCGGGCAAGGGCGGCAAGCTCAAGACCCTCGTGCAGGCCGTTGCGATCGGGTTCTACCTCTGCCCGCTGCCGAGCAGTTGGGACATCGTCAGCGGGCTGCTGATGGCTGCTGCCGTCGTGCTGACGGTGGCGACGGGAATCGAATACATCGTGCAGGCGATCAGGCTTCGCGCCGGAGTTCGCGCAGTCGAGTCATGACCGATCCGCTGCTCGGACTCGGAGTTGTCGAACTTGTCGAGGCCCTCGGCGCCGCGAAGCAGACTGTCGCCGCCGCCGAATCTCTGACAGCAGGGTTGTTCACGGCTGCAGTCGCGTCGGTGCCGGGGTCGAGCGCGGTGTTGCGCGGGGGCCTGGTCGTGTACGCGACCGACCTGAAAGCAACACTGGCTGGTGTGGATCCAGGCCGCCTGGCAACGGACGGCCCCGTGTCCGAGAGCACGGCGGTGGCATTGGCGCTCGGTGCCCGGACGAAGTGCGGTGCGGACTGGGGTATCGGTCTGACCGGAGTCGCCGGTCCGAGTGAGCAGGACGGACACCCGGTCGGAACAGTGTTTCTCGGTATCGCCGGCCCTGACGGAACCGAATGCGAACCGCTCGCGCTCGGCGGCGAACGGTGGGAGATTCGGACAACCGCGGTCGCGACTGCCGTGTCGCGGTTGCGTGATCGTGTCGTAGAGCGTGCGGCACGATAGGCTCGGGAACCAATCGGATGTGTTCGGACGTTGACGATTGTGAAGACGTACGACCATGCACGATGAGGTCACGGATGAAGGAGGAGCGAGATGGCGCTGCTATTGCGTGAGGCAATCGGTGACAGTCTCCGGCGTACGCGCGTTTCGCAGAGCCGCACGCTACGTGAGGTGTCGAACAGCGCGCGTGTGAGCTTGGGCTATCTGTCCGAAGTGGAACGTGGACGTAAGGAAGCATCGAGCGAATTGTTGGCGGCGATCTGTGATGCGCTCGCAGTCCCACTGTCCGACGTGCTGGTCGACGTGAGCGAGACCCTGGCCACGAAGAAGAGCGCTCCGGTAGCTGGTCGGCAGGTTGCCGAACCTGCCGTGTCGGCTTCCGGCTCTGTCTCGGCTTCCGGTTCGCCGACTATCGCACGCGATACCCGCGTCGTGATTCCGGCACCGAACGCTCGAAGGTTGGCGGCGGCGTAGCCACTACCGGCCGTAACCGATAGATTTTGTACGTAACCGCCGGTTTCCAGCAGGTGGGGTCAGAGCAGATAGGGCGCAGCCCTTGTTTCGGTGCGCGACGGTCGCGCTCCGGGTCGCGTTCGGCGCGGCGCATCAGATGGAGGCAGGATCAAACCAATGGCTAATCCTTTCGTCAAGGGCTGGAAGTACCTGATGGCGCTCTTCAATTCGAAGATCGATGAGAAGGCAGATCCAAAGGTTCAGATTCAGCAGGCGATCGAGGACGCACAGCGCCAGCATCAGGCGTTGTCCCAGCAGGCTGCGTCGGTGATCGGTAATCAGCGTCAACTCGAGATGAAGCTCAGCCGTCAACTCGACGAGGTCGAAAAGCTCAACGCCAACGCGCGCCAGGCAGTCAACCTCGCCGATCAGGCCGCTGCTGCCGGCGACAACGACAAGGCGATTCAGTACACCAACGCTGCAGAAGCTTTTGCGGCCCAGTTGGTGACGGCCGAGCAGGGCGTCGAGGATCTGAAGGCACTGCACGACCAGTCCTTGCAGGCAGCTGCTCAGGCCAAGAAGGCCGTCGAGCAGAACGCGATGACTCTGCAGGCAAAGGTTGCCGAGCGCACCAAGCTGCTCAGCCAGCTCGAGCAGGCCAAGATGCAGGAGCGCGTGAGCGAGTCCCTTCGTTCCATGGACAGCACGCTGTCGGCTCCAGGCAACACACCCAGCCTCGATGCTGTGCGCGACAAGATCGAACGTCGCTACGCTGACGCACTCGGCTCTGCCGAGCTCGCCCAGAACTCCGTTCAGGGCCGCATGATGGAGGTCCAGCAGGCCTCGGTCCAGATGGCAGGGCACAGTCGCCTCGAGCAGATTCGGGCATCCATGAAGGGCGAGGCGCTGCCGTCCGGCGGCGCAGCAGCCACTCCCGCGACTCCGTCCGTCGAGAAGCAGCCCCCGGCTGCCGGTCAGACCGGGCAGTAGCCGAATCCTCGATGTCGGCAGTGATGCTCTGATGTTTTCTTCACGAGACGGTCGATCTGGGCGTGAGCCCCGGTCGGCCGTTCCCGTTTCCGTATCCGGCGCTTTCGGAGCCTTGGGACGCACCGCGGATACATTGCGCGAGGTCGGGCTTTCGGCGGCGGATGCCGCTCGGCGGTGGCAGGACCCGCGGGCCAAGTTCGAGCGCAAGCGTGCCCGCGCGCGCCGACGCGCTCAGCGTTGGGGTTTCATGTCCGGGGGATCCGTGGTCGGCACGGCCGGCCTCGCCGTCGCGTCGGCTCCCGAGTGGTCGGTGGTCGTGGCAGGCGGGGGAGCGGCACTGTTCGCGGTTCCCGCCGTGATCGCGGTCGGCCGCTACCGTTCGATGAGTTCCGGCCCACCGCCGTCCGCGCCGATTCGCCGGCGATTGCCACCGTCGTCGTCTCGCGCGTTCATCCCGATGTCGCGCCTCATCGGCGCCGAGACTTCGCTGTTCGAGATCTTGAGTGTGCTCAGACGCGCCGACACCATCGACCCCGGTGAGTTGGACGAAATCACTGTTACCGCCGATTCGGCACTGAGAGCGATGTTCGCGGTGTCTTCGGATGTCGTCGCGATGGAACGCGCCGTGGCCGCGACGCCGAAGGTAACCGAACCTCTTGATCCCACCATCGACGGCGCAGTCCGTGAGTTGCAGTCGGGGTTGGATCAGTACGAGGATCTGGTGACTTCGGCAGCTGCTCTGACAGCGCCTCACAGCCCGTCGGCGCTCGTGGGATTCAACCGCGAGCTTTCGGCGCTGCACGCGGCCGCCGAGCGGCTCTCGGCGCTTGCCGACGCCATCGGCGAGGTGGACGACATCACCCGCAAGTACAACTGATCGGCCCTCGCGCCGGGTCAATGCTCCCTGTTCGACGTCTCAGTCGTCGGCGCCGCGGGCCGCCAATGCTTCACCCATTGCGTCCGCGGTCATCAGGGTGCCGACGATGACCGGCACTGCGAAGGATCGCAGCGAGAATCCGAGCCCTCGCGCCTTGCGTGCCTCGGACACCTGTGTGATGACCTCGAACATCAGCGGGATACACCGGATCGTCATTGCGAGGAGCAAGGCGATCCGTTCGGGATTGACGCCGAAGCGTCGCAAGGGTGTCAGGAATCTGGTGATCGCGTCGAGCATCTCGGAGATCCGTGTGGTCAGACCCATGATCGCCGCGAAGGCGATCGAAATGATCAGAACCCCGCAAACGACGGCCGCTCGCTGCCATCCCGCGACTACCAGCTGGAACGCCCCGATGAAGAGCAACATCCACAGCGCTGGACGCAGCTGCCGGATTGCAGTCATCGGAGGAATGCGCGCAATCGCGTACAGGGCCACAACGACGATCGTGGGAGCTGCCAGTTGCCACGGCTCACGCACGAAGATCGAGACGGCGAGGATGGCCACGACCAAGGCGAAGAGCTTGATCCCCGTCGGCATCCGGTGCAGGAGTGAGCAGCCCGGTCTGTAGACGCCGAGAGTGGTCACGAGACCAACGACCGGTAGTGATCGATGGAGTCGGCGGGGGAGCCGTCAGCGACGACGCGGCCTTGGTCGACGACCAACACCCGTTCGAAGGATTCGAGGAGATCGAGTTGGTGGGTCACGACGATAAGTTGCTGATCGAGTGACTCGAATACCGAACTGATCAGCCGAGAGTTGCGAAGGTCGAGGAGCGTGGTGGGTTCGTCGGCGACGAGTACGTTCGGTTCCGTCACCATGATGGCCGCGAGCGCGAGGAGCTGTTTCTGCCCGCCGGAAAGCTGGTGTGTGGGATGGTCGGCGTGCCCGGCGAGGCCGTAGCGTTCGAGCACCGAGGCCACCTTTGCGGCGCGCTCGGCTTTGCCCAATCCGCTACGGCGGAGCGAGAATTCGATGTCCTCGGCAACCGTCGGCATCACGATCTGGTGGTTGGGATCGGTGAAGACGAATCCGACCTGCTTGCGTACGTCGCGGCCCTTCTTCGCCGTGTCCAAGCCGTTGACGTGGACGCGTCCTTCCGTTGGAACGACCAGTCCGTTGATCATGCGAGCGAGGGTCGACTTGCCGCTTCCGTTCGCACCCACGATTCCGATTCGCTGCTCGCTCAGTCGCAGATTTATCTGCTGCAGGACCGTTCGTTCACCGAAGCTGTGTCCGACGTTCTCGAAGACGATCTCACTCATCGGAGATTAATTCGCCACCACGGTCTTGTTCGACGAGATCACCGAGTCGCGCAGTAGTGCCGGGTATGCCCGATGGACCTGGGACGCGACCAACGCGGTGACGACCGCTTTTGCGGCGTCGAGAGGAATGAAGGCGGCGTTGGCCGACCATGCGGCAACGAAGCTCATGTGTCCGCGGACCATCATTCCGACGATGCCGAACGCGTAGAGAATGACGACGCCGCCGAGAAGGTTGATGCCGATGCCCGCGATGATCCGGTACTTGGGCAGCATCTTGGCAGTCAGCCATCCGATGACAAACGCCGTCGGGATCCAACCGATGAGGAATCCGGCCGTCGGGCTGGAGAGGGACACGAGTGCGGTGCGACCGCCGGCAAGGACCGGTAGCCCGACCAATCCCAGGGCAATGACCGTCAGGACGGCGAGAACACCCTTGCGCGGTCCGAGTAGAGCGCCGGCCATCATGACGCCCATGGACTGAAGTGTGATCGGTACACCGGAGATGCCGATGTTGATCGACCCGGGGAGGCCCAGCGCGATGATGAGTGCGGCGAAGACGGCTACATGCGCGAGATCGCGAGCGGGGAAACGGGTCGTAGACACTGCGGACGTGCTCCTTCGGCATACGGGATCGAACTTCGCGAGTTTACGCCAGGAGCAAGCTCCGATGGGTTGGACACCTGACCTGCGTGAGGGCCGGTCTCGGGGTGAACCCTGATCTTTACCTGAACTTGCCGCTGAGCTGCTGCTTTGTCACGCCAGACCTGTCAGGCTGGTTCTACGGACGACGCAGCACCTGTCCGATTCGACTGAATATTCAACGGCACGTTGGAGGCAAGCATGTTTTGGAAGATCGTTTTGGCCGTCGTACTGGTGTGGGTCGCACTCGCGGTGGTCGGTGCGCTGATCAAGGGGCTTTTCTGGGTTCTGGTGGTCGGCGCTGTCGGCTTCGGAATCTATTTCCTGGTGAAGGCGATGTCGGGAAGTGACGACAATTCGCCCGCTTCGCGGTTCTGACGGGCAAGATCTGCCCTATGGAAAACTTCCCCGAGGACTGGCAGCGCGCGATTGTCATCGTGGCGCATCCCGATGACATCGAATACGGCGCAGCCGCAGCAGTGGCGCAGTGGACCGATCGCGGCAAAGACGTGCGATATGTCCTGGCCACGCGCGGCGAGGCCGGAATCGCCGGTCTGTCGCCCGAGGAGTCCGGCCCGGTCCGCGAGGAAGAAGAGCGTCGCTCGGCCGCGATCGTCGGTGTCAGTGAGGTGGAGTTCCTCGGCCTGCCCGACGGTCGTCTCGTGGAAGGCTTGGAGTTGCGCTCGACTCTCGCCGCAGCAATTCGTCGTCACCGCCCGGAATTGGTGGTGACGATGAACTTCTCCCATACCTGGGGACCTGGCTACCTCAACAGCGCGGATCACCGAGCGCTCGGGATCAGCGTCCTGGACGCGACCGCTGATGCGGCGAACGAATGGATCTTTCCGTCATTGACGGCGCAGGGACTGGCGCCGTGGTCCGGCGTTCGGTGGGTTGCGGTCAACACGATGACTCCTACCCACTGCGTCGACGTGACGTCGACGGTCGATCGCGCCGTGGATTCACTCGCGGAACATGCGCGATATCTGGCGGCGTTGAGTTCCACGCCGATCCGGGAACAGGCGCGCGCACAGATCGACATGGTCAGCGGACCGAAGCCTGGATTCGACGCCGAGCGCGCAGTTGGTTTCGAGTTGTACTATTTCTGATGATCTCTGAGCGAGAGAACTCGCAAGTCCCGACGGGATTACCGGTGACTTGTCCGGTATTGTGTTACACACGATGGTAATCCGTAACGCAGATGGCCCAATTGTCCCTCGCAAGGCAGACGGTCAGCGCATCCCCAGCCGCGAGATCGACGACGTGATTCTCGACGCAGCAAGGTCGTGTGTCCTCGATTTCGGAATGCAGCGAACCACACTGGCGGAGATCTCGCGTCGCGCCGGCGTGAGCCGGCCGACCGTCTACCGGCGATGGCCGGACACGCGAGCCGTCGTCGCGGATCTGCTCACTCGGGAGATTCGATCGGTGCTGCCCGAGGTGACCTTCACCGGGTCTGCGGCCACATTGCTCGTGGAAGCGATCGGGGACGTCGTCGGCCAGATTCGCGACCATCCGCTCTTCGTGAAGATTCGGCACGCTGATCAAGAGTTGCTCACCACCTACATCGTGGACCGACTCGGCGCGAGCCAGAAGTCGATTCTCGAACTGATCACTTCCGTCGTCGCTGCCGGTCAACAAGACGGTTCGATTCGCGAGGGAAGCGTCAACGAGATTGCGGCGATGGTTCTACTGATGGCTCAGTCCGTCGTCATCTCCGCACCGACTCTCGAGCCGGAACTTTCCGCCGACGCGTCGGTCGAGCAACTCAGACATGCGGTCGCTGCGTATCTGGCACCTGCAAAGAATTCGGGAGAATAGCTGTGGACCCTCGAGATTCAGCAGGCAGTGATTCAGCAGGCGGCGATTCAGCTCTCAATGCACACCGGCGTACTCGTGAGCTCGAGCAGTTGGCGAACGGCGATTCGGTTGACGTCCTGGTCATCGGCGGCGGAATCACCGGTGTCGGTGTCGCTCTCGACGCCGTGACTCGTGGGCTCAGTGTTGCGCTGGTCGAAAAGCACGACCTCGCGTTCGGCACCAGCCGCTGGAGTTCGAAACTGGCACACGGCGGCCTTCGGTACCTGGCTTCCGGCAATGTCGGTATAGCGCGTGAAAGTGCGGTCGAGCGCGGCATTCTCATGACGCGCACCGCGCCGCACCTCGTTCGCGCCATGCCTCAACTCGTACCGCTGTTGCCCGAAACGTCGTTCTTCGGGAAGGCCCTGGTGCGTACCGGTTTCCTGGCCGGTGACGCTCTGCGCATGTCGGCGCGAACCCCGGCTTCGGTTTTACCCAGATCACGGACGGTCAGCGCTGCGCGGGCGCGCGAATTGGCTCCCGCGGTCAAGCAGGAGAACCTACGAGGCGCCTTGACCGCGTTCGACGGGCAGCTCATCGACGACGCCCGCCTCGTCGTCGGCATCGCCCGAACCGCAGCGTCCTACGGCGCGCGAATCCTGACCCGCGTCGGTGCATACGACGTATCCGGAACGTCGGCCACCTTGCGCGACGAGTTGACCGGGTCCGAGTTCTTGATGCGTGCCCGCGTCGTGGTCAATGCGACCGGTGTCTGGGCTGATCAGGTCGACTCCAGCATCACCCTGCGCCCCAGCCGCGGGACGCACCTGGTGCTCGATGCAGCGCGATTGGGGAACCCCACGGCAGCACTGACCGTGCCGATTCCCGGCGAGACCAACCGTTTCGTCTTCGCGCTGCCCGCGCAGCTCGGCCGGATCTACCTCGGGTTGACCGACGAAGCAGCGCCGGGACCGGTGCCCGACGTACCGACGGCGTCCGAGGACGAGATCGACTTCCTGCTCGACACCGTGAACACGGCGTTGGAAGTTCCGCTGACCCGTGAGGACGTCTTGGGGACCTTCGCGGGTCTGCGTCCGCTGCTGGACACCGGTGAAGGCTCGACGGCCGACCTCTCGCGCAATCACGCTGTAGTCCGTTCGGACTCGGGCTTGGTCACGGTGGTGGGCGGAAAACTCACGACGTACCGCAAGATGGCCGAAGACGCCGTCGACGCCGCGGTCGAGGTCGGATCGCTGAGCGCCGGGGCGTGTCGGACACGCGCGTTGCCGCTGGTAGGCGCTGCATCGCCGGTGGAATTGAAAAAGATCAAGGCACCGGCGTCGTTGGTGGCGCGATACGGCACAGAGGCCGAGGTCGTGGCCGCGGCGAGCAGCGATCGACTCCGATCGGTTGCGGACTTGGAGATCTGCGGCGCCGAGTTCGATTTCGCGGTATCGCATGAAGGCGCACTCGACGTCGACGACGTCCTTGATCGCAGGACGAGAATCGGATTGGTGGCTTCGGATCGCGAACGCGCACTGGGTGCGGCGGAACAGGCCTTTCACTCGGTGTGACACTCTGATCCGGTGCGTGTAGCCGTTGTTGCCGGGCCGGACCCGGGTCATGCTTTTCCCGCAATAGCGTTGTCGCTGGCGTTGATCCAGGCCGGCGACGACCCGATTCTGTACACGGGGACCCGGTGGGTCGAGGCAGCGCGAGCGGCCGGCGTGGAAGCCGAGCCTCTCAAGGGCTTGGCCCCGCGGCCGGGAGACGACGATCTTGATGCAGGCGCTCGGATTCATTCGCGCGCCGCCTATATTTCCACCGAACTGCTTCCCGACCTGAAATCCGTCTCCCCGGATCTCGTCGTCTCCGACATCCTCACTGCCGGAGGCGGATTGGCCGCCGAACGACTCGGCATCCCCTGGGTGGAACTTTCGCCTCACCCGCTGTACTCACCGTCGCGGGGGTTACCGCCGATCGGTAGTGGGCTCGCGCCCGGCATCGGAATTCGTGGTCGACTTCGCGACACCCTGATGCGCGCCGCAACAGGACGTTCGATCAAGCAAGGGTTGGCGCAGCGCTCGCAGGCCCGTGTCGGCATCGGGCTACCCGCCCTGGATCCAGGCCCGCATGCTCGCCTGATCGCAACACTTCCGGCACTGGAAGTGCCACGTCCCGACTGGCCGGAGCACGCTCACGTCGTCGGCCCGCTTCTCTGGGAGCCGACCGAGGTGATTCTGGACCCACCGCCAGGTGACGAACCGCTGGTCATGGTGGCGCCGTCCACGGCGCACACCGGCGCAGTGGGAATGTTCGAGGGCACGGTCGAAGGACTCGGCGGCGCCGGTGTGCGACTGATCGCGTCGATGCTCGACGGAGCCGAAGGCGAGCATCCCGATTGGGTTCGTGCAGGTCTCGGACGCCAGGACGCGATGCTGCGTGACGCGTCGGTGTTGGTGTGCGGCGGCGGGCACGGCATGTTGGCGAAGGCCTTGCTGGCCGGCGTGCCGACGGTCGTCGTTCCCGGGGGTGGGGACCAGTGGGAGTTGGCCAATCGCGCTGCGCGGGCAGGGACGTCGGTGATCGTGCGGCCCGCAGATGCCCGCTCGATTCGCGATGCCGTACTGCAGGTGCTCTCCGACAAACGATTCGCGGAAGCTGCGATGTCCGCTGCCGCGACTGCGTCGCAGGTCACCGATCCGGTGGCGGTGTGCCGACAGGTGGTCAACGGCGGTGTGACGGCGTGAGCATGTTGCGCCTGAATGCAGGTGCACCGTTCTGTGGACTACGGTGGCGGCTGTGCGGTTGACCGAATTTCATGAAATGGTGCGCGAAGAGTTCGGGCAGGTACGAGGCGACTCGATGCTGATCGACCATGTACTCCAGAGTCTCGACGGAATGACTGCTGCGGAGGCCGTCGAAGCAGGTTGGGAGCCTCGCGAAGTGTGGCGTGCGCTCTGTGTGGAGTTCGACGTACCACCCGCCCGCCGCTGATTTTTTCGGCGTGTCGAACGTCTCCCATCTTCTGTTCGAACACGTGTTCGTCTATGCTGAAGCTGTTCGGTGGTGACGCTCCTTTCGTAACTGCGAACTTTCGGTTATCGACAAGCACGGTTATCGACAAGCACGGTTATCGACAAGCACAGTGATCGACAAGCGCGAAAGCAAGATCGAAAAGTCTGTCGGTGGCCGGATCTACTCTGATCGCAACACACCAACAGGGTCGGCTCAGGCAGGCGCTGAAGAGACGGAGTCTGCTCAGGCAGGCACTGAAGACTGAAACAAGGATGGGGATCACGATGGCACCACAGGCACCTGATCGGGACAAGGCACTCGACCTCGCGTTGGCGCAGATCGACAAGAACTTCGGCAAGGGTTCGGTGATGCGCCTGGGTGAGGGTGTTCGCCAGCCCATCGCCGTCATTCCCACCGGTTCCATCGCGCTCGACGTCGCGCTGGGTATCGGCGGACTGCCGCGTGGCCGCGTCATCGAGATCTACGGCCCGGAATCTTCGGGTAAGACCACCGTGGCACTGCACGCAGTTGCCAATGCTCAGGCCAACGGCGGCATCGCGGCGTTCATCGACGCGGAGCACGCACTCGATCCCGACTATGCAGCCAAGCTGGGCGTCGACACCGATGCACTCCTGGTCTCGCAGCCCGATACGGGTGAGCAGGCCCTCGAAATCACCGACATGCTGATCCGTTCGGGCGCCCTCGACATCGTCGTGATCGACTCCGTGGCCGCTCTTGTTCCTCGCGCCGAGATCGAAGGCGAGATGGGTGACAGCCACGTCGGTTTGCAGGCTCGACTGATGAGCCAGGCACTGCGCAAGATCACCGGTGCCATGAACAACTCGGGCACCACCGTCATCTTCATCAACCAGCTTCGCGAGAAGATCGGCGTGATGTTCGGTTCTCCCGAAACCACCACCGGTGGTAAGGCACTGAAGTTCTACGCTTCGGTCCGCCTCGACATCCGTCGTATCGAAACTCTCAAGGACGGTACCGACGCAGTCGGTAACCGAACCCGAGTCAAGGTCGTCAAGAACAAGGTCGCGCCGCCGTTCAAGCAGGCCGAGTTCGATATTCTCTACGGCCAGGGCATCAGCAAGGAAGGCTCGCTCATCGATATGGGTGTCGAGCACGGGTTCATCCGCAAATCCGGCTCCTGGTACACCTACGAAGGTGACCAGTTGGGTCAGGGCAAGGAAAATGCTCGTAAGTTCTTGCTGGAGAACACCGATATCCGTGACGAGATCGAGAAGAAGATCAAGGAAAAGCTCGGTATCGGTGCTGACGTCACTGCAACCGACGAAGCTCCCGCCGACTTCTGAGTTCAGTCATGAGCTTCGACGACGGTGACAACGGCGAGAATGCTCGTGAAGAGTACGGCGCTCCTCGGCGTCGATCCCGTCAACGATCCGAGAAGCCGTCGCAACGCGCAGAAGGTGGGACAGAGGCGCAGGCCAAAGATGCTTGCCTGCGCCTCCTGACCGACCGGGCGCGCAGCCGCTCCGAACTGGAAACCAAGCTGAGCGGACGCGGCTTCGAACCCGAGATCATTACCAAGGTCCTCGATCGACTCCAGGAAATCGGGTTGATCGACGACGCGGACTTCGCGAACCAATGGGTTCATTCGCGGCATACGTACTCGGGCAAGGGAAAGCGTGCGCTTGCAGTCGAGTTGCGGCTCAAAGGAATCGACCAGGACGTCGCTTCCGAAGCGTTGTCGCAGATCGATCCGGAAGATGAGCGCGAGCGAGCAGCGGAGCTGGTTCGGCGGAAGCTGAAGAACAAGCCCGTCGATGATCGTGACAAGGTCACGCGTCGACTGGTCTCGATGCTGGCACGCAAGGGATATTCAGCTGGGATGTCGTACGAGGTGGTCAAAGCCGAGATGGCGGCGGTCACCGACTCGTAGCGAAGTGCAGCATTCAGAACAACAGGGCGGGGG
>NZ_JBFUJN010000023.1:84994-109046 GCF_056401335.1 Rhodococcus sp. P4_F3_2
CCCCCGCCCTGTTGTGTATTCGCGCTAACGCGGCCGGATTCGACTCACGGCTCCATCTGATTCACGGCTTGGTCAGGTCCATACCCGGAACCGAAACGGCTGGGTCGGCGGACGGAGCCGCGATGGGGCCCTTGCCCTTTCGCTTTCCGGAACGCAGGCGCTTCTCCACCTTGGTTGCCAGGAAGGTCAGAGCTGAGTTGAGAGCGATCATAATCGCGGCGACCACGATGAGCGCCGGCAGGAAGTTTCCGTAGAAGGTGCCGAGCTGTTGGGCCTGACGCACCAGCTCGACATACCCGATCAGGTAACCGAGGGCGGAGTCCTTCAACGCCACGACCATCTGTGAAATCAGTGCCGGGAGCATGGCGGTAACCGCCTGGGGGAGCAGGATCGTCACCATGATCTGCGTCTTGCGCATGCCCAATGCCTTGGCGGCCTCACTTTGCCCTCGTGGGAGTGAGTTGATTCCGGCACGGACGATCTCGGCGATCACTGACCCGTTGTACAGAGTCAGACCCACGACGACTGCCGCGAGTGCGAGGTACTTGGACTTGAAGACCTCGTATTCGGCGAACACCTGATACGAGAAGATCATCAGAATCAGAACCGGTACTGCTCGGAACAATTCGACGATGACGCCGCAAATCTTCCGAATGATGTTGTGCTCGGAGAGTCGGCCGATACCCAGGGCAGAACCGAGGATGAGCGCGAAGACGATGGACATCGCAGCCGCGATCAGCGTTCCCCGGATGCCGGGTATCAGATACGTTGTCCACGACGTGGATTCGAGGAACGGATCCCACTTCGCTGCTGTCAGCTGGCCCTTTTCGYCGAGTGCGCGGTAGATGACGTAACCGATTGCGACCATGAGTGCAGCGACGACAAGGGATGCGAATCGGTAGAGATTTCGCGCTCTGGGACCTGGCGCGTCGTAGAGGACTGTTGCGCGGTTGCTCATCGTGAAACCTCGAATCGCTTGCTCAGCTTGCCGAAGATCAAGCCCATGGGAAGTGTCAGGATCACGAAACCGACAGCGAAGATTCCACCGACGACGAAGATCGCCGCTTCGTTTTCGATCATCTTCTTCATCAGCGCTGACGCTTCGGATACGCCGATCACCGCGGCGATGGTCGAGTTCTTGGTCAGTGCGATCAGTACGCTACCCAGCGGTGCTGTGACCGCGCGAAATGCCTGAGGCAGGACGATCAGCCGAAGATTTTGTGCAAACGACAGACCGAGTGATCGGCCCGCTTCGGCCTGGCCGACCGGAACGGTATTGATTCCCGATCGAAGTGACTCACACACGAACGCGGCGGTATAGACACTGAGGCCGAGTACTGCGAGTCGGAAGTTGTTGTCTGTCAAGAACGTCGGTGAGTCCGACTTGGCGAGATTGACTCCGAGCGTCTGCGACAGACCGAACAGACAGAACAGCAGAATCAGTGTCAGGGGGGTGTTGCGGAACACGGTCACGTACGCGGTACCCAGGAATCGGGCGACCGGAACCGGTGACACGCGCATGGCCGCGATCAGGACACCGATGATGACGGCGCCGATCGCGGAGAAGAACGTCAGCTGGATCGTGGTCCAGAAGGCTTCCAGAATCTGGTCGCCGTACTTGCTCAGAAGGTTCACTTGCCGTCTCCCCAGATCACGGGATCTCCGTTGGTGGCGTCACGCGCTGCGGCTCCCGAAGTGGGGAGCCGCAGCGAGATTGACGGTGAAAAAAGCAGGTCAGTAACGATCAACGGTGGGCGGGGCCGGGATCGGGTAGCCCGAAGCACCAACGGTGTTGTTGAAGGCTTCTTCCCACGCGCCGGTGGAGATCATCTTCTCGATGGCATCGTTGATCTTGCCGCGACCCTCGGAATCGTCCTTGGCCAGGCCGACACCGTACTTTTCGGTCGTGAACGGTTCTCCGACGACCTTCAGCTCGCCCGGGTACTGGGCAGCGTAGCCGGCGAGGATGATGTCGTCGGTGGTGACAGCGTCGACAGCGCCGTTGCGCAGAGCCTCGACACAAGCGGAGTAGGTGTCGAGCGGCTGGAGCTGGACGTCCTTGGCGTAGTTGTCCTGGATGTTCTGCGCCGGAGTCGAACCCGACACCGAGCAGAGCTTCTTGCCGCCGGTCAGGGAATCGGGGCCGGTGATGTCGGTGTTGTCGGAGCGAACGAGCAGCGACTGGCCTGCGATGAAGTACGGGCCGCCGAAGCTGACCTTTTCCTTGCGCGTGTCGGTGATCGAGTATGTCGCGACGATGTAGTCGACCTCGCCGTTCTGGATCAGGGTCTCGCGCTGGGCTGACGGAGATTCCTTGAAGGTGATGCCTTCGGGCTTTACGCCCAGTTCGTTTGCGATGTAACGGGCTACCTCGACGTCGAAGCCGGAGAAGGTGCCATCAGGGTTGCGCTGACCGAGGCCGGGCTGATCGAACTTGATGCCGACGGTGAGAGTGCCATCGGAAGCGCTCTCGGTGATCGACTTGTTCTCCTCGCCGCCGCCACAGGCCGTGGCAGCGAACGCGATGGCCATGATTCCGATTCCGAAACGGACGGAACGATTGATCTTCATGAAGATCCTCTCAGTTGTCGACACACGAACAGTGCAGTCGAGATGAACGGTGCAGCCGAGGTGAACGGTGCAGTCGAGCAAGTTGTCTTGTGGACGAGGACAGGACTGTCGGAGGGGAGACTGTAATCAGTGCGTGAGGATCTTGCCGAGGAAGTCCTTGGCCCGATCCGACTTGGGATGGGTGAAGAACTCTTCGGGCGTGGTGTCTTCGACGACCTGGCCGTCAGCCATGAACAGCACACGATCGCCGGCTTTGCGCGCGAAGCCCATCTCGTGCGTGACCACGAGCATGGTCATGCCTTCCTTCGCGAGGGAGGTCATGACGTCGAGGACTTCGTTGACCATCTCGGGGTCGAGAGCGGAGGTGGGCTCGTCGAACAACATCACCTTCGGCTGCATCGCAAGAGCGCGAGCAATGGCGACACGCTGTTGCTGACCGCCGGAAAGCTGCGCCGGGTACTTGTCGGCCTGATTGGCGATACCGACACGTTCGAGCAACGCCTGCGCGGTCTTCTTGGCTTCGTCCTTTTTTGCCTTGCGGACCTTCATCGGTGCGAGCATGACGTTCTCGAGGATCGTCTTGTGCGCGAACAGGTTGAAAGACTGAAAGACCATCCCGACGTCGGCACGAAGTGCGGCAAGTGCTTTGCCCTCTTCGGGGAGCGTCTTGCCGTCGACGGCGATGGTGCCGGAGTCGATGGGTTCGAGGCGATTGATGGTGCGGCACAGAGTCGACTTACCGGAGCCCGACGGACCGAGGACGATCACCACTTGGCCCTTGGGTACCTCGAGATTGACCTCTTGCAGGACGTGAAGTTCCCCGAAGTGTTTGTTCACCGAGGTCATCGAAATCATGGATGTGGAATCGCCGGAGGTGGTCGGCGTCGTCGCATCGTCGGCTTGGGTCATAAACGAGAACCTTAGGCGTAGTTTGCGTCGACGCCCGTGATTTCGCCATGGTTCTTGCCATATGTAATGGAAATTTTACTGTGACGACGTTTATGTCGCGTTTCGGCTGTTTATCAGGGCGTTATTACACGTCGTAGTGGACGTGAGCTAGGCTGAAGCGTGTCACTGATCGACGAAATGTCCCCTGCACTTCCGGAGCCGACTGCAGTTCCGGAGGCAACTGCTACGCCTGTTCGCACCTACGAGGTGCGGACGTACGGCTGTCAGATGAACGTTCACGATTCCGAGCGACTGTCCGGTCTGCTCGAGGACGCCGGGTATTCGAAGGCGGAGACCGGAACCGATCCTGATCTTGTCGTCTTCAATACGTGTGCGGTCCGCGAGAACGCGGACAACAAGTTGTACGGCAACCTCAGCCAGCTCGCCCCGAACAAGGAGGCGAACCCCGACATGCAGATCGCGGTCGGTGGGTGCCTGGCGCAGAAGGATCGTGACATCGTCGTCAAGAAGGCACCGTTCGTCGATGTCGTCTTCGGCACTCACAACATCGGCTCGCTTCCCGCGCTGCTCGACCGTGCGCGTCACAATCAGCGCGCCGAGGTCGAAATCCTCGACGCACTCGAGGCGTTTCCGTCGACACTGCCAGCCAAGCGCGAATCTGCTTATGCAGGTTGGGTTTCCATCTCGGTGGGCTGCAACAACACGTGCACGTTCTGCATCGTTCCGGCCCTGCGTGGCAAGGAAGTGGATCGACGTCCCGGCGACATCCTGGCCGAGGTGCAGGCACTCGTCGACGAGGGTGTCTCGGAAGTGACCCTGCTGGGACAGAACGTCAACGCCTACGGCGTGTCGTTCGCCGATCCGGAGCAACCGCGCGATCGCGGAGCCTTCGCTTCCCTCTTGAAGGCATGTGGACACATAGACGGCCTCGAACGGGTCAGGTTCACATCGCCGCACCCGGCAGAGTTCACCGATGACGTCATCGAAGCGATGGCAACCACTCCCAACGTCTGCCCACAACTGCACATGCCGTTGCAGTCCGGTTCGGACAAGGTTCTCAAGGCGATGAAGCGCTCGTACCGCAAGTCGAAGTACCTCGGGATCATCGAGAAAGTACGCTCCGCAATGCCGCACGCCGCCATCACCACGGACATCATCGTCGGGTTCCCGGGGGAGACGGAAGAGGATTTCGAGGAGACGCTGGACGTCGTGCGTAAGGCGCGATTCTCCAACGCCTACACCTTCCAGTACTCCAAGCGCCCGGGCACGCCGGCGGCGGAGATGGCCGATCAACTCCCCAAAGAGGTTGTCCAGGAACGCTACATGCGATTGCTCGCGGTCCAGGAAGAAGTGAACATCGAGGAAAATCGCAAACTCGTCGGCACCGAGGTAGAACTGCTGGTGGCCGCGGGGGAGGGCCGCAAGAACGCAGCGACTCACCGTCTCAGTGGTCGCGCGCGAGACGGCCGCCTGGTGCATTTCCGACCCGAGGGAAACCTCGACGGCACAATCCGACCCGGCGACGTGGTGACGGTCGTCGTCACCCACGGAGCCCCCCATCACCTCGTGGCAGATGACGGAGTGCTCACACACCGTCGGACCCGCGCCGGTGACTCGTTCGAAAAGGGCATCACACCCAAGACCCCGCCCATCGGCGTAGGTCTCGGACTACCGAAGATCGGTGCCCCAGCCCCACAACCCGTCCAGATGGGATGCAACGCATGACCTCGCAACACGAGAACAAGACACCTCAGCCGGGCGACGACGCCTTCGAGGGCTACCGCAAGGACCTCGACGACGCGGAACGCAAGGTCGCGGGAGAAATCGATCCGGGTGCGCGCGCCATGGTTGTCGCGGTTGCGGTGCTCGTGCTGGTCGGCACCCTTGCACTGCCCCATGCGGGAGTGGCGAACGGCTGGGATGTGCTCGCGTACAACCAGGACGCGGAAAGTGAACGGATTGCACTGTTCTCACGCTTGTTCGTGTGGTTCGTTGTCATCTTCGGCATCGGATTCTCGATGCTCGCACTCGTGACGCGGCGCTGGAGTCTGGCGTGGGTCGCGCTGGCCGGTAGTGCCGTGGCGAGTGCTCTGGGAATGATGGCCGTCTGGTCACGTCAGACCATTCCCGCCGGATTCAACGTGGCAGGACCGTCGATCGGGCTGGTCATCGGATGGTTTGCCGTCGTGTTCTTGACGTTCCATTGGCTCAAGGTGGTCTGGACGCGAACCAACATTCAGCTCGCCGCCGAGGAGCAACGCCGGATCGCTGCGGCTGAAGCCGAGAAGCATCAGGAATGGAACGTCGGCTGACACGGAAGTTCTCTTAGCCAATAGCGCACTACAACGCCGGCTGACTCCTCGGCGTCCTTCGTCTTGCCGGCAGCCTGAGCCTTGGCGGCCTGCTCCTCGAACTGGCTCACCCGCTCCTTGAACTGCGCGACCCGGGCAAGTGCTTCCGGATCGGTACGACGCCACTCGGCGTCGACGGCGTCGCGCACCTTGGTTTCGATGGCCCGAAGCTTCGCTTCGAGTTCCTGCATCCGGTCGCGCGGCACCTTGCCGATCGCGTCCCACTTCTCCTGCAGGTCGCGCAGCGCTGCACGAGCGTTCTCGAGTCCGTGTGCCGGATCGATGTTCGCGTTCGCAGCGAGCAACTCTTCCTTTGCAACCGCGTTCTGCTCGAATTCGGCGTCGCGCTCGGATGCAGCAGCGTTGCGTGCGGCGAAGAACACGTCCTGAGCGCCCTTGAAGCGCTTCCACAGGTTGTCGTCGGCCTCGCGCGGTGCGCGGCCGGCAGCCTTCCACTCGCTGAGCAGATCGCGGAATTCTCCGGCGGTCTGTCCCCATTCAGTGGAGGTCGACAGCTTCTCGGCGCGCTCGACCAGTTCTTCCTTCGTAGAACGTGCGCTCGCACGATCACGATCGAGTTCGGCGAAATGCGCTCCACGCCGTCGGTTGAAGGACTCGCGAGCCTTGGAGTACCGCTTCCACAGTGCGTCGTCGACTTTGCGGTCGATTCCGCGAATCGTCTTCCACTCGTCGAGAATCTCGCGCAGTCGATCACCCGCGGTCTTCCACTGGGTCGACTCCGAACCGATCTGTTCGGCCTCGACTGCGAGGGCCTCCTTGCGGGCGGTGCTCGCGGCGCGAGACTGTTCCTTCTCTTCCTTCGCGTGTGCTGCGGCCTCGTCGGACCCGGCAACGATCACGTCGAGTCGGCGGGCCAAAGCGTCGAGGTCACCGATCACGGCAGCGGTGGAGAGGGATTCGGATAGAGCGATGGCGGCAGCCTTGGTCTTCTTGGCGTCTCCGGCGCCCGACGTCAGTCGAGCCTCGAGTAGTGAGACCTCGGTCGCGAGGTCGTCGTAGCGACGACCGAAATGGGCGAGGCCCTCGGTGGCGTCGCCGGCCTGCCACGAACCGATCTGGCGTTCACCGTCAGCGGTCTTCACCCAGGCGGTTCCGTCTTCCTCGACGCGGCCGAACTTGCTCGGGTCGCTGGCCGGCGCGGCGGTGACGGCATGCGAGGCTGCCGGGCCGGGGCGAGGTGCTCCGGGGCGGGGCGCACCGGGGCGTGGTCCACCAGGTTTGGGAGCACCGGGTTTGGGTGCTGCCGGGCTCGGGCTGGCCGAACTGCTGTCGGCGCCGGTGGTGGGTTCACTGTTCTCGGTCATCGGTCCTCGTCTCTGCCGCGCGTCACGGCTGCCTGATCGCATTCCTGGTTCCATTGAACCCGGTACTCACGTTCTCCGACTATTGAATCAGGTAAGAGGGTGTGAGGTCGCCACCTCGGGGTCGACTAGCGTGGCAACTGTGTTGACTTCCGCTGTTCTCGTCCCCTCGGCGCCGTTACTCGTGCCGGAATTGTCCGGTGATTCGGCCGAGTCCGCTCAGGTGCGCGGCGCGGCGACGGCCGCCGTCCGCCGGCTCTCTCACGAGGCGGTTCACTGGGTGGGCGTCGGTGTCGGCCCCGAGAATGCAGAACCCGAGAATGCAGCAGGCGAACTCTGGCGATCGGGCGTCGGACGTGGGCAGATCGGTACTTTCGCGGGATTCGGCGCCGATGTCCGGACGTCTCTGGACGCGGATGCGGCAGGCCAACCCGTGCCATCTCTCGAACTGTGCGCCCTTGTTGCCGGCTGGCTGCGTGCCCGAGCGGACGTGGAGATCACTGTCGACATGCACGTCGTCAGTGCAGAGGCGTCGGCGAATGAATGTCGTGAATTCGGGCAGCAGCTGCGCAAGCAACTCGACAGCGACAACCGACCGCAAGGGCTTCTGATCGTGGCTGACGGTGCGTCCACGCTGACGGCAAAGGCGCCCGGAAGCTTCGACGAGCGCGCCGCGGGCGTGCAATCGGCCATCGACGATGCCCTGTCCGCCGGTGACCCGGAGGCGCTTCTTGCTCTCGATCCGCAGCTCTGCCGGAGTGTCGGAGCCCAGGGGCGCGCGGCGTGGCAGGTCCTGGCCGGTGTCTTCATGGGCTCGTCTCGGTCAACCACGACACGTTCGGTGGTCGACTACAGCGATGCGCCGTTCGGCGTCGCTTACCACGTCGGGACGTGGCGGCCGTGAACGTCCCTGAAGAACTTCGCCCGATCGCAGTTGTCGGTCCGACCGCGTCGGGAAAGTCCGATCTCGCGTTGGCACTGGCCGAGGAATTCGGCGGTGAGATCATCAACATCGACGCGATGCAGCTCTATCGCGGCATGGATATCGGGACCGCCAAACTGACGCCGGCCGAGCGTCGCGGGATTCCGCATCACCTGCTCGACGTTCTCGACGTGAAGGACACCGCCACCGTCGCACGTTATCAAAGCGACGCGATCGCGATCGCCGAGAATCTGATCGCGGCGGGCAAGGTTCCGGTGATCGTCGGCGGATCCATGATGTACGTCCAGTCCCTACTCGACGAATGGTCCTTTCCGGCAACGGATCCCGAAGTTCGTGCGAAGTGGGAGGCAGTGCTGGCCGACGGTGGGGTCGGTGCGGTGCATACGGCGCTTGTTGCTGCTGATCCGGTAGCGGCGGCGTCGATACTGCCGACGGACGGTCGGCGGATGGTTCGGGCGCTCGAGGTCGTCGAGCTGACAGGTCTGCCGTTCGCGGCCTCAGCTCCGCAGATCGGTGACCCTCGTTGGGGAACCCGCATTCTCGGCGTGGATCGGGATACGGAAGAACTCGACACACGGATTCGGTTGCGAACCGAACTGATGTTTTCAGGCGGACTTGTCGACGAAGTCGCCGTACTCGTCGAGCAAGGATTGCGTGAGGGCGTCACAGCGCCGCGAGCCATCGGCTACGCACAGGTGCTCGCACATTTCGACGGTGAATACGATCTGGCCGAGGCACTCGAACGGACGTTCATCGGGACGCGGCGCTACGTTCGCCGCCAACGATCATGGTTCCGTCGTGACGCACGCGTGCACTGGCTCGACGGTGCCGATCCGGAGCTGGCTCGCTCGGCCTTCGCTGCCCTTGCAGATCGCGGCCTGTAACACGATCACGCCGATCAGCTATCTTACAGTTAGCTCTTTCGCGATCCATTCGTTTCGCGATCGACGGACTGGAGGACAACGAACATGGCGCAGACCGGGACACACGCGCGACCGAGAGGCCGACGCGCGGGTCGGCTGCCGCTTCTCCTACTGCTCGTCACATTTCTCGCGGTCGGCGGGGTGCTCGTCTATTTTGCGGTGAGTGCGGCCGGGAAGCCCATCAGCGCACCTGTTCCCGAAGCACCCTTCGACGTGGGAGCCCCAACCGATCCAGGGGCGAGTTGGGCGCCTGCGCCAACGGATCTGCCGCCGAACACGCTTGCGATTCCCGATCTGGATGTGCGAGCCGACATCGTGACCAGTGGGTTCGGCGCCAACCGCGGAATGATCCTTCCGCATCCTGACAAGGTTTCGCATTTCACCAACGGCGTGCAGTTCGGATCTTCGGAGGGCACCAATCTTGTTGCCGGCCACGTCGACGACGGTGATCGCACGCACGGCGCCTTGTGGGCGCTGCACCAGATGAAGCCCGGAACACCGATCTATGTCAGTGACGACACCGGAACGATGTTCACCTATCACGCAGCGAGCCTGAAGCTGTACGAAAAGGTGGCTTTGCCGGCCGAGTTCTTTTCCGAAACGGGTGCGCCCAGGCTGGTCCTCGTGACCTGCGGCGGCGCAACCGTGCCCGACCCCTCGTTGCCGTCCGGCTTCACGTACGAACAGAACGTCGTGGTCACCGCGTCACCTGCGTGAGTCGGTCGGTAGGTCCGGATAGGATGGCGACCATGGATTTCAGTAAGGGCCACGGCACGCAGAACGACTTCGTTGTTCTCCCTGACCTTGACGTTCGGGTCGATCTCGAGCCGGCGCGAGTTTCAGCGTTGTGTGATCGTCAGCGTGGCCTCGGCGCCGACGGCATCCTTCGTGTCGCCCGGGCAGGCGCACTTGCGGACGCGGGCGTGCTCGGTGCGCTGCCCGACGGCGTCGCTGCCGAAGACTGGTTCATGGACTACCGCAACAGCGACGGCTCCATCGCGGAGATGTGCGGAAACGGAGTTCGCGTATTCGCCCACTATCTCAAGGCCTCGGGCTTGGAGAGCAAGGACGAGTTCGTGGTCGGCAGTCGTGCCGGAGCGCGTCCGGTCGTGGTGCACGGCTACGACGCCACACATGGTGACGTGACCGTGGCGATGGGCCCGATCAAGGACCTCGGCACCAGTTCGGCAACAATCGACGGCCGCGTCTTCGCCGGCGTCGGCATCGACGTCGGTAATCCGCATTTGGCGTGTGTCGACGAGCACGTGACGGCAGAAGTTTTGAGTGCGCTCGATTTGAGTGTTTCTCCGGGCTTCGATCCGGGGTTCTTCCCGCACGGGGTCAACATCGAGATCGTGACGCCGATCCACGACGGTGGGGTCCACATGCGCGTACACGAGCGTGGCGTGGGCGAGACTCGTTCCTGCGGAACCGGAACGGTCGCAGCTGCGGCCGCGGCGCTGAAGTTCGACGGCCGCGACGAAGGCTCGGTGCTGGTGCGCGTGCTCGGCGGCGAAGTGCAGGTCACCGTCGAAGGCGGCGAAGGGTCGTTGCGGGGGCCCTCGGTTCTGGTGGCGAACGGGACGATCAGCGATGCCTGGTGGCAGTCGCTCGTGTGATATCGCCCGCGGGAAATACGCCTGCAGGAAATACGGATGCACCGTGGCCAGGTTTCGTGGGACCATGGATCTTGTATGACGAACACACATGAAAACGAAGAGTCCACCGCTCACGAGCAGTCCGAGTACGCGCAAGCCGAATACACGGCAGCGTCCGCATCGGGCAACCCGTCGACCGGTGAGATGCAACTCGCAGATCGCGGCGCCCTGCGCCGCGTGGCCGGTCTGTCGACCGAGCTCGAGGACGTCACCGAAGTCGAGTACCGCCAGCTTCGACTCGAAAGAGTTGTCCTGGTCGGCGTCTGGACGCAGGGAACTGCCGAGCAGGCCGAGGCGAGCATGACCGAGCTGGCCGCACTGGCAGAGACGGCCGGCTCCGAGGTCCTCGAAGGACTGGTTCAGCGCCGCGACAAACCCGACGCTGCCACCTACATCGGTTCCGGCAAGGCTCAGGAACTGCGCGAAGTAGTCCTGGCGACCGGCGCCGACACCGTCGTCTGCGACGGTGAGCTGACGCCGGCGCAGCTCACGGCGCTGGAGAAGATCGTCAAGGTCAAGGTCATCGACCGGACGGCTCTGATTCTCGACATCTTTGCTCAGCACGCCACGTCTCGTGAGGGTAAAGCCCAGGTGGCTTTCGCTCAGATGGAATACATGCTCCCTCGTCTGCGTGGTTGGGGCGAGTCGATGTCGCGCCAGGCCGGTGGCCGTGCCGGCAGTAACGGAGGTGTGGGCCTGCGTGGTCCCGGTGAGACGAAAATCGAGACGGACCGTCGCCGTATTCGTGAGCGCATGGCAAAACTGCGCCGCGAGATCAAGGGCATGAAGGCCGCCCGCGACACCAAGCGGACCCGTCGACTGCAGAGTGACATCCCGTCGATCGCCATCGTCGGATACACAAACGCGGGCAAATCGAGTCTGCTCAATTCGCTCACCGGATCCGGTGTGCTCGTGGAGAACGCGTTGTTCGCCACCTTGGACCCGACAACTCGCCGCGCCGCACTCGACGACGGCCGCGAGTACGTACTCACCGACACGGTCGGCTTCGTGCGACACCTTCCGACTCAGTTGGTCGAGGCATTCCGCTCGACTCTCGAGGAAGTGACCGACGCGGATCTGCTTCTGCATGTCGTCGACGGTTCGGATCCGTTGCCGACAGAACAGATCAAGGCTGTGCGGGAAGTCGTCACCGATGTTCTGCGCGAGACGGATTCGAAGGCTCCGCCGGAGTTGATCGTGGTCAACAAGATCGACGCGGCAGATCCGGTTACCTTGACGCAACTACGTGGTCTGCTGTCTGGTGCCGTGTTCGTCTCGGCGCGGACCGGTGAAGGAATCGCTGAACTACGAGCACATCTCAGCGAGGTGCTGGTTCGGCCGGAGGTCGAGGTCGACGTGCTGGTGCCGTACACGCGCGGTGATCTGATGGCTCGAATCCACTCGGACGGAACGATTTTGGAATCGACTCACGAAGAGGCGGGAACGCGGGTGCACGCACGCGTGCCACAGATGTTGGCCTCGGCATTGGTGGAGTACGCACCTAGTGCGTAGTTTCGGGGTCGTGGTCGCGGTGCTTGCTGCGACTACGGCAACCGCACTGCTTCCCGGAGCGCTCGCACAGGCGTCGTCGTTCGAGCCGAGCGAGTTCGCCCCACTCTGTACACCTACCGATCCTGCGCTCCAGGAGTTGTCGGGGATGGTCGTCGTCGACGATCGGATCTACGCGATGGGTGACGGCGGCAGTGACGACTTCGTATTCGAAATGGACCTGAACTGTGTTGTCCAGAAACAGATTCCGGTTCCGATCGATCCATACGACGTCGAAGATCTTTCGGTGAGTGGTCGAACGCTCGTTCTGTCGGATACCGGCGACAACCTCCGAACCCGCGACACGGTGGCGTTCATCACGATGGACCTCGATTCCGGTGACGGTACGTTGCACCGCCTCACGTACCCGGACGGCGCGCACGACACCGAATCGATTCTGCTCGGCCCTGATGGCCATGTGTTTGTCGTGACCAAGGAATTGTTCGGCTCCAGCAGTGTCTACACACCCGTCGGGGATCAGAAACTGAGTGACTTGGCGCAACCCGGCCCGACGCCGCTCAAGCGCGTCGGAGCCGTATCTCTCGGACCGGAGAAGCCCGTGTCGGTGATGTTCACCGGGGGAGCGGTGTCGTCGGACGGTTCGGCGATCGCGCTTCGGAGTTACTCCGATCTGTACCTGTACGAGGTCGTGGACGGCGGAATCGGCGCGACGCTCACTGATACCGAACCGTTGCGGATCCCGCTCCCGACGGAGCCTCAGGGCGAGGCTGTGGCGTTCAACGACGCGGGCGATGTTCTGATCGGATCGGAATCTGCGGGTGGAGCTTTGCCGCCGGTTCACGTGATGCGCGCGCTCGTGGAAGCGACCGAATCGACGGCAGTCTCTTCTGGCGATTCGGTCGGCGTCGGGGTCGATCCATGGACATTCGTGTGGGCCGGATTGGTCGCGGCAGGATGCGCGCTCGGAGGTGTGGCGTTCGTGAGATCTCGACGACGCCGCTGATTCCCACCAATTCCACGAATTCGCAGACTGCCGGTAGATGTGGATACTGGAACGAATGCACGGGCATCAACTCCTGACGCGGCTCTCGCGTATCTCACTCGAGCACGGACACATCACCGCAGCGCTGCTCGTTGGTTCCGTCCTCGTCGGCGTCGGCGCGCTGCTTTTGCTTCGTTGGTTGCCGCGTCGGGCCGTGCTTGTCGCACTGGGCTTGTCAGTGGTCGGGTCTGCCGGCGGCGCGATGTTCGTGTGGCTCAGTTATCGACCGTTGCCCGCGCAGCTACCTGTGTCGAGTTTTGTGTGGATAGCGTTGGCGATATTCGGAGTCATCGGCGCGGCGCTTGTTCTCCTTCGGCGTCCAGGACTGGCCCGCGGCCTTTCGGTGACGGTGTTGGCCGGTCTGGCCGCGATCGTCGCGGTGGGTCAGGTCAATGCCCAGACCGGCACTTACCCCACGCTCGGATCACTGGTCGGGCACTGGCCGGTCGGCTCGGTCGAGCACGTTGCTTTCGATTCGCTCCCCGGGGCCGAACCTCGGCTACAACGGGGACTTCCCACCGAAACTCATTGGGAGGTTCCGGTGCGGATGCCGAGCAACGGCGTCGTGACGGAAGCGTCGATTCCGGGAAACATCTCGGGTTTCGACGCGAGGCCGGCGACGTTGTATCTCCCGCCGGCCTATCTTGCCGATCCACGTGCGGAGTTGCCCGTCCTGGTGTTGGTGGCGGGTGAGCCCGGCAGCCCCAGTGACTGGCTGGACAGTGGCCGTCTCGCGACCACCGTCGACGCCTATGCATCGAGGCATTCCGGGCTTGCTCCCGTGGTGGTGGTGCCCGACGCGTTGGGGGACTACGACGCCAACCCCGGCTGCATGGATTCGGCGCTCGGCAACGTCGCGACGTATCTGGACCAGGACGTCCCGAACTGGATCGAATCGAACCTTCAAGTGAATCCGGACGCTGCGCAATGGGCTATCGGTGGGTTTTCGTACGGCGGGACGTGCGCGATCGAGATGGCCGTGAACTTCCCGGACCGATACCCGTCGTTCCTGGACTTCTCCGGCCAGGACGAACCGTCGACCGGTGACCACGAGGACACTGTGGCTGCGATGTTCGACGGCGACGAAGACGCTTTCGACGCGGTCAACGCCCGAGACCTGATGGCGCAGAATCGGTATCCGCAGTTGTCTGGTGTATTTGTCGCGGGTGAAGACGACGACATCTACCGCCCTCAGCAGGAGATCATGTTCGAGGCTGCGCGCGCCGCCGACATGAACGTGGACTACTACACCCTTCCCGGCGGGCACTCGGGTGATGTGTGGGGCACTGCTCTGGAACTCGAAATGGACTGGCTGGGCCGGACACTCGCACTGACTCCGTGAGAGTGTCCGGCCCGCTACACAGCACCGACTGACATCAGGTCAGGCGTCGAGATCAGCGGCTACCAGTTCGGCGACCTTGGCGAGTGCGTCGGCGTCGTCGGACTCGATGGTGACTTCGGTGTCCTTGGCGGCTCCGAGCGTCATGATCATCAGTGCCGAACCTGCATCCACCGGTTCGCCGTCGGCGACTGCGAGGGTGACCGTGGCGCCGGAGGCTCCGACTGCTTCGGCGATGAGAGCGGCGGGGCGGGCGTGGAGGCCGACTGCGGAACCGACGGCAACTGTCTTGCTGGGCATGGGATCTCCTCGTTGTGAATCTATCGGTGCRGACGTTGTGGGGTCTTTGGGCGGATTTGGTGACAACAGTGGTGACTGCAGCGTTGCTTGCTGTCGATCATGCCGCAGCGGGCACGGTTTCGGGGTCGAGTTCGGCATCGGACGGCCCCTTGCGGAAGAACTCCTTGGCTCCGACGACGGCGAGCGCAGCTACCACGGTTCCCGCGGCGAGCGAGACCAGGAACCAGCCGATTCCGCCGACTGCGAAGAAGACGAAGATCCCGCCGTGCGGGGCGCTGAGAGTGACGTCGAAAGCCATGATCAGCGCACCGGTGACGGCGCCGCCCGCCATCATCGAGGGGATCACGCGAAGCGGGTCGGCAGCGGCGAAAGGAATCGCGCCCTCGGAGATGAATGCCGAACCCAGCAACCAGGCAGCCTTTCCGTTCTCACGTTCGGCTTCGCTGAAGAGCTTGGGACGCAGCACCGTCGAGGCAAGTGCCATGGCCAGTGGCGGAACCATACCGGCAGCCATGACTGCCGCCATGATGCGCAAAGTGGCCGGGTCGTTGACGTTGAGTCCGGCTACAGCGAAGGCGTAAGCCGCCTTGTTGACCGGTCCGCCGAGGTCGAAGCACATCATCAGGCCGAGAATGATGCCGAGGAAGATGGCCGAGCTGCCGGACAGTCCGTTGAGCCAGTCGGTGAGACCGGAGGTGATCGCGGCGAGCGGACGACCGAGGACGATGAACATCAGTGCTCCGACAACCAGCGTCGCGAACAGCGGAATGATCACCACCGGCATCAGGCCCCGCAGCCACTGCGGGACGGCGATCCGGCCGATGTAGAGCGCGACGACGCCGGCGATGAGACCACCGACCAGGCCGCCGATGAATCCGGCACCGACAAACACGGCGACCGCGCCGGCTGTGAAGCCGGGAGCGATGCCAGGCCGGTCGGCGATAGCGAAGGCGATGTAGCCGGCCAACGCGGGCACCAGGAAGCTGAATGCCAACGAACCGATCTGGAACAGCACTGCGCCGAGATAGGTGGCCAGACCACCGTCGGGAAGGTTGGTGATCGAGTTGTTGAGAACGATGTCCTTGGCAGGACCGGAGATCTCGTATCCGCCGAGCAGGAAGCCGAGTGCGATCAGCAGACCGCCGGCCGCGACGAACGGGATCATGTAGCTGACACCGGTCAGGAGGACCTGACGGAGGTGGGTGCCGAACCCTACGGAACCGGCATCGGAATCCGCGGCCGCGGCGGCGGTGCCGTCCACGGTGGCGGCGGCGGGATTCTCGGAGGCGCGCAACGCTTCTGCAAGCATCTTGTCCGGCTCGTTGATCGCCCGCTTCACACCGGAAGCGACAACGGGTTTGCCGGCGAACCGTTCGCGGCCCTTCACTCCGACGTCGGTGGCGAAGATGACCGCGGCGGCTCCGGCGATGACCGAAGGGTCAAGGGGGGTGCTTCCGCTCGAGCCCTGCGTTTCGACGTGAACCGTGACCCCGGCGCGTTCACCCGCGGCGACGAGTGAGTCCGCAGCCATGTAGGTATGAGCGATTCCGGTCGGGCACGCGGTGACCGCGACGATGTGACGCTCCGCGGGCGTTGGAGCCGGTGCCTCCTCGGTGGCGTGTTTCCCGGTGGAAACAGGAGGAGTGGGTGTGGCTGCCGCAGCTTTTGCTGGAGCATCCTTCGGCGCGGGATTGAGTACCTCGTCGACCAGTCTCACGATCTCGTCCGGCGTCGACGCCTCACGAAGCGACGTGACAAACGCGGGTCGGACGAGCGCTCGGGCCAAGGACGAGAGCAGCTTCATGTGCTCGGCTCCGGCGCCTTCGGGTGCCGCGATCAGGAACACCAGATCGGCGGGGCCGTCGGGTGCACCGAAATCGACCTTCGGATCCAGTCGAGCAAATCCCAGGGACGCGGACGAGACGGCCTCGGCGCGGCAGTGGGGAATGGCGATTCCGCCCGGCAGTCCGGTCGCGGACTGCGCTTCGCGAGCGAGTGCGGCATCGACCAGCCCCGCGGCGTCGCTCGCTCGTCCCGCTGCAGTCAGTCGCGCTGCGAGAGAACGAATGACATCGTCCTTGGTCGTACCCAGGTCGGTGTCGAGTGAGATCAGTTCGGGACTGATGATCTCGGGGCCGGAACCGCCGGCTGCGTTGGTATCGGACATGTCAGGTTCCTTAGGGCGTCAGGCGAGTTCGGTGGGGACGGGGATGGGAGAGGAGGCATCGGCTGCAGATACCGAAACCGCTGCCAGATCGATCTGTTCGGGCGTGGGAAGAGTTGTGCCGGGAAGGGAGGCAGCGGCGCTTCCGTAGGCGACCGCGTGACGTAGCCGCTCGGATTCCGAGCCGCCTCCCGCTTCGGCGAGGATGTAGCCGGCCAGCGATGAATCGCCTGCGCCGACGGTACTGACTGCGACAATCGGGGGAGCGGTGGCGATCCATGCGCCGCCGGCCGTGACGAGGACAGCACCTGCTGCGCCGAGCGTGGCGAGCACACTGCCGACGCCGCGGTCGACCAATCGCTGCGCCGCCGTGATTGCAGGCCCGGGATCACCGTTCTCGGCAGCACGTTCGAGGACGTGGCCGTCGACGCCGGTCAGTTGTGCGAGTTCCTCGCCGTTGGGTTTGAGCAGGTCGGGTGCCGAGCCGGGGAACGCTTCGGCGAGTGCCGTCAGCGGGGCGTCCGAGGTGTCGACCGCCACCTTGCACGGGTGATCGCGCAGCGCCGCGACGAGTTCGCCGTACCACCCGAGCGGAACGCCGGGGGGCAGTGAGCCGGACAGCGCGAACCACAGTGCGGTGTCGGCGCGGACAATCAACTCCTGTGCCAGGGCGTCGAGCGTCGAACCGGACAGCGTTGCGCCGGGTTCGTTGATCTTCGTCGTTGTCCCGTCCGGTTCCGCAATGGTGATGTTGGTGCGAGCCAGACCCGTTGTGGCGACACCGATGTGGGGAATCCCACCGGCTGCCAGCGCCGAGAGCAGAGGGTCACCACCGTTTCCCGGCAGTACCGCGAGAACGTCGAGGTCGGCTGCGGCGAGAACACGCGCGACGTTGACCCCCTTGCCGCCGGGGTCGCTGCGAGTGGAGTGGGCGCGTAGGACGGAGCCTCGTTCGAGCCGTTGCTCGAGTTGCACGGTCCGATCGATACTCGGGTTGGCTGTCAGTGTGACGATCATGCGATCACCACCTCGATTCCGTGGTCGTGGAACTCGGATGTGTCTGTGGGACTGATCTCTTCGTCGGTGATGAGGACGTCGATGCTGTCGAGCGGGGCGAAGCTGATCAAGTGCTCGCGGCCGACTTTGGTGGAATCGGCCACCACCACAACGTGATTGGCGGCTTTGACCATTGCTCGTTTGACGGCGGCCTCTTCGCTGTCCGGAGTGGAGAGTCCGTGCCCGACGCTGATCGCGTTCGTTCCGATGAAGGCGACGTCGACTCGCAACGTGCTCAGCAGGCGTAGGGCGTCCTCGCCGACCACGGCTTGAGTCACCCCGCGTACTCGACCGCCGAGCAGTATCAGGGAAATCGAGTTCATCGATGCCAGRCGTGCGCCGATCGGGACGGAATTGGTGACGGCTGTGAAGTCGTTCTCGGTCGGCAGTTCGGGGATCATGCGGCCCGTKGTCGTGCCCGCGTCGAAGATCACGCTGCCGCCGGTGGGAGGGAGGTAGGTGACCGCGCAGCGGGCGATCCGGTCCTTCTGTTGCGCGCGGGTCTGATCGCGTTCCGCCATGCCCGGTTCGGTGACGTGGAGGGATCCGGTCGGAACGGCGCCGCCGTGTACGCGCCTGATCTGTCCGATCCGCTCGAGGAAGGCCAGATCGCGACGCACGGTCTCGGTGGTCACACCGAAGGTCTCCGACAGAGCCGCCACGGACATGCGTCCGCGCTGCGACACCATGGTGCCGATCGCTTGTTGGCGTTCTTCCGCGTACACGTGCTCTCCGATTCCGAAGTGTGATCCGACGGTGCGTTGTGGATCACAGTGAATGTTGCTTTATGTTGTTTTACGCCCGAGTGTGTTGACATGTCAAGACTTGGGAGTAATCTTCGTCACAACGAAGGTGAGGGCTTTACGCGCTCGAGGTGATCCGGTGAGACACCGGGCCCATCGCTCAAGGAGGACAGATGACCGAACAGCTCAACCGAATCACCGTGCACGGCACCCCCGTGGTGCCTGGAATCGCCTACGGACCGGCGATCTGGCCGTCCAGCCGACCAGAACTCGTCACCGATGCGCCGGCACTCGACGAGGCCGATCGAGAGGCCGCCGCAGACGCCTTCGTCGCAGCGGCGAAGGCTGTCGAGAACCGCCTTCTCGGACGGGCCGCCGAAGCTACCGGCGCGGCCGCAGAGGTCTTGCAGGCCAACGCGGCGATGGCAGCTGATCGTGGCTGGATCGGGGCGGCCAAGAAGTCGATCGCCGGCGGAGTGCCCCCGGTGCAGGCTGCGATCGCGGCGACGGAGCAGTTCGTGGTGCTGTTCACCAAGGTCGGCGGTTTGATGGCCGAGCGCGTCACCGACCTCGAGGACATCCGCGATCGCGTGATCGCCGAACTCTCCGGATTACCCGAACCTGGAGTTCCCATGCCAGTGACACCGTCGGTGCTGTGCGCGGACGATCTGGCTCCTGCAGACACCGCGGGCCTCGATGCATCCAAGATCATCGGACTCGTGACCATTTACGGCGGCCCGACCAGCCATACGGCAATCATCGCGAGGCAGTTGGGCATCCCGTGCATCGTCGCCGCGAAGGAATTGGAATCCATCTCGGCAGGAATACCGATTCTGATCGACGGAACAACCGGCGACGTGATCGCGGAGCCGGATCCCGGGCACGCGCGTGAACTGGTCGAACAATCCCGGATCGATCGCGAACGCGTCAGCACCTGGACCGGACCGGGCCAGACGGCGGACGGCCGGCCGGTAGACGTTCTCGCCAACGTTCAAGACGGCGCGGGCGCTCGCGCCGCGGCGTCGACTGCTGCGGGGGGCATCGGGCTCTTCCGGACCGAACTCTGCTTCCTCGGCCGTGAGACCGAACCGACCGTAGACGAGCAGGCGGCGATCTACGCCGAGGTTCTCGAGGCCTTCGCAGGAAAGAAGGTCATCATTCGCACGTTGGACGCGGGTTCGGACAAGCCGCTCAAATTCGCCAACCATCAAGAGGAAGCGAATCCGGCACTCGGCGTTCGTGGGGTCCGAATCGCCTGGCAGGACATGGGAATTCTAAACCGCCAGCTCGACGCGATCGCGGCAGCCGCGGCGTCGACCAACTCGTCGCCGTGGGTGATGGCACCGATGATCGCCACCCCGGCCGAGGCGAAACGTTTTGCCGATGCGGTGCGGGCACGCGATCTTGTTCCCGGTGTGATGGTGGAGATCCCGGCGGCGGCGCTGTTGGCCGACCAGATTCTCGAACACGTCGAATTCCTCTCGATCGGTACCAACGACCTCGCTCAGTACACGATGGCCGCTGATCGGATGTCCTCCGAACTCGCCGACCTGACCGATCCGTGGCAGCCCGCGGTGCTCGCCCTTGTCGCACGTACGGCCCAGGCCGGTCAGGCGGCAGGCAAGCGCGTCGGCGTCTGCGGTGAGGCGGCCGCCGATCCACTGTTGGCGTGTGTTCTGGCCGGACTCGGAGTTTCCTCGCTGTCGTGCGCTGCGGCGTCGGTCGCGGGTGTGGGAGCGAAGGTCGGGTCAGTCACCATGGCGCAATGTGAGGCGGCTGCGGCGGCGGTGCTGGCAACCGGTGATCCGGTGGCAGCGCGCAAAGCGGCGGCCGACGCAATCAGCTGAACTGGTTTCGTTGGTCTCGGTCGGAGACCGAGCGCCTGACCTCTAGTATTTCGACCTGTGATCGAACGAGAAACAATGACCGGGGCCGGCGGAATCGGCTGGACTGTCCACGGAGACGGCAAGCGGATCGCCGACGGAGCCGTCGTGGCGCCGGACGAACGACTGAGTTGGCCGCGCACCATCGGAATCGGGATGCAACACGTCATCGCGATGTTCGGAGCGACACTGCTCGTTCCGACCATCACCGGCTTCCCCGTCACGACGACGCTGCTGTTCTCGGGTATCGGCACCGCGCTGTTCCTGCTCATCACCCGGGGCCGGATCCCGAGCTATCTCGGTTCGTCCTTCGCGTTCATCGCCCCGCTGACAGCGTCGGCAGGATCGGGCCCGGCCGCGCAACTCGGTGCCGTCATGGCCGTCGGCATCGTGTTGATGTTGATCGGCGTCGCCGTACGTCTGATCGGCAGCCGGGTCATCGACGCCGTCATGCCGCCGGTGGTGACGGGCGCTGTCGTCGCGCTGATCGGTCTCAACCTCGCTCCGACGGCGGTCGGCTCCTTCGAATCGCAGCCGCTGATCGCCACGGTGACGCTCGTTTCGATCCTGCTGGTCACGGTCGTCGGTCCCGGGTTGCTCGGCCGGCTGGGCATTCTGGTCGGCGTCGTGATCGGCTGGGTTTTCGCCGCGGTCATCGGCGGACTCGACAGTGAACGAGTGTCCGCTCTGCGCGAAGCGGACTGGTTCGGGCTGCCGAGTCTGCACGGACCGTCGTTCGACTGGTCGGTGATCGTGCTCGCGCTCCCCGTGGTGATCGTTCTGGTCGCCGAAAACGTCGGACATGTCAAAGCGGTGTCCGCCATGACTGGTAAGTCCCTCGACGATCTGGCCGGCAATGCACTGTTTGCCGACGGTCTCGCCACTACCTTGGCGGGCGCCGGTGGCGGATCCGGAACCACCACGTATGCCGAGAACATCGGTGTCATGGCAGCGACGCGTGTGTACTCGACCGCCGCGTACTGGGTAGCCGCCGCTACCGCTGTGATCCTGGCATTTTCGCCCAAATTCGGCGCACTGGTCTTCACGGTTCCGAACGGCGTCATCGGCGGCGCAACGATGGTTCTCTACGGCCTCATCGGCATTCTCGGTGTGCGCATCTGGATGGAAGCGAAGGTCGACTTCACCGATCCGGTCAACCTCACGGTCGCCGCGGCAGCGTTGGTCGCCGGCATCGGGAACTTGACGCTGACCATCGGTTCGGTCGAGTTGGGCGGCATCGCCTGGGGATCGATCGGCATCCTCGTCGCGTACCCGATCATGCGATATCTCGCCAAATTCCGTACTTTAAGTAACAGATAACCGCTACAGTCACGAATCGTGATCGTTCGGGTCATCGACGGGTATCGCAACAGGTTCTACCGTCGGAGGCAGTGACGTGGGCCCGCGCACTTCGGCGTGCCCAGTCTCAGTGAATACACCCCAGCGGGTATATCCCCAGCGGGTACATCACTGAAGTGCCATATATCGAATTGCAAGGAGTCGGCGTGGAGCGCACCCTGTTCGAACCGGAACATGAACTCTTCCGGGAGTCGTACCAGAAGTTCTTGGCACAGCACGTGGCACCGAACCACGAGAAGTGGGAAGAGCAGAACATCGTCGATCGTGACGTCTGGGTCGAGGCCGGAAAGCAGGGCTTCCTGGGAACTGCGGTCCCTGAGGAAWTCGGCGGCGGCGGTGTCAAGGATTTCCGCTACAACGCGATCATCACCGAGGAAACCACCAAGGGTGGGTTCAGCGGTATCGGCTTCACGCTGCACAACGACGTCGTGGCACCGTACCTCCTGGAGTTGAGCAACGAGGAGCAGAAGCAGCGTTGGCTACCCGGATTCGCGTCGGGTGAGCTGATCTCGGCGATCGCGATGACCGAACCGGGTACCGGTAGCGACTTGCAGGGCATCAAGACGAAAGCGGTTCGCGACGGGGACCACTGGGTCCTCAACGGTTCGAAGACCTTCATCACCAACGGAATCAACGCCGACATCATCATCGTTGTCGCGTGCACCGACCCGGACAAGGGTGCTCAGGGCTTCAGCCTCCTCGTGGTCGAGCGGGACATGCCTGGCTTCGAGCGTGGACGCAACCTCGACAAGATCGGCATGAAGGCTCAGGACACTGCCGAACTCAGCTTCACCGACGTACGCGTTCCCGCTGCCAACCTGCTGGGCGAAGAGGGAATGGGATTCTTCTACTTGATGAAGAACCTTCCCCAGGAACGACTCTCGATCGCCGTCGTTGCCGCTGCCGCAATGGAATCGGTTCTCGAGAGCACGATCCAGTACTGCCGCGACCGCAAGGCATTCGGCAAGTCGATCGGCAGCTTCCAGAACACCCGATTCGTACTGGCCGAATTGGCAACGGAGACCACGGCAGTGCGCATCCTGGTGGACAAGTTCATCGAGCAGCTCAATGCCGAGAAGCTGACCGTGCAGGAAGCTGCCATGGCGAAGTGGTGGACCACCGAAGCCCAGGTCAAGCTCATCGACCGCTGCCTCCAGCTGCACGGAGGCTACGGCTACATGAAGGAATACCCGGTTGCAAAGGCGTACATGGACTCTCGTGTGCAGACCATCTACGGTGGCACAACCGAGATCATGAAGGAGATCATCGGACGTTCGCTCAATCTCTGATTCGGGTGATGGACCGCTGATCGTCACGAAAAGACTCTGGGCCCCGGCTGATGCCGGGGCCCAGAGTCTTGTGATCGAGGGTGCGAGCGAACTCAGATCTTCCGCATGACGGTGACAACCTTGCCCAGGATGACGGCGTTGTTGCCGGGAATCGGCTCGAAGAGTTCGTTGTGCGGCATCAGCCACACCTCCTTCTTCGTACGCTTGAACGTCTTCACGGTGGCTTCGCCGTCGATCATGGCGGCCACGATGTCACCGTTCTCCGCGACGTTCTGCTGACGGACGACAACCCAGTCGCCATCGCAGATCGCTGCATCGATCATCGACTCGCCGACAACCTTGAGCATGAAGAGCGAACCCTGGCCGACGAGTTCGCGGGGGAGTGGGAACACGTCCTCTACCGCTTCCTCGGCAAGGATCGGTCCGCCGGCAGCGATGCGACCCAGGATGGGGACGAACGCCGGCTCCGGTAGCGGGTCGGCACTGTTGTACTCGCCGGAATGCTTTGACACCGACGCGATGGCGGTATCGGCCGCAACCTCGTCGAGACCTCGAACATCGACTGCGCGAGGGCGATTGGGATCGCGTCGAAGGAAGCCCTTGCGCTCCAACGTTCGCAGTTGATGTGCGACCGACGACGTGGAGGTGAGCCCCACCGCATCACCGATCTCGCGAATGCTCGGTGGATACC